>PBOM01000025.1 GCA_002724355.1 Actinomycetota bacterium | reverse complement strand
GAGATGAATCCGAAGCCCTTCTGAGCATTGAAGAACTTCACTGTTCCTTGTGGCATTGATTGCCCTCAATTTCTTTCTTAGCGTGTACAAGAAGATTTTGTACCCCTTGACCTTACGGGGCGAATGGCAAGAAAAGAATGCCAGCGGACAAATTCTTTACGCACTGAGCGATCTTTTTTGGCCTCTAGGGTCTTGGACCCCAGGGAGCAGATTGCATTAGTTGAATTTCTTGCTTATGTAGCAACGGACGAAGTTGAACCGCAAACGCCATGAAGTCCTCGTCCGCGAACAGATTCTTCCAAAAGTCTCGACGCTCAACGTCGCCACTAAAACGCCAAATATGGATCAGTTGATGCAGCGGCCCCGTATCGGAAACGAAATACCCGACGAGAAACTTTGAATGACCGCCCGCTTCGAGCGCAGGCCACCCCTGGCTCGAATACAACTCAAGAACTTTGCTCATCTCGCCGACGTGTACGTCGTAGGTTCGCCGTTCGTAAAGTTCTAAGTCAGCCATGTCGCGATCTTACTTCGGTTGCCATTGCCAAGCCCTTGGTGATCGCCTCCGAAAAGTTCTGCAATGGCCTCAGCGAACCCACTCATGGTGCACGTCAAGATTTTGGTAAGTGATGTCTGTCGTGGCCTGAGCTTCGGCCGCCCCCTCTTGGGTGGCGTCAAGATCATTGTTGTCACTAGCGGTCTCCCAGGACTCAAACTCGACGATGGTTACGATCTTGCCCGGGACGTCGCGGTCTTCGCACAGGATCAACTTCTTGACCTTCGTCTCGTTGTCAGCATTGTCGAAATAACCTTCAATTTCAGCTCGTGCCTCGTCCATATCGCCGGTTTGTTCCATAACTTGAATAAATTTCATTTTCTAACCTTTGCTCTCTGGTACCAGTAGAAATCTATTGCGCTAAAGCCCTTGTACCTACTACTTGCGATTCGAGAAATTTCCCAGGTGTGCTCCCACGTTGCTCAAAGCGTTCGAATAACAAAGAACTTCATTGCTTCGCATTTCTGAACAGAAATGATGTAATTAGAAGGACCCGCGAACAGCCTCGAACAGGAGTGTCTTACCAATGTCGTCAGAAATTGAAGACCTGGAACGATTGATTGCGCTGCGAGATGCAGGAGAAATTGACGAGGAAGAGTTCAATGCCCTCAAACAACAACTCTTGAGCGCTGGTTCTTCTGGTGAGCAAAGCAGTGAGGAACGTAAACAACTAGTTGGATTAGCTGTCGTTGTCACGCTTTTGGTCTGTGGCGCGGCGTTCGGTATTTTTAAGGCAGTGTCGGGGTCTTCAGATGGCAGACCTGATGAAGAGCGTGCATTTATCGATCAGTTTGTCTCTACCGGCGTTGTGTCGAATTACGGGGGCTTAGGTGACGTGGGATTTGAGTCATCTGACGCTGAATGCGTCGGCAACCGACTCGTCGATCGCGTCGGAGTAGAAGTGTTGAGTGCCTCAGGAAGTGCTTGGCTGACCTCTGACGAACTTCCACCGGAAATAGCATCCCCATTTTTTCAATCAATGGATGACTGTGTCGACCTGAGAAAACTTGCCGCTATTGGAATGGCCCAAGAAGCCGAAGTTGACTCAGCGTTATTCGAGTGCGCACTTGAAGATCTGTCCGATGCGGAACTGATCCAACTGCTGTCCGCGCCCATTGACGAATATTCATTCGAAGAAGACGAAGCCATGGCCCGGTTGATGCTTCCGGTTATTGCCAGCATCTTCGATTGCGCAGCGGAACTTCCCGGGTTTGATCTTGATGACCTTATGGATTGGGGTTCGGATTGGTAGACCCGCTCTTCTTGCCAATGTATGCGCCGTAGAAATGNACGNCNCCNGCNATGATGCATCCCCACGCACCCCACCCCANCCAGGATGTCTCGAGGATTAGCTTCAGCAACAGAGATGCCAACAAGATCGCNTTAACGATGAAAACTACTTCCTCCCANCTNTTNCCTTGGGGGCTTTCAGGNAGCTTGTCNCTGCCCAGGACCTGAGCAAACGAAATGAGTAAAGANATAACCACCGTGAGAAGAGCAACTATCCCTAATAGGGCATTAGGGGCCTGAAGGGCTGAAGAAGAGATTCCGTAAGGTCCACTGCCGAACTGATGCCACGGGGCGAAAATTAGAAAGATCAGCAGAATAGGGCCACTCGGCAACATCAGTTGAAAACGACGATCAAGGTTCTGAAAATCCATAACTGCCCCGCAGTTCGTTAAAAGGTGTACCTCTGAATGTTAAGCGACCTTAAGGAAAATCTCGGTTAATTCAGACGGTTATCTTCCGGTGTCACCAGGTCAGTCGGCTACCCGAGTTACTGCTTTGTTACGGTCCATTCGGACCAGACATTCAGGTCAGGCGGACAAATCTCGCATGACCTAGAGTCATGAAATGTCCGAAAATGTTGAGGCGGAAGCAATTAACGCGTTCGTCGCTGATTGTTTCCCTGAATTAGGCAGTCGTTGCCTAGATATTGGCGATGACTTCGTGTTAGCTGAATACGACATGAGCGGCATAGCGCGGCGCCCCGGAGGGTATATCTCCGGACCCGACCAATTCCGGCTGGCGGATGCAGCTCTATGGTTTCTGACCTACCCAGCCATCGGACACATGGAAGAGATGAGCGTGACCAGTGAACTTTCGATCAGGTACCTCAGACCCGCAAAGGGTGAACGCTTATTTGCTCGCGCTCAACTAGAAAGCAGAAGTCGCCGCAGCTTTGTGGGGACCGTCGCGCTGTGGTGTGACGAAGAACAGGCCAAAAAGGTGTCTGTTGGTCAAGGAACCTACGCACTCCCATTGGATTAGAGAGTCGCTACTTAGCTAGCGTCCACCAAACGCAAATGCTTACCCGCGGGGAGTTGTTCATAATGAGCAAGGGAGCAAAAGGATGCTTAGTCGATTTCGAATTCTTGACTTAACTGATGATAGAGGTCACTTCTGCGGCATGATTCTGGCCCAACTCGGTGCCGAAGTCATAGCGATTGAACCGCCAGGAGGTCAACGAGCGCGACGTCAACGCCCGTATGCGGAAGACACTGCCGACCCGGAGAAATCATTAACTCACTGGGCCTACAACAGAGGCAAACAATCTCTTACGCTTGATCTTGGTGACGAGCGAGATCTCCAACAGTTAGAGCAACTGGCTTCAACAGCGGACGCAGTAATTGATTCGGGGGCTTCGGGTGTCGATTTGGCCTCGCTTCGCAGCAAACACCCTCATCTAGTGACGGCTTCCATCTCCGGGTTTGGTGCGACTGGCCCGAAAGCCGATTGGGCAACTAGTGACATCATTAACACGGCTGCTAGCGGAACTATGGGCATCACCGGCGACCGAGATAGGGCACCGGTTCGGCTGTCGTTGCCGCAAACTTGGCACTTCGCCGCTTCGGACGCTCTATGCGGGGTGCTGCTTGCACTCAGAGAACGCGAATCCTCTGGCTTGGGCCAACACGTCGATGTCGCTGCGCAACACAGTTATTTGATCGCTTCGCAATATCAGATGCTGTACCCGTTTGCTGGAGTCCCAAGCACCCGACGTCTTTCCGGAGGAGCAGAGATTGGACCTATAACCCTCAAACTTGTCTACCAAGCTGCGGACGGATACGTGTCTATTGTCTTTCTAGTGGGTCCGACCGTTGGTCCGTACAACACGCGACTATTCGAATGGATGGATGACGAAGGAATGTGCCCAGACGAATTCCGTGGCGTTGATTGGATCGGATTCGGGACACAACTTTTATCTGACCCTGAAGCGCCAGGAATTCTCAACCGCGGCGCGGAGGTAATAAACGAATTCACCAAAACAAAAACTAAAGCCGAGCTGTTGGCCGGCGCGTTAGAGCACAACCTCCTACTAGGACCCATAACCACCACGCGCGAACTGCTCGACATGGATCACGCCGCCGAACGCAATTTTTGGACTGACATCAACGGCGTAAGGTTTCCAGGGCCAATAGCTCGACTGACCGACGCTCAATTGAGCACAGCAGTGGCTCCACCCAAGCTCAACGAACACACATTCGCAGACAGAGGGACTCCGCCTTCTCTGCCGGACAAGGATGCGCGCAAAGAAACGGACCCTCTGGAAGGGGTAAAGGTTCTTGACATGACCTGGGCGATAGCAGGCCCATACGCATCTCGCATTATGGGGGATTTCGGAGCAGAAGTATTACGAATCGAATCTGAGACCAAGCCCTGCATAATGCGAGGTGCAGGACCATTTGTTGACAATGAAGCCGGTGCCGACAACTCACTGAGCTACTTGAGTATTAACGCGTCAAAGAAATCGTTAGCGATTGATCTGAGGGACCCCAAATCGGTTCAAATTATGGAAGAACTCGTCCAATGGGCAGACGTGTTAATTGAGTCATATTCAGTTGGCGTGATCGATCGGATGGGTCTTGGCTACGAACATTTAGAACAACTCAACCCTGGATTAATCATGGTGTCCACATCATTAATGGGGCAAACCGGACCCATCAGAGAGATCTCTGGATTTGGAAACATAGGTGCCGCAGTTGCGGGGTTCTTTCCTTTCGGTGGGTGGCCCGACAGGCAGCCATGTGGCCCTTTCGGCGCTTATTCCGATTACATCTCACCGCGATTAACGGTCGCATTAGTGCTATCGGCTCTGGAACAACGTGAACGTACCGGACGCGGCCAGCACATCGATTATTCGCAGATGGAGGCAGCAGCGCAATTGCTCAGCCCGGCCTTTCTAGATGATGCGGTTAACGGAGTTGAAGGAAGCAGGATCGGTAATAGCGACGCGAACTTCTGTCCGCATGGCGCCTACCCGGTACTAGGAGACGACAAATGGATCGCGATCGCCTGCGAAACACAGGAACACTGGGAATCATTAAGTCAGGCGTTGGGAGAGACACAATTGGCGTCGTTGGCCGAGCCCCAACGTCGAGAACGGCAGCAAGAAATAGATGGGCTTATTTCCAAATGGACTGCGGACAAAGATGGGGTATCACTCGAAGCACAGCTACAGCATTTGGGAGTTCCTGCGCACCGAGTGCTGTATGCGCCCGAAGTGGTGGAGGACCTACAGTTGAACCACCGGAAGGCGTTCAGTCAAGTCGAACACCCCCATCATGACAAGGTCTGGATAGAGGATTCAGCAATTCACTTATCCCGAACTCCAGGGTTTGCTCGCTGGGCCGCTCCACCGGCCGGCGAACATCTCTACGAAGTACTTACCGAAACTCTCGGACGCACCTCCGATGAGGCAGCGGACCTGATATCAAGTGGAATCTTTACCTGACCCGTTCCTAAAAGGAGATCAAATGAGGACACATCTCTATAGAGAACAATTTGAAGCCGCCACCGAGCGCATAACGGCACTTGCGAGCGAAGACACGCAAGGCCCGGTGCCGCATATCGAAGACTGGACTGCAAAGGACGCCATCATTCATGTGGGATCAGTTTTCTCATTTGTCGCGCAATCAATTGCTCAGAATGCGCCACTCAGCGACAACGGAGTAGCGGGATGGGCGAACGACCCGGCCAATCATCCCGACACGAAAAAGCTCTCGGAGTGGTTCAAATCAAACTCCGAATACTTAGCCGAAGTTGTGTGGAGGCACCTACCAGATGACGAAATTTGGACAACTAGCCGTTCAATCAAGACAGCAGCTTTTTGGATGCGGAGAATGACTCAAGAAGCAGTGATGCACCGGTGGGACATAGAAGCGGTGCACGCCGATACGAATCCCATCAACGCCGAACTAGCTGTTGATGGGATAGACGAGTTCTACGACTTCTTTGTTGCCGAACGGCTGCCTGATGCGTTCGCAGGAAATGGAACTGTTCATCTGCATGCCACGGACGCGGATGGCGAATGGATGATTACTCGACGAAATGAAGGGATTGAGGTCGAGAAAGCCCATGGGAAAGGAGATGTTGCAGCTCGCGGATCCGCAAGTGACCTACTTCTTTTTGTGTGGAATCGCAAAACCCATGCAGAGCTCGAAACATTTGGCGACACAGAGCTATTGATGGAACATCAACGACTTTTGCGGGTGTGAAGAGCTCAGTTGTGATCAACTAGAACAACTGGAGGTACCTCATGAAATCCACTTCAATGACTGAGTTGCTCTGTCAACAACTAGCCGACGCGCAGTTTGGGAAAACTGGTCGACGTTCTTTCTTCGAATATCGCGACACCGGATTGAGTGATCTAACAGATGGTGAATATCGCGCTCAAGTGATGAGAGCTACGGACGTGATGGACACCACTGGCTGGCACTATCACGAATGCGATCTCCAATTTGTGTACGTGTTGAACGGATGGGTCGACCTGGAATTTGAAGGGGGACGATCTGAAAGGGTGTCTGCTGGCGCTGCATTGTCTATTCCCCCTGGAATGGTGCATAACGAAATTGGCTGCTCAGCAGATTTCGAAGCCCTAGAAATCGTGGCCCCTGCTCAGATGGAAACCGTTCCTTGCGAACCACCTGAATAAATAACGGTCATTTCAACGCGGCGGCAGCCTCGTCTATGGCATGTCGAGTAGTTGCGACCATTTGATCTATCTGGTCCTCTTCCACAATGAATGGAGGACCGAACATGACGGCATCATCGAAAACTCCTGAGCCCGACGGATAGATCCACACCCCGCTCTCAAGAGCGATCCCGCTCACGGAATCGGCGAATCCTGCGGAGCGAGGAAAAGGCTCCCCTGTATCGCGGTTTGCGACCAGACCTAGCCCTTGCAGAAGCCCTCGACCGCGTACTTCTTCCACATTGGGATGGTCTTGAAACTCTTGTTCGAGACGCTCCCGCAATATCTCACCCATGATTTTCGCTCTATCGATGAGATTTTCCGCCCGTACTATCTCCAAGACCTTTTTAGCTACTGCACAACAAAGATCGTGACCAGCGAACGTGTAGAACATTAACGCCAGATCAGTTTCTGCGATCGGTGCTACGACATCGGGTCGACAGTAGACGCCCCCGATAGGAACGTAGCCTCCACCGAGCCCTTTGCCAGCAGCGATGATGTCTGGAGTGAACTGGAGTGCCTCGTGACCCATCGTCGTCCCCAGTCGACCAAATCCGGTCATGACTTCATCAGCGATCACCAGAATGTCGTGCCGAGCACAAATCTCTGATATTCGAGGCCAGTAATCATCGGGGGGAACATAGGCACCGGCAGCGGCACCGATCACTGGCTCGCCAATGAACGCGCTGATGGTATCCGGCCCTTCTAGCTCAATGACTTTCTCCAACTCTTCAGCATCGTAATGACTCGTTTTCGGCATAGATAGGAGAGCTTGTTCCAGGCCCTTGCGCCTCCGGTCATGCAAACCAGCTGACAACGCGCCCAAAGTTGCACCGTGATAAGACACGTCCCTTCCAATGACTTTGTGTCGTTCCGATCGCCCGCAAGCCACATGGTGAAGTTGAGCGACTCGGATAGCAGCATCTACTGATTCTGAACCACCACTCACAAACACAGATCTCCAAGAAGGGTCAGGTAGCCAGTTATCACTTACTTCTTCAGCTAGGGCAACCCGGGCTTCGGTGGCGAACACCGGCACCACGTAGTCCAGGCGTTCAAGAGCATGTGAAGCTACCTAAGCGATTTCGGGCCGCCCATGGCCAATATTGGTCACAATCGCTCCGCCCCCAGCGTCGAGGATTTGACGTCCGTCTGCTGTCTGGAGCCAGACACCTGAGCTACTGGTGATTAGCATCGGTGAGGACCCGGGCATTAAAGGAAAACGAGAAGTGTCCATCACGAAAGACTAGGGCTATCCCCGTGTTCGTGCTCAGGTCATGGTTCACTGAAACTGTGCGTTATTTAACTCGCCCCCTCGTAGCAGCGCTAGTTGCCTTGTTCATCGTGGCGAATGGTGGAGGGTGGACGGAACTCGCGATTGGTGCGGTTTTGTTCCTTCTTATCGATCTCGGCTCTCGTCAGGTTCTGCGACGACGAAGCCGCACCTAGCCCTCATATCTAGGACCCTCCATTGACACTCGATCAGATCGCCAACTGGGCTCAAATCGTAGAAGCAGTAATACTTTCGTTGTCGATTGTCTTTATCGGTGCCGAAGCCCGGCAGACACTTCAACACAGTCGCACACAATTTGGGCACGGCTTGACAGACCGTCTGTACGATCGATATTTCGCCATTTCGCGCGACCCCAACTTCAGTCAGTTTCTCATCAAGGACTGGTCTAACGAGGAACTACAGGGAGAAGAGTATTTTCGTGCCCTTAACCTTTTAGGTGCAGATCTCATTGATCTCTTCGACACCTACGATGCTTGGAAAGAGGGCCTGGTAGGTCGAGTACACGTTGACATGCGCATGCAGCTAATTAAGCTCGGCGCTTTCCTTTCTCCTGTCGGCAAAGAGACTTGGGACCTATGGAAAAGCACCCGAGATGAAGAGTTCCGCGAATGGTTCGAAGCCGAGGTCTACGGAGCTGGCTCCTAAACTCTTAACAGCAACTGGCTTTTCACCGAAATCAGGACCTTTACTGTCTGAACTGGCCTTCTGACCGTTGCCCCTCATATGGATTACTGCTCAGATCCTCAGGCACGCGCCGCAACACCCATCTAGTCTTGGCGGCATGAGAGCAGTTTTATGCAATGCGTTTGGGCCACCAGAAGATTTAGTAGTGGCCGAGGTCCCAGACCCGAGCCCCGGGCCCGGAGAAGTCCTCATTGAAGTCAAAGCGGCCCCAGTTACTTTCCCCGACACTTTGATGCTGGAAGACAAATATCAGTTCAAAGCAGACCTTCCGTATGTCCCTGGTGCAGAAGTAGCCGGTGTTGTGACATCTCTAGGAGAAGGCGTCGACGATCTGGAGGTAGGCACACGCGTGGTGTGCGGCTTAGGTTCGGTAGGGGGCTACGCAGAACTGGCAGTCGCCAAAGCAGCATCTGTAAGACCTTTACCCGATGGCGTAGGTTTCGCAGAGTCAACCGGTTTGCTTTACGCACATGGGACGACTTACTACGGACTCAAAGAACGAGGACATCTACAAGAAGGCGAAACACTGTTAGTTCTAGGCGCGGGGGGTCATGTAGGTCTGTCAGCGGTGGAGATTGGCAAGCTCATGGGCGCTCGAGTAATTGCTGCGGCGTCCACAGAGGAGAAACTCGATCTATGTCGGGAACGTGGGGCTGACGAGACGATCAACTATGCAGAAGAAAGCTTGAAAGATCGCGCTAAGGAGCTGACCGGCGGAGCCGGTGTCGACGTCATTTATGACGTCGTCGGTGGCGACTACGCCGAACAAGCACTGCGTGCAATCGGATGGGAAGGCCGCTTTCTAGTAATCGGGTTCACCGCCGGAATTCCGTCCATCCCTCTCAACCTAACGCTGCTCAAAAGTTGCCAGATAGTGGGGGTCTTCTACGGCGCTATGACAGCCCGAGACCCAGTATTGGCTAACCAAATTGCCGAAGATTTGCTGCAATGGGTTGCGGATGGACAGTTGCGGCCTCATATCTCGGCCACCTACGGCCTCGACGGAGCTGCAGAAGCATTGCGGAGCCTCATGGATAGAACATCTATTGGGAAAATAGTTATCGAGCCGTAAACCGAAGCTGCGCTAGCCCACAACGAAACGCTGGTGGGTGCCTTCAGATACCAACACCTCGCCGTGAGTGACTCTGACATTAAACACGAGACGCTTGCGGTCTATTTCCGCTAACTGAGCGTGAACCAACACTTCCTCGCCAGAAGCAACTGCCGCTGAATGGCTGACGCAGATATGGATCCCAACCGTCGTTTGTCCCTCTGGAAGCTGGTCCTGAACACCGAATAAACATGTGCCCTCAATCAAACGCACCATGTCAGGAGTCGAAAGCACTTTGTTGGGAAGGTGGGGCGGCGACATTTCATCCGTGACCCGAACAACGTCGCTAAATTCATCACCAGTTTGAAGTTCACTCATGGGTGGAGACTAGTACCCACCAAGATTTTGTGACCCAAGAAATCTTTCAGGGTTGTCAACCAACATGGTGTCTATCTGCTCTTCAGAAACACCAGCCTGCATTAACGCGGGAATCACATCCCTACTGATGTGCAAATAGTGCCAATTCGGCAGCGGAGCCAGTGGCACTTCTCCTTCAATCCAGTCGATGTAGCACGAAGCGTCATGGCTCAACACCAGCTGCTCAGCAAACCCCTTTTCACATAGCCGCGCAACAACCTCGACTCTTTGGTCCGTGGTCAGGTACCCGTCGATGCCGAATCTGTCCATTCCCAAGATGCTGCCAGCGTCGAGGAGTCTTTGAAGGTAATCAAGATCGTTTGTGTCTCCGCAGTGACCGATCACTACCCGGGTGAGATCAACTCCTTCTTCCAAAAAAATTTTTTGCTGATCTAAGCCGCGCTCAGTTTCTGCATTCGTGTGCGTGGTGATAGGGCATCCAGTCTCGCGGTGGGCTTGAGCGCATGCTCGTAACACTCGCTCTACGTCGGGCGTCAGCCCCGGCTTATCGGTCGCGCACTTGATTACCCCAGCCTTGACGCCGGTGTTAGCGAAACCTTCGACAATATCCTGAACGAAATGCGTAGTGAGAGCATCAACACCCGAAGTGTTTCGCCGACGGTAGTAATGAGGTAATTCGTTGAAGGTATATAGACCAGTAGCGCAAACGATCTTCAAGTCGATTTGCTCAGCAACCTGTTGAATCCGAGGTATGTAACGACCGAGACCTATAGCTGTCGGGTCAAGAATGGTGTCAATCCCGCTCTTTTTAAGTTCGTTTAGCCTAGAAACAGCGTCATCAATTCGATCTTGCTCTTCCCCCCATTCCTGAGGGTAGTTCTGCTGAATTTCGGTCGAAATTACGAAAACATGCTCATGCATCAACACCCGACCCAGATCCGAGGCATCAATCGGGCCGGTTGCAGTTTCCACTGATGAGACCATCACACCACTATGTCACTTCAGAGATAATGGCGTCGCCGGCTACAGATCGTTAACTATTTGCAACCACTTACTTGCCGAGATCCGCACTGCCGGTCAATAGCCGCATGTGGTGCTCTTTGATCTCAGGTGTCTGCCCTTGTACCAACAAAAATAAAGACTCTCGGGCAAGTCGTTGAGCCTGCTGTTCCATAAATAGGGCAGATCCTCCAACATTTGCAATCAAAGCAGAAGTAGCTCGGACACAAAGGTCTCCCAAAAGAGCTCTTGCTGCAGGTAACTCCTCAACCGTCGCCGCGTTAATTCGGTCCCTTGCATCGATTAGTTGCCCGTCTAAGAGACTTGGGCCTAACAACTTCGCTGCCCGAGCCGCCACTCCCAACGGATTTGAACCATTTGCACGCAGCCCTTTGCGATAACGGTCTGTCCACTCGGCAAAGTTCTCAACAGAGATCACCGATGCTTCTGCTACCGGATGTTTGTCAAAGGACAACTCAACAGTGACAGCTGAATCGATAGCTGCCAGTGTCAGCCGTCGACTAGAAATTGTTTCGCAATCCTGCGCGTCGAGCATCGCCCACACGACTGAGTCGTTGTGACGCGCAGCAGTCAACACAACGTCAATGTGACCCCACCCGGTAACGAAGGGGGCAGAACCTGAGAATTCCCACCCGCCGGCCCTAGGCTCTGCCAACAACACAGGGGTACCGGGACGATTCAAGTGGGCGAACGCCACCCCACCTCTTGACTCTCCTGTGGCTAAAGCCTCTGCCCAGCGTTGACGCATCGGTCCAGTCGTTTCGATTGCGGCTTTGCTGGGTCCCGCATGTTGAGCCCATACAAAACTGGTGGTCAAACAACCCCCTGACAACGATTCATGAACAGCCCACTGAGTTTCAGGAGAAGCGCCTAATCCGCCGAATTCGACTGGAGCGAAAAGGCCATGAAACCCAGCGTCCCGAACAAGATCTAGTTGTAGCGAAGGAACAACCCCTGAAGCATCTACCTCCAGAGCGGAGGGGAAAAGATGATTGTCCGCAAGTTGTGCGGCTCGATCTACCAGCTCCCTGTCTAAGTCGCTCATTTATCTTCAAACAATTCGTAGACGACTGGTGAATACAAGTGACCCAAGCCACGTTCCATCACTTCTGCAAAACGCTCTCTCACTAGGCGCGCACCAGCCGCGTCAACCCCTAGATCGCTCGCCAGCGCTAAAGCGTAATCAAGGTCTTTTGCCGAGTAGCTCGTAGGAAAACGATCGTCGGGATAATCGCCACTAGTCATAAACGCTCCGTGCCGCCGGAGAGCGAAACTATCCGCCGAGCCTTGACCCAATAGGTCAAATACTTGAGAACGGTCGACCCCCGCACGCGTTGCTATTGCCATCGCTTCTGCCAAAGCAGACACATTTTCAAATAGCACCATGTTGTTCATGAGTTTCATGACCGTCCCGGTTCCGACCGGACCACAGTATGCAACGTCGGAACCCATATAACCCAACCATGGAGCAATCCGGTCGAAGACCTCTGGATCAGCACCAACCGTGATGGACAGTGTCCCGTCTACAGCATTGGGAACTCCACGCGCTACGGGAGCATCAGCAAATTCACAACCCAGCGAGCGCAACGTCTCGGCGACCTCACGATTGACATCAACGGTCGCTGTAGTGCAATCAATGAATGTTGTCCCTTCGCGAGCATGCTCACACAAACCGCCCTCATCGAGGAAAACTGACCTGGTCTCTGCTTCTCCGGGCACACATACAAAAACCATTTCGGCTCTAGCAATATCTTCTAGGTCCGTCGCCGCTACGGCACCTTTTTCGACGGCTGTTGACACCGCGGCGGAGTTCAGGTCGTACGCGCACACCGGAACAGGTGATTTGGTCGCCAAATTGGCACACATTGGTCCTCCCATAGCTCCAAGACCAACGAATCCCACCAACTGAACCTTTGATGTCGTCATAGGAGAAGTCTGACGCACCTCAGCTGACTTTTCTCGACACACGAGACGAAAACAGAAACGCGTGGCGATCCATAACCGCTGATGTCGGTCCGATTCCACTTCTCAACGAAGACCTCCGCCTCGCTGTCTCTCAAAGAGATATCTTGATTGCATAGAACCTTGGAGATCCTGGTAAATCAGAATGAACGCGAAACCTGACGAACAAATCTTTGCCCAAGCCATCGAAGTTGCGAACATCCCTACTTTGCTGATGGTGTTGGTCCAACTAACGGGTGAACTTCACTGGCTAGAAGAACCCTATTTACCCAAGCGCCAACCAGGGCTAGGCGACAACGACACGGGCGGGCTAGCTGCCGAACACCAGCAGGAAGTCCGCGAGTCAGCCCTTGAAGCCATATTGGCCTGGAGAGAAGGTCGTCCAGTTGCTCTTCCTGAACCCGATGAGGACCTGATCGTCCGGATGCTCAGCGTCTCGATGGCCGAACCGGTTCCTGCCGAATATGGTCAATTCACAGCCGCGCAACTCGGTCAAGTTAAGTTCCTCGATCATGAGCCCGTCGCGTCCCCTGATGACTTCAGTGTTCTAATCATTGGCGCAGGTGTCTCAGGTCTGTGCGCCGCGATCAACCTTCAAATGCTCGGTATCAATTTTCAAGTCGTAGAACGCAACTCAACAGTCGGTGGAGTCTGGTGGGAGAATCGTTACCCGGGCGCAGGCGTAGATACCCCAAATCACCTTTACTCGTATTCATTTGCCCCATACGACTGGGAAAAATATTTCTGTCTGCGCGACGAGCTACACGGCTATTTGGAACACGTATGTGACAGCTTCGACGTTCGAAACTCCATCCGATTCGAAACCGACGTTGAGCGCATCGAATACCAACCTGATCAACAGAAGTGGCGTGCGATGCTCCGACTCGCCGATGGCGTAGTGGAAGAAGTTGAGGCAAACGTTGTCATCAGTGCTGCAGGGATATTTAATCCCCCCGTGTTCCCAAATATTGAAGGCCTTGACGAATGGGAAGGAGAGAAGTGGCATACGGCTCGCTGGCCGAACGAAGTTGACCTTGCGGGTAAAAACGTGGCGATCATCGGAAATGGTGCGAGCTGCATGCAGATCGGACCCGAGATCCAAGATGAAGTGAACTCCTTGACTATCTTCCAACGGTCAGTCCATTGGGCCGCTCCATTCGAACAGTTCCGTAAGGAGGTACCGGACCCCCTTCGGTTTTTGCTGCGAGAAGTACCGCTCTACAGAAACTGGTACAGAGTGCGGCTCGGCTGGACGTTTAATGACCAAATCCACTCGGCACTCCAAAAAGATCCGGATTGGGAGCACCCAGATAGGTCATTGAATGCCCAAAACGATGCGCATAGGGCATATTTCACCGACTATGTCGTTAACGAATTGGGTGATGAAGCAGCAGATTTACTTGAACGCGTGTTGCCTACCTACCCACCTTTTGGCAAAAGAATGCTTATGGACAACGGCTGGTATCGCATGCTGCGAAACCCCAAAGTCACCTTGGTCGATGAACACGTCGCCAGGGTGGATTCGGGGCGCCTATATGCAGACGACGGAACCGAATACGAAGCCGACGTTCTCGTTATTGCGACAGGTTTCGATGTTCTGAACTTCATCACCACTTATGAAGCGAAGGGACGTTCAGGGGTCTCCCTAGCGGAGCAATGGGAACACGACAATGCACAGGCGTATTTGGGTACCGTCATCCCGAACTTTCCGAATTTCTTTACCCTCTATGGGCCGAATCTTCAGCCAGGACATGGCGGAAGTCTGATTTTTGTAGTTGAGATGCAGGTCAGGTACATCATGGACATGATCCAAAAGATGCTCGACCAAAACATCGGCTCAGTAGAGATTCGCCAAGAAGTCCACGACGGATATAACCAAGAAGTTGACCAAGCACATGAGCAGATGGTGTGGACTCACCCAGGAATGACTTCCTACTATCGAAATGACCGAGGTCGTATCGTCGTAAATTCACCGTGGCGGAACGTCGATTTTTACGCCATGACAAGAGAAGCAAACTTGTCTGATTATTTGATAGAACCAGTTAGTGAACTGGTCGCTGACTAGCTCACTAGTTCTTGAGCGATTGCACTTACAGCTAAATCGACATCATGTGCAGTGACGTCAAGGTGAAGCACCATCCGGCTGCTGCGCCCAGACCAGCGCGTGATTACACCGCGATCCAGTAATCGCTGCTCTAAACCATCGGTAGATTGAGACGCGTTGACGAAAACCATATTCGTGTTTTGCGCATCGACGGTTAGGCCGTCGATTGTTGCGAGGCCTTCAGCTAGTCGTTCGGCGTTTCGGTGATCTTCTGCCAAGCGATCAATGTGATTTTCTATTGCGTGTTTCCCTGCAGCGGCGATCAAACCGACTTGGCGCATCGCTCCACCAAGCATTTTTCTCCACTTGCGTGCTCGGTTGATGAGTAACTCTGACCCTGCTAGCACTGACCCGACTGGAGCTCCCAAGCCCTTGGATAGACATACCGACACCGTGTCGAAGGGGGCCGCTATCTCGGAAGGGTTTATTCCTAATGCGACCGCTGCGTTCCAAAGACGAGCGCCGTCTAAGTGGTAACCCAAGCCGTGCTCGTCTACAAGCTCGCGTCCTTCATGTAGATCCTGTACTTCAATGACTTTGCCGTCTGTGGTGTTCTCGAGGCAAAGTAGGCGTGTCTGCGCGAAGTGAGAGTCGTCAGGTTTGATTGCGGACCGTGCAGCGTTTAGGTCCAACATTCCAGACTTCAGCATGGGAATGGTTTGAGGTTGGATACTGCCCAATACAGCGGCGCCGCCGCCTTCGTACATATACGTATGTGCGTGATCGCCGACCAGGTACTCATCGCCGCGTTGGCAATGAGCCATAAGGGCACAGAGATTCGATTGAGTTCCGGAAGAGACAAAAACGGAAGCTTCTTTGCCTAGTAGTTCAGCGACCTGAGCTTCGAGATCACGAACTGTTGGGTCGTCTCCGAAGACATCATCCCCGACTTCGGCGCTAGCCATAGCCTCACGCATTGCATCTGTTGGTCTGGAGACAGTGTCAGATCTTAGGTCTATCACCCTATTAATCTGCCACGTTCAGAGGACAGACACATAGCCTTAGAGCATGAACACTATTAATGTCAGCCCGATTACCCCTCGGATTGGTGCTGAGATCACTGGTGTCGACTTGCGCGAGGAGCTTAGTGAGACAGCAATTGATGAAATTCGAGCGGCTTGGCTTGACCACCAAGTTGTGTTTTTCAGAGATCAAGATCTCACACACGAACAGCACATAGCTTTTGCCAGTCAGTTCGGTGAGCCACACATCCACCCCACTGTTTCTCACCACCCGAATCATCCTGAAATCTTGGTGATTCACGCNGATGAAAATTCCAAGAATGTAGCNGGTGATGGCTGGCATACTGACGTCAGTTTTGAGCAGTCACCTCCAACCGCCAGCGTTTTGCGAATGACTGAGGTGCCCCCTGACGGTGGTGGAGCGACACTGTTCAGTTCCATGTACGCCGCATATGAAGCTTTGTCACCAATTTTTCAAGAATTTCTTGAGCAGAGAGTTGCCCTACATCAATTAGGCAAACTGCCTGGCCACCGCCAAGAAGCAACACCTCCTTCGGCGCTGCATCCTGTTGTGTCAACACACCCGGAGACAGGAAGAAAGGCCCTCTATGTGAATCAGGGTTTCACAAAACACATCGAAGGATTAACTCGAGAAGAGAGTCGGTCTGTGTTGCAGCACCTCTACCGACATGTCGAAAACCCTAACTTNCATGCGCGCTTTCACTGGTCCAAGAATTCGATCGCTATGTGGGATAACCGTTGCGTTCAACACTACGCAACTTGGGATTATTTCCCCGCAACCCGTCGTGGTTACAGAGTGACGTTGAGTGGAGCGTCCTCGACTTAAGGCCTAACGGCCCGTTTAGGTCGTTGAGCCAATTCGCGTAATTTGGGTTGAGCGAGGTTCACAAACCGGCATGCCAGGGATCGTGTTTCTCGTGGATCAATCAAATCGACTACATCGCCCCGATGTGCGGCCCTGAACGGAGAGCGAAGCCGCAGTAACCGTTCCTCGATAGCTTCGCGGTGAGCGTCGGGGTCGTCTGCAGCCTCGATTTCTCGTCTATATGCCGCGGCAACGCCGCCTTCAATCGGGATTCCGCCCCACTCGCCAGATGGCCACCCAAAACGTAGGTTGATGCTGTCGGGTAGACCGATCGAGTTAGGAGCATCGGCTGCTACGCCGTAACTTTTCCGCACCATGAACTCGATCTTTGGAACCTGACATTCGGCTGAAGCTATGAGAGCTCGAGCTCCGCGTCGCATTGTCGCNATGCGTTCCGCATGGGACCCCAACATGAAGCCTGGCATGTCTAGAAAAATCAGTAACGGCAAATTGAAGGTGTCGCAGAGGTCCACGAAATGGGTGTATTTATCGGCGGCATTGCCGTCCATTGCTCCAGCCTTGCTCATCGGATCGCTGCCGATAACTCCTACCGACCAACCATCGAGTCGAGCGAAACCGGTGATGAGGCCACTGGCATACAACTCTCTCATTTCGAAAAAGTTGCCATTGTCAACTACATGTCGGATCAGCGCCCGTGCGTCATAGCCCTGNCGTCTATTAGTGGGCACAAATTCAAGAAGCTCTTGGGGGCGTCGTTCAGGATCATCTCCAGTCTCTACTCGCTGTGCAACCTCTCTCACCGTGTTAGGAAGGAAAGAGAGAAAATCACGGATCTGTTGGAATGCGTCGTCCTCNTCTTCAGCAACGTTGTCGACCTGGCCACTCTCGACAACGTGCATGCGCCAGCCGCCAAGTTCTTCTTTGGAAAGTTTTTCCCCAATAGCGCGCTCAACAACTGGAGGCCCAGAAGGAAAGATCTGAGATTTTTCTTTGACCATGACACTNAAGTGCGACAACAAGGCTGCCGCNGCTGGCCACCCGGCAACCGAACCCAGAATTGCTGAAGCGACCGGGACATTGCCAAGCAACTCAACGCCTTGATGCCACAGATCNCCTTGAGGTAACCCCATATGGCCATCTTGCTCGTCTTGTTTGGAAGAATGACCCACCCCTTCGCGGAGTTGAACATACGGGATGCCGTATTTCAGAGCCAAAGGTTGTGCGAAGTGGTGGGGGAGTTTGTGGACGTCATGCGGGCTCCCACCAGACAGGGTGAAGTCATCGCCGCCAACTGATACCGAACGTCCATCGATTTCCCCCAGTCCCATGACATAACCACCGGGCGAAAACTCAACCAAGTTGCCATCAGCGTCGTACTCAGCGGCGCCAATCAGATGGCCCATTTCCAAAAATGAACCCGGGTCGCAAAACTTTTCCATTCGTTCCCGAACCGTGTAACGACCTCCATCGTGCTGTCGCTGGACGCGTTCGGGGCCACCCATTTCATCCGCCAAACCCTTGACATACTCGATATCTTCAACGGCTTTGGCCCAGCCCATGCCGGGTTTCCAAAAATCGTGATCGGGATCTACAGGCACCCGTCAGCCTTTGCCGTGACGCAGCAGTTTGCCGGGCAGCGTTGAATCGGAGGTGACTGTGTCTTCTCCATCGTGTCGGATAAGTGTTCCGTTGACGACGACAGCATCAATTCCAGTGGCGTCTGATATCAGACGATCGGCTCCCGCGGGAAGGTCATATACGCGGCGCTTTCCGTCATGTCCCACGTTGTCCATGTCAAAGACCACTACGTCAGCCCAGCCGCCCTCGACAAGAGTTCCCCGATCTTCGATGCCGAATACCTGAGCAGGGCGCTGAGTGAGCATGTGGACGGCCTGTTCCAGATCAAAGCTCTCCCGTTCTCTAACGAATGTCGACAGAAACTCTGTTGAATACTTGGCGTCACATAACTGACTCGCGTGCGCTCCTGCATCGGAAAGCCCAATGACCGTTGTGGGATCATGCAGAAGTTCGTCAATCTCATCTCGATCATGATTCACGACGTCTTGAACTATGCGCATGTCCAAATCGGAATCTAGTGCCATGTCGAGCATCACATCGACTGGGTCTTGACCGAGCTCGTCAGCTAGCTCTTGAACGTTCTTGCCTTCCATAGAGGTATCGGTAGGGAACCAACTGATTTCGGTTCTCGCCCAACGATCACCGATCTTGCCACCGTTGCCGGCCTTCTCTTTGAACTGTTCTCGCCAGTCCAGATCCGCATAGTAGGCCTTCCGCCCTTCTCGATCGCTTTGGGCCACGGGTTGAAAGACGCGCATCCCTTCGTAAATAAACGGAGCTTCCCAACTCATTTCAAACTGCACCGGTTGAACTGCGACCTGAGGAAATACAGGTAGCCCACGGTCAGCCAGAGCGTGAGCTTGCTCAAGGTCCTTAAGATGGCTTCCGGGTCCTAGTGTTCCTGCCAACAGAGCCGTCCAACTCACATTTGCTCCAGTGGACTCGGCCACTCGAGCAAACTGTTCGTGGCTGAGGCCTCGCCCTTGTGTCGCTTGCATGATGCCTCCGACATCTCCCAGCGCTTGGGCGATCTCGATGATTTCCTCTGGGGTCGCCAAACGGCTTGGCACTGGGCGGCCTTCGTACCCAACATGGGTGTTGGCGCGGCTCGTCGCGAACCCTAAAGCCCCTGCTTCGAGTGCTTCAGTGACAAGTTCTCGTTGACGACTGATTTCTTCCTCGGTGGCTTCTCGCTCGGTTGCTTCCTCACCCATTACGTACATTCGTAGAGCAGTGTGTCCGATCATCGCTGCCATGTTCACTGCGCATCCGTTGTCTTCAAGAGTGTCCAAGTACTCGGGGAAGCTCTCAAATCCCCAGTCGCCTAGTCCGGAGCGCAGGGCATCAACACTCATTCCCTCAACGTTTTCCAATGTCCGCATGATTAGATCGCGGTGCTCTGGCCGAGTCGGAGCTACGGAGAAGCCGCAGTTGCCCATAACAATGGTTGTCACTCCGTGCCAGGGTGAGCAGCTCACCAATGGATCCCACAAGACTTGTGCGTCGTAATGGGTATGGATATCAACGAAACCGGGCGCGACAATTCGACCGCTGGCATCGATGGTTTTGGCGGCATCGGCGGGAGCGTCGCCCATAGCGACGATACGCCCGTCCTTTACACCTAAGTCGCCCGAGAAGCGCGCTGCGCCTGTCCCGTCAACGATGGTGCCGCCCGAAATCTTTAAGTCATACGACATTTGGATCCCCTTATGTGGAACTACTTCAAAAATAGTTCGATTCTGGCGATCATGCTCATATCTCAGCTAGTGGGCCTATTCCGGTAGGATGTTGAGACAGCGATTGAAGGGAAATTGGTTTGCCGAAACAGAAGGACGACGCCATCTTGCTTGAAGGAAAGACTGTTGAAGCGCTTAAAGGCGGTCACTTTCGTATCGAGTTGGATAACGGACACGAAGTTCTTGGCCATCTGAGCGGCAAGATGCGAAAACATCACATCCGCATTC
>PBOM01000024.1 GCA_002724355.1 Actinomycetota bacterium | reverse complement strand
GGGATAAACCTGCGGCAGCGTGTCTTGCGTCGCGGATTCCATATGGCACCGAAGTCAGCGTTTCCCTGTTACGCAAGCTAGACCGTGCCGAATCGGCATTGAAAGCCTTGGGGTTTGAACAGCTCCGGGTCCGAGATTACGGAGAGGTAGCGCGACTTGAATTCGACCTCGACCAACTTTCTGTTGCGCTTGAACGAAGAATCGAAATTATTGAAGCCGTCAAAGCCGTCGGTTACCAATACGTGACACTCGATCTCGAAGGTTTTCGATCCGGGAACTTAAATCATTCAATCTGATGGAGTCTTTGCAAGAAATAGGTGCCCAACTCGGTCAGGAATTAGAGAAAGCTCTACCGCGATGGGTAGAAGCTTGCGTCCGAAAGATTTACGAGGCCTCGGGCGGGGAATGGCACCAACAAATAGCAGACGAAACAATGGATGCTGGCGTCAAATGCGCGAAGGACTTAATGCAAGAACTCACAAATCTGTTTGCAGCTGATGTTGAACAGCAGAGCCCTAACCCGATGTCAGTTCTTCGAAAGGCTGCGCTTTACCCCACTGAAGTTCTCGTGCGTAACGAAGTACCTCCGCTACAGAGAGATGAGTACGCTGAGTTGACTTTCCCGCAAGATATTTATGACTTAACGCCGACGGCGTTTCTAGAATTCGGACAGCGATGTCATGAATTAGGAATAACTTGGGGCGCAGCGAAAGCACATGCTCACTTTGCTCGACGCCGAGAAGTTGAATCCTGATGACCCGAATAGCGGCATACGTACCCAATCTGATGGACCGAAGTCGTTTTGCAAGCCATGTCGAGATGTTGCAAACACTTGATGATTTGGAGTCTGTGAACGCTGACCTGGTTTTGATCGATGCATCAAACCCAGAGGTACTCGAATACCTCCCTGCGGGACCTCAAATAATCGCGTTCGCCCCACATGTCAGCGTAGAGATCTTGGATCTGGCGAAAGCGGCTGGATGTGCCGACGCGTTGCCGAGATCAGTTTTTTTTAAACGTTTGCCTCAGCTACTAGGAGATTCAGATGGATAGCAGAGGACTTGTGGAACGACGCAAGGAAGTTATTGATGATAAGTCGCTGGAAGCGTGGCAGATCCCGGAGGCGTTATCTCGGGTTACCGATGAGTTCTTAGCTGAGTTGTACGAAAAAGAAATTCGGCTGGACACTGACGTAGCACTAGTCGCCCTAGGTGGCTATGGCCGGTCAGAACTCTGTCCATCGAGTGATCTTGACTTAATGCTCGTCCATAAACATCAAGAAGATATTGATTCTCTCGCCGATCGAANTTGGTATCCGCTTTGGGATGAAGGNTTCAAACTCGGCCATTCAGTGCGCTCGCTTGAACAAACGTTGCGCCTAGCGGCTGATGACCTNGAAACTGCNACAAGCTTGTTGAATGCCCGGATAGTTGCNGGAGATCGAGNTNTAGTCGATGATCTNCTGANGCGTAATGAGAAACAGTGGGCAGAGTATGGACCTGCCCGTCTTGAAGAACTTGCGCGNAACGTGACTCGNCGCCACTTACTCGCAGGNGAAGTTGCATTTTTACTCGAACCTGACCTAAAGGAAGGTCGCGGTGGTTTGCGAGATGTGCATGCCATCGATTGGGCTGCCCGAGCGGGGGTTGAGGTTCCCACACACGATCATGATCGTTTGGCAGACGCTTATCGAGTGCTACTTGAAGCCCGCGTCGAGTTACACCGAATTAGTGCCAAACGNGGCGATATTTTGTTACTAGAAGAGCAGGATTCTGTTGCAGAATCTTTGGGNGACCATGACGCAGATGTGTTGATGGGTAGGGTGGCGGCGGCCTCTAGGACAATTGCCTACCTCAGCGACGAGACCTGGCGTCATATCGACCGTGATTTAGCTGATGAACTTTCTGTAGAAATCGATGTCGCCGGTTTGAGTCTTGTTGATAACGAACTTGTAATCGTAGGTGACCCATCCGCCGACCCCTTGTTGGTGCTCCACGCGGCAGTTACGGCTATGCGTTCGGGTTTACCCCTAGCAAGACAATCATTGCGGCTTTTGGCAGAACGGCAGAGTGATCTCCCAGATCCGTGGCCTCAAGGTGCNCGAGACTTATTCGTTGAGCTCCTCAGTGGNGGCCATAGAGCTATCCCTGTAATTGAATCTCTCGACTATTTCGAAGTTTGGACTCATNTGCTTCCGGAGTGGACTCCTAATCGATCTCGCCCGCAACGAAATGTCTACCATCGCTTCACCGTTGATCGACACTTATTGGAGACTGTCGCGGAAGCTGCTCGATTAACCCAACGGGTTCGTCGCCCAGACCTTCTATTGGTCGCCGCGCTGTTGCACGATATAGGTAAGGGTTATCCCGGTGATCACACTGAAGTGGGTGTGAGATTAGTNGGGCCNATTGCGTCTAGGTGCGGGTTTTCCGCATCGGATGCTGAAGTGTTGAGCCGACTAGTAGAACATCACCTTTTNTTGCCCGATGTAGCTACTCGGAGAGATCTAGAAGACACTCAAACAATTCGAGTGGTAGCCGAAAAGGTCGAAACAGTCGAATTTTTNGAGTTGTTGGCNGCCTTGACTGAAGCNGACTCCATAGCGACCGGACCGACAGCATGGGGCGAATGGAAGGCGCACTTAGTCGAAACCCTTGCTGTGCTGGTAACTGATTACATATCGAGCGATGGATCCACTCGACGCAAAAGGCGATCTTTCGTCACTCAACAACTCGAGTCATTAATGGCTGAAGGGGAAACAGTTGTTCAAGGGTCGGGGGATACCGTAACCATCGTCGCCCCCGATCGAGCCGGAACATTCAGCAGAGCTGCCGGCGCTCTCGCTCTTCGCGGTCTTGATGTTCTNCAAGCAGACGCCTACTCCAGTGAAGCAGGCATGGCAGTCTCTCAGTTCCGAGTTGCTGAACCCGATACCCCCGTGGATTGGGAGCGGGTAACCGAGGATGTCTACCGGTGCCTGGATGGCNATCTGGCCATAGATTCACGCATATCGGAACGAGCCAGGGTGTATCGGCGTCGTACGGCCCTTTCCGCGAAGCCGGTACCCACGAAAGTTATCTTTGACGTCGAATCGGCCACTGACGCGACCATCATTGAGGTCCGGACTGAAGACCATATTGGTGTTCTCTACCACCTCACCCGAGCCTTAACGGAAATGGGACTTGATATACGGTCGGCAAAGATTCAAACGATTGCCAATGAGGTCGTAGACACGTTTTATGTGACAAGCGCGAACGGGCCGGCCCTCAGCGAGTCCCACTGCCGAGAAATCGAAACAGCGTTACTGCACTCGTTAACGAGAGTTGACTGATGCGGACTAGCCTCTGGTAGATGTCGGAACCCGTCACTGGACAAGATCTACTTGATTGGGCGGAGACACTCGCGGGAATTGCTCGCACAGGGTTGGGCTTTACAGAAAGCCTGTATGAACAAGAACGTTACGAAGAAATTCTGAAAGTAGCAGCGCAGATTCGTAGCACTGTTGCTTCAGAAATAGCGCCAGAGGCCGTTGCTGATGAATGGATGCGAATGGTTGGCCAAGGCGTGGCGGGCTACGTCACACCTAAAGCCGCAGTCGGCGCCATTGTGAGCAATGAGGAAAANGAAATTCTGCTCGTCCAACGAGCNGACAGCNGCGTCTGGTTGTATCCAACTGGTTGGGCCGACATTGGATATTCACCAGTTGAAGTAGCGATTAAAGAGGTTTATGAGGAAACTGGCATTCATTGCGAACCGCTGACGCTGGTGTCCATCGTCGACGGTATGCGGCAGGGTTTCACAAAAATTCCTCTGTATTCAATGGTGTTCCACTGCAAAGCCGTCGGTGGTGAGCTGCAGGCCCATCCTTTGGAGACAAGTGATTGCGGGTGGTTTGCTCGCGATGCTCTCCCGGAACCTTTAGCTGGTTTAGAAAGCTGGGTTGACGATGCGTTCGCAGCTATAGATGGAAACCTGGCTGAAGTTCGTTTTGACCCACCGCGTTCGGTTCCTTGGCAAGAAGAACCTAACGAGCTAGGAAACTGAGCTGTTATTCGTCTTGTTGACGTAAGTATTGCTCCAACTCGTCGATCATTGCCTGAGGGTTGTCGGCCATGTCGCTTATCTCATCTGTGGCGTCATCGAGTATTTGTTGNGCGTATTCAGCGAGATTTGGATCGCTTTCAACTAGCTCGTTTATTTGTCTGTCGTAACTCGCGGCGGCGATCTGTAAATCTGTTGCCCCTAACGGAATATCTAGGAATTCGACAACTCGCTGCACCAGAGCTAGTGCTGCTTTCGGGGATGGATTGTGGCCGATGTATGAGGGCACCGCCGCCCAAAACGAAAGGCTGTCAAAGTCGGCTCGATGAAACGCNTCATTGAGCACTCCAATGATCCCTGTTGGGCCTTCATATTGAGAGGGAGTTAACCCAAGTTCGATATTGATGACTTCGTTATTAGATGCCCCNATCACATCCACAGGAGCCTGATGATGAGTGTCGGTTAATAAGGCGCCCAATGTGATTACCGTTTTCGCCGAAAGTCGATCGGCGACCGTCAAAAGAGCCTCGGAGAAGGTACGCCATCGAAGCCTCGGCTCTATACCCAGTACCGTCACNAGNGGTCGACCGTCATCTAATTCTCCGAGTCGGACCTCGTTGACGGGCCAATCAATGCGACGTTCGTCNCCCTCTAAGCGGACACTTGGTCGTACGGACGCGAAGTCATAGAAATACTCAGGGTCTATTGTTGCTATTCGTTGACAGTCATAGCGACGTGTCAGATAACCCACAGCCTCGGTCGCTGCGTCCCCCGCATCGTTCCAACCAGTGAAAGCTGCAAGGAGCACCGCATCTTGTAAGACGGGATGTTCGCTCCACTCGACGTGTTCCACGACGAAAAGGCTATCTGCGGATCTCGCGATCCGTACCATGAAGGCGTTGATGGAGAATTAACAAATGACTATTGAGATCACAATTTGCGACACGGCTGATGCAGCAGTCGTTCAAGCCNTAGGTGAGTTAATGCCCCAACTATCTCAATCTGCGCCACCACCTAACGCCGNAGAGATCGCAGAGATCATTGAGCATGATGCAGCAACTCTTTTGTTGGCCCGCGAGGGAGAAAAGATTTTAGGTTCGATGACTCTGATTATTTTCCCGATACCCACTGGTCTAAGGGCCTGGATCGAAGACGTTGTAGTTGACGAAAGCTTTCGAGGGCGTGGTGTTGGGGAAGCGCTGAATCGACGAGCTATAGAGATAGCGNTGGCCGCNGGNGCGAAGACCATAGATCTAACCTCGCGCCCCTCCCGGTCAGCGGCTAACAGGTTGTACCAACGCCTCGGNTTTGTTGCCCGAGATACGAACATTTATCGCTACGAGGCTGGAACCATTGAGTGACGAGTCAGAAAACGTTTATGCAGCTGTCGGAGGTNTGCAGTGGTTTCATGATTTGTGTGATCGCTTCTACGAACGCGTTGCCAACGATGCGTTATTNCGGCCCTTGTACCCAGAAGACCTNGAACCATCAAGATATTGGNTAGCGCTGTTTCTGGCTCAGTACTGGGGCGGTCCGTCTGATTACTCCCTGCAACGAGGACATCCGAGATTACGAATGCGGCACATGCACTTTCGAGTAGGAAGCGCCGAACGGGATANATGGTATGAACATATGGCTGCGGCGTTGTCGGAGACTCAGGTGAGCGCCACTATTGAAGAACAAATGCTCGAATATTTCGCTATGGCTGCGAATCATCTGATCAACACAACCGATTAAATCGAATCAAATCGCNAGACCGGAGTACGGTAAACAAAAGGGGACAATGATGGATCAANATGCGTTGGACTTGGGGTTACTCCTCTTNCGACTCACTCTTGGGGTCACACTTGCACTCCATGGAGTCGCCAAATACAGAGGTGGAATCGCTGGTGTAGGACGTTGGTTTCAAAGTGAGGGCCTCAAGCCTGGGATCGTTCACGCGCACCTAGCTGCGCTGGGCGAAATCGGCTTTGGGTGTGCTATCGCAGCAGGCTTCCTTACCCCGTTAAGCGCTATGGGGTACGTAGGTGTGATGTGCGTGGCTGGCTGGGTCGGCCATCGCAAAAACGGGTTCTTCATCATCAAAGATGGTTGGGAGTATGTNTTTGTCCTCGCAGTGTCGACCTCTTGTCTGGTGCTGTTTGGCCCCGGATCGTGGTCTCTAGATAACGCCCTAGGGATTGAATGGTCGGGGATCGGTTGGTTTGCTGTGACAACCATCGGAGGGATCGGCGCAGCGATAGCGCTGCTGTTGACTCTTTATCGACCAGATGGAGACGAATAGTTAGGGTCGTCCCCCGACTTAGAGTGGTATGTCTAGGAACCTCTTGAACCTCCGAGTCAAGCTCCTTCGTTACTCAGGTGTCTCGGTCGTCGCTGTCGCGGTGACACAAGTAGTTCTTTGGTTCGGTTTAGCCGTTCTCAGTTGGCCAGCTTTAGCGGCGAATGTTGTTGCGGTCACGATTGGCGCTGTACCGGCATATCTGATGAATCGATCTTGGGTGTGGGGGAGAAGAGATTCGCATTCAGTTCGCGAAGAAATATTGCCATTTTGGATTTATAGCCTGGTAGGTCTAGCTGTCTCAACGGCATGTGTTGCTTTGGCCGATGTGTGGTTCGCTTCAACAGCGATTTTGATGTTGGCTAATTTGTTGGCTTTTGGGACTCTCTGGCTGGGAAAATTTTTTGTGCTTGAGACAATTTTGTTTAATCAGCGGGACTGAGTGATGAGAAGTGACTTAGAGACAGCAGCGCGTACAGCGCGTGGCTTCATGCCTCACGCTGAAGGAGTAGGTTTGTACGAAGCAGCGCTCGCGTTGACGGCAAGTGGACCCATTGTTGAAGTGGGTTCGTATTGCGGAAAATCCACTATCTATTTGGGAGCAGCGGCAATCGAACGTGGATTAGTTGTCTTCACGGTCGACCACCATCGTGGGTCGGAAGAAATGCAAGAGGGGTGGGAGCATCACGACGCAGAGTTGGTGGACCCTATGACAGGAAAAATTGATTCTTTACCAGAGTTGCGCGCCAACCTTGAAGCTGCGGGACTCGAGAGCGTTGTTGTGCCGATAATCGGAGAATCCTCGGTCGTTGCTCAGCATTGGTTTACCCCGATTTCGATGCTGTTCGTTGACGGTGGGCATGGAGCTGAGCCCGCGCATGCAGACTATGAAAACTGGGCCCCGAAGGTAGTCGAAGGTGGCCTTCTAGCAATTCATGATGTTTTTGAAGACCCGGCAGATGGGGGTAGGCCTCCATATGAAATCTATTCCCGAGCGCTTGCAGAGGGTGAATTTGAACAGCACTCAAGTGTTGGCAGTCTCCAAGTGTTACGCCGATGCTGAGCTCGGATGTTGCCTAAGAGTCGAGGTTTGGTAATCCGTGTCCGATAAGTAAGCGCGAAGCGGGTGACTTGTTTGTAAGAGCGTCCGACGCCAGTATCACGGCAGCGCTGGAATAGGTAGAACGTTCGTTGTCTGGAAAAGTAATGCCGTCTGGGAAGACCATCCCCGTAAAGTACGCACCGTCGCTGTCTCGAAGGGGCTTGATACTTTCAAAAAGCTTATTCGCTGTTTCTTCATCACCGATTGCCAAGAACGCCATGGCGCATTCACAAGTTTCTGCTGTGGTGACCCATGGTTGGTCCGAGACGCAACGCACGCCTCTGTCCTCTAGGGCGAATTCGTCAAATCGGCTTGAAAGACGTTCAGCCGCTATCGCTCCTGATAGCGCCCCAGTCAGCACAGGGTAATACCAGTCCATTGCCCATCTTCTCTTCGGTTCAAACTGACCTTCATGGTTTCGTAAGAGGTTGGCGAGTCGGACAGCAGCGAACTCCCACTCGGGGTGCTCGTATCCCAGGTGAGAAGCGATGGCGATGCCGCAACGTAGAGAGTGCAAGATTGAGGAGCTCCCTGTTACTAGCGAGTAGGACCAGGGTGTGCCACTGGTATGGATTGCCCAAGGNATATGCCCTGAAGCGGTCTGGTGTCCGACGACGAAGTCCAGAGCCCTCTTTACTGTCNGCCACATACCTTCAAGAAAACTTTTGTCGCCAGTGGTAAGGAAGTGATGTAAAACACCGGTTGCAACGTAAGCGCAGCAGTTTGTATCGACCTTGGCGTCTTCTACCCCGTCGCTCAGATAGTAGTGATGCCAACTTCCGTCAGAGCGCTGACTTTGTGCCAACCAATCAAAAGCTCGTTCAGCGGCTGTGTGAAGGCCAGCCGTTGATAACGCCATAGCCGCTTCGGTGTGATTCCAAGTATCGGCATGTCCTTCAGAAAACCAAAGAATCATTCCAGTAGATGTTTGTTGCTCTCCAATTGCCGAAGCAGTTGCGCGGATTTGTTCCTCGGTAAGTGCACCGAGCGATTCAGGTTGCATCTGAGTGCTCCACTATCGGTTTGGTCGCGTAGAGCACAACCGATTTGCCAATCAATGGGTTGAGTAAGCGATCAAGCAAACGTGTCACTAGCGGTCTTTTCATGATGTCCCAGACAAGAAAGCGATGGTAAGCCTTTACGAGTTTGTGACCATCATTGGTGGGGCCGACAGCGCATTTCAGCCACCAGTATGGAGAGTGCAGTGAATGTGCTTTGTCCCATCCGCAAGGTTCCAAACCAGCAAGGCTAACTTTCGACAGAAGTTCAGACTTTCGGTAGATCCGAACGTGCCCGCCTACGGCTTTAGGTGCGTGATACTCGTCGCTTAACCGCCAACAAATCTTTTCGGCCGCCCATGCAGGCACGGTAATTGCGATAGTGCCTCCTGGTCTGAGCACTCGTACGAGTTCTCCGATTGCGGCACTATCGTCGCCTATGTGTTCGAGTACTTCTGAACAGATGATGCGATCAAAGGTTGCGTTTGAGAAAGGAAGCTCCAGTGCGTCGGCGGAAACTGGTTGACCCTGGACCTCGTCGTCTAACTCCCCAGCTTCGATCATCGCTGCGAAAGTGTTTTTTACATCGACTAATTCGCAAAGGTTTTGATCCAAAGCAACAATCCGACAACCGCGTCGGACAGTTTCAAACGCGTGACGTCCGCCGCCGCATCCCATGTCGAGGACGAGATCGCCTGGATTGACGCCCAACTGGTCGTAGTTAACTGTGAGCATTGACGCTCATCTCGCTTAGTAACGCTCGGTAATGTTCCACAGTTCGTTCAGCGGTGATTTTCCAAGAAAAATTCTGTATCACTCGCTCTCGGCCAGCTGCGCCGACCGTTGGCCGAAGATTTGTTTGTTGTAGCGCCCATCTGATCTTTTGAGTTAAAGCATCGCTATCGCCTGGCGGTACTTGTAACGCTGTGATGCCATCCTCGCCAACGACTTCAGGTAACGCTCCACCTGTCGTTGCCACGAGTGGGACCCCACACGACATTGCTTCGATCGCAGGGAGCGAGAAGCCCTCGTAAAGGGAGGGGACAATGGCGACTTCAGCTTCGTTGTATAGCTCCACNATCCGTTGGTCTGTCACCCCGCTAACGAACTCAATNCATTCCGCCAACTCGAGTTCTTTGATGAGTTGAGTTGCTTTGGAGTCGTACTTGGGTTTACCGATTACGACTAAGTGAATTGAGGTGTCCTCGGCCCTAAGTTTTGCGAGCGCTTCGAGTAGGAAAGCCAGACCTTTCATTGCCACGTCGGCGCTTGCCGTAGTCATCAGTCTTCCTGGTACTACGTTGACGNCCTCCATCGGGCGGAATTGCTGGGGGTCTACACCGACGTGGACGATGTGTAGTCGCTCTGCGTCGACCCCGTAATCTGCGATTATGTCGTCATAGCTGTTGGATGACACGGTGAGGATTCTTGGAAGCTTGCGAGCGACTTTGGTTTGCATNCCGGTAAAGGCATAAAACCGATTTTTAGTGAAACGTTTCCATGGTGTTGGGGCATGTTTTGTCTCCAACCTCCGATCTACTGTGATCGGGTGGTGGATCGTCTCCAGCACAGGTAACCCTGCTTCGTGAATTTTCCAAATCCCAGTCCCCAGGCACTGGTTGTCATGAACGAGATCAAATTCGCTCAATCTTTCCATGAGGTTCCGATGAGCCCTGAGGCTGAAGGTAAGCGGCTCCGCAAAGGTTGCTGCCGCAGTGACTGCATACTCCAGGACATCAAAACGGTCTTTGAACTCGCTGAGACGGGGAATTCGGAAAGGATCTGGCATTCGGTACAGGTCAAGGCTGGGCAACTTCGTCAATNCGACGCCGTTATCGAGATGGGGATAAGGGGGACCGGAAATGACTTCGACGTGGTGTCCAAGTTCCACTAACTCGCGTGCCATGTGGCGGGTATAGACACCCTGACCCCCGGTGTAGGGGTGNCCGCGGTAGGTCAAGAATGCGATGCGCAATGGACCGTCGTGAGACATGAGATCCTTTCGCAGTTCACTGGGACAGATAAGGGGATATCAATGCTACCGGTCGGTAACTCTATGAGTCGCGGTCCGGTGATTAACCGTTACGTTGGNTTACACGACTTCGAAAGTGACGTTATATGCGGGCGTTAATCCAGAGAGTAAATGAAGCTTCAGTCCTGGTTGACGGAGAAGTTGTAGGGGCGATCGGAACCGGCTTATGTGTTTTCATTGGCGCGTCGCACGATGATGACCTTCAAAAAGCCGAGAAGATGGCGAGCAAGATCTGGAACCTCAGGGTTTTCGAAGATGAAGACCAGAGAATGAATAAGTCCTTGGGGGAGGCAGGTGGGGAGGTGCTGGTTGTGAGCCAGTTCACTCTTTACGGCGATACGGCTAAGGGACGTCGACCATCTTTTGTTCAAGCAGCTGCACCAGAAGTGGCAGAACCCCTTATCGCTCACCTATGCAAGTCGCTTGAAGAAATGGGAGCACAAGTTGCGTCGGGTCGTTTTCGCTCGCATATGGAAGTGCAGATCTACAACAATGGTCCAGTTACTTTGAACGTCGAGATCTAGAACTCATCAGTGCAGTAGCAATGAGTAATAGTGCCGCGAAGAGAGATATCGGNTTCTTTCCAAATTTTGTAGCCCACGTTTGGCCGCTTCGAAGTTCAATCGGCGACGAAAGCACCGTTTGTTCCCGTAAGTTGCTTCGNTTTACGACATGACCATCTGGTGCGACTATCGCTGAGTAGCCAGTTGTGGATGCCTGCAAGACCCAACGNTCAGATTCGATAGCCCGAAGGCGCGCGCTGGCAAGTGATTGCTCAGGAACCAAGGAGTTTTCGTACGAAGATGCAAGTGTTGGGTTAGTGATAATTTGCGCACCCATTTGGTTGCCGCTTCTCACTCGTTCAGGAAAGTAGACCTCGAATGAGATCACGTTTCCAATAGGACCCAGGCTTGAACTCACTACTCCGGCCCCGCTGCCTGGTAGCGCCTCTCGGGAGATGAGTGACAAATCTGCGAACTTCTCGACCACACTGCGCAGAGGTATGTACTCACCAAATGGGACTAAATGGACTTTGTCGTAGCGGCCGCCAATGTCGCCAGTCGGTTCGACGACTACCGACGCGTTTCGAAAATAGTCGCCCTCAATTTCGGAGAAGTTGGCAACTATAACTGTGTCGAGCCGGTTGGCTAACTGAGCAACTTTTCTAAATTCTTTGCTCTGCTCTAGCGGGGCAAATGCGGTCACACTACTTTCCGACCACACCATCAAATCAGTTTCAATATCGTGCAGTTCAACCGCTTCTAAATGTCGTGTGAAGACTGCGGCCTGGTCGCTCGACGCGGCACGAGTCCCCAACTGTCCGCCGGCCTGCACGACACTTCCCTGAATAACGGCGTTGCTCATTCCGGTTGGAGCGATNTGGGCCAGAACAATCAGCGACAGCACAGCAGCTAATGCGACTACGACCTTGCGAATCTGAGTTGATAATGCGCCCTCAACGGCGATTGCTAAAATTCCAACCGCTGCGATCAAAAGCAACGGGCCACTAACCCGAACTGTGTCAACGAGGTAACTGTCGACTGGGCCCATTGCCAAACTCGACATTGGAACGCCACCAAAGGGAACAACCCAGCGGATAGCTTCCCCGACAACTAAAGCTGCGGGAAATGCAATTGAACGTCCAATGCCAGACACTGGAACCAACGCCATTGGAGCAGACATGATGATTGCTTGAACCGGAATTGCTACTAACCAACCGGCAAAGGTGAGATCGGTCATCCACACCAGGGCTACCCCGTAGTAGCCGATCCAAAGGCTGACAGTGTCGAAGAGCTGCTGGCGTTTNGTTGAAGATTGGGACAACCTCAGGTGAAGTCCTAAACCTATGGGCGTTAACAGCCATAGGCCGTACGGCGGAAGTGAAAAAGAAATAGCGACGCCTAGCGCCAAACGACCAATGGGAGCTAGCCGGATCATCTTGTTCCGAGAAAATCGAGAGCCGCGTCAGCTGCNTGCTGACCTTGGTGGATGCANGCTGGTATGCCGAGACCCTTGTAGCCGGCGCCCGCTAAAAAAACTCCGGGCATAGCGGAGCGAAGATCACGTTCAATTGCGGCTACTAAACGGTCATGCCCAGGTGCATATTGAGGAAATGCGTCTATCCACCGCGACACTCGCCACTCCACCAAGTTTCCTTCAATTTCTAAAATGTGGGCTACCTCTGTTAGCAGCGCTTCGACTAAATCGTTGTCATCAAGTGCTAAAGCTCTAGTGTCACCTGCCCGCCCGGCCGACACCCGGAGAATGACGTGTTCTTTGCCCGCCCAGTGAGGCCATTTTGAACTCCCCCAGCTGACAGCGGTAGTTAGTAAACCCTCAGTGCGGGGAACCAACAGACCTGAACCCTTCAGGGAATTGCGCACGTCCTGACGTCGAAAACCCATCGTGACTAGAGCAACTGACGCGTGCTCTATCGACGACAGACGCTCCGCAGCACTCTGACAACTCCCCAACAAGCGAGCAGTTTGGTGAGCAGGTGTGGCCACTATGACAGCTTCGCTGTCGAATGAGGCCCCATCGGTGACAACTTTCAACTTGTCTCCGTTGGCCTCCACGGATTTTGCCGGGATACCTGTTCGGATATCTGATCCTGAGAGGCTCCTTACGAGAGTTTCCGTTAAATGGCTCATACCATTTTCGAGCCCCACGAAGATAGGGGCCTTTGGTTCTGAGCCCGTTTTTGTCTGCTCGCGAAGACCNAAAATCAGGCTGCGATTACGGCGGGCTGCTTTTTCTAATTGTGGGGCGGCTAAAGCTGCGTCCAAGTGATCCGTGTCACCGGCGTTAATGCTGCCGATTAAAGGATCGACCAATCGCTCGGCTATTTGATCTCCCATCCTTCTCCGAATGAGACCGCCGACGGACTCGTCATCCCCAGGCCAGTCATCCGGTAGAAAGCGGTCGAACCCTGCCCTTAGCGCAGCAAGTGGACTCACTATCCGACTCTTTAAGAGAGGGAAAAGCTTCGTTGGCACCCCTAAAACCAAACCAGCAGGGAGCTTTCTCAACTCACCATCAACAAGAACATAAGCGCTTGAGGTTGCTGGGTTGGTCATGGCTGCGTCTAGCCCGAGCTCTTTGCAAAGATCGATAGCCCATGGAACTCGAGTGATGAATGCGTCAGCACCTTCGTCGATNGGTCGCCCTAAAAAATCAGACGTTAGGATTTTTCCTCCCAATCGAGGCGAAGCTTCTAAAAGAATTGCCTCGCTATCTGGTGACCGTTGCTGGATCTGCCGAAGCGCAGTCAAGCCGGTAATCCCACCCCCAATGACCACTACTCGTTTATTCATGAGGAGAAGAACCTATTTGCAGACCTTCGTCGTGGACTAACGCAACTAGCTGTTCCAGAATCGCCGGATCAGTCTCAGGTAGTACTCCGTGACCTAGATTGAAAATNTGACCGGGCAAGCCACCAGCTGCCTGAAGGATCGCCCGGGCCTGCTTCTCTACAACAGCCCAATCAGATAAACACAAAGCAGGGTCTAGATTCCCTTGAACGGCTTTGTCAGATCCAACTCTTCGGCGTACCTCGTCGATTGGTACCCGCCAATCGGCACCGACCACATCGGCACCTGCTTCTCCCATGAGNGACAAAATTTCAGCTGTTCCTAAGCCGAAGTGTGCTCGAGGGACCTCTAGATCAGCGAGTTCGTCAAATACCCGTTGACTGTGGGGAAAAACAAAATTCTTGTAATCGGCAGCTGATAGGGCGCCTGCCCATGAATCGAACAACTGAACAGCGCTTGCTCCTGCCAGAACTTGAGAACGCATGCTCGCGATAGCGATGTCGGCAAGTCGTGACATCAGATCGTGCCAAACACNCGGTTCTGAGTGCATAAGCGACTTGGTTTTCGCATGTGTACGCGATGGTTGGCCCTCAATGAGGTAGCTCGCCACCGTAAAAGGTGCGCCAGCGAAACCTATAAGAGGGACATCAAGATTTGCTACCAGCTCCTTTACCGTCTCTAAAACATATGGAGTATCGACTGGTGGTTCGAGGTTTCGTAACCGTTGCAGGTCAGCTTTTCGTCTGAACGGTTGGCTGACGGTCGGACCCACCCCGGGAACCACGTCAATGGCAAATCCCACTGCATTTACCGGAACAACGATGTCGGAAAATAAAATGGCTGCGTCAACGCCGTATCTGCGCACTGGTTGCAATGTGATCTCAGCAGCTAGCGACGAGTTTTCGATTGCGTCAAGAATGCTGCCCTCACCCCGAATTGCCCGGTACTCCGGTAGTGAACGTCCCGCTTGGCGTTGAAACCATACCGGCACGTGACTTACCTCTAGACGTCGACAGGCCCGCAAATAGGGGCTTTCGCTTAGCGCGTGACTCGGGTGATCTATAGGAAGTGGCATTTCAACTCTGACGCTACCGGCTGGNAACCCAGGTCGATCTGAAATAAAGCCCCTGAGAACGGTATGCTGGTCTGTTCTCTAAACCGGTGATTTACGAGTGGCACATCCCGAAATCGCAGCTGAACAAGCACACATTGATCGTGCTCACCTGCTCCTCGACCGAGCAAGAGACCGTGCGCGCAAACTTCGAGGAATGGTAGAAGTCGGCAGGGGTGGAACAACGCAGGCTCGATACGAAAGAGATGTGATTGAAGGGAGCGTTCAAAATCGATTGGGGCAATTACAGCTGGGTTCCGCGTCGCTTATCTTCGGGCGAATAGATCTAGATAGCGATGACCGATTCCACATAGGCCGACTTGCTGTCGCCGATGAACGCCAAGAACCAGTGGTGGTCGACTGGCGAGCCCCCATAGCCGAACCCTTTTACAGAGCTACCGGGCGTGACCCAATGGGACTGATTCGTCGCCGTCACTTCGTTAGTCGAGGTAGAGAGCTGCTCGATATTGAAGATGAACTGTTCGACCTTGACCAACTAGACGATGGGTTCCAGGGACACGGAGCATTGCTTGCGGCGCTCGATCAGAACCGCGATGGACAACTGAGAGACATCGTCGCCACCATTCAAGGTGAACAAGATGAGATTATCCGCGACTCTCTCAAAGGCATGCTCATAGTTCAAGGTGGACCCGGTACGGGCAAGACAGTCGTCGCACTGCACCGAGCTGCTTATTTGCTCTATACCCACCGATTTCCGCTCGAAGGGCAAGGTGTCCTCGTTGTCGGCCCGAATCGACTTTTCTTGCGCTACATCGAGCAAGTCCTTCCAAGCCTTGGCGAAGCNGGCGTGTATTTGACAGTGCTCGCTGATCTATTGGCTGACCTGTTTGATGAGGTGCGCGTGACACTGCCCGACCGTCCAGAGTCCGCCGCTGTTAAGGGCAACAACGACATGGTTGCTCTAATCGCCAACGCGATAAGAGACCGAGAGCGACCACTCAGAGAAGACCTCTCCATTGGATTTGGGCTCGTACGATTANGCATCACTGTTGCAGAAAGTCGACAAATCGTTCGTGAGGCGAGACGTCGATACAGACGACACAATGCGGCGCGTAGCTATGTCGAAAATGAGTTTTTTGCAGCGCTAGCCCGATCACATNCGTCCGAACCAGATCCCGAAAATGTNCAATATCGCCTTCGTCGCGACCCCAAAATCTCCGAAGCTCTCGAGCGAATGTGGCCCGTTCTTACACCAGCACAGTTACTCAGAGACCTATTCGGTTCTAAAGCCCTCCTGGCGTCTGCCTCAACTGGGCTGCTTTCCGAAGATAAGTGGTCGACTCTGTTCCGACCTCGGGGAGANTCAGTGTCTGACTACCGTTGGAGTGATGCGGACGTACCGCTGCTCGACGAAGCCTATGCGGGTCTTGGCCCTCGTTTGGATCGACAACGAAAACCGCGAGATCCCGAAGTACGAACGTTCGGTCACATAGTCATTGACGAAACCCAAGATCACACACCTATGGCGCTGCGAATGATCGCGCGACGTTCGTTAAATGGATCAATGACGTTGGTGGGTGACATAGCTCAAGCAACAGCCCCCGGTGCTGCCGCTAANTGGGAAGAAGTATTGACCCACTTGCCTTCTGGAAGCAATGAACCGCGAGTTCGAGAACTCACGCTGAGTTACCGTATCCCCGCTCCCAATCTTGAGTTGGCGAATAAAGTGCTAGCGCTTGCCGCTCCAGACCTTGCGACGCCCAAAGCGGTTAGATCTGTCGGNAGCCCTCCCCGCATTATTGAGGTCGACGGTGGAGAGCTTGCTCCCATCGAACGACTTGTCGAAAGATCGGTANAGATAGTTGAAGAGGAGTCAGAAGCCCTTGGAGGGGGTTCGGTTGCAATAGTTGCNCCAGAGAGCGTTATTGACNTAATTGACGCAGCTTTNGAAGCAAGATCTATTGATTATGGACGAGCGACAACCGCTTCTCGTAACGTCAGTGGACCATTGCACCCCAAGATAGCTCTGGTGCCTGTCCAGCTAGTCAAAGGCCTAGAGCTCGATGGCACGGTCGTTATTGAACCCGCAACCATTCTGGCCGAAGAGCCACAAGGCCTTCGAGCCCTATTTGTGGCACTGACTCGCTCAACCAAGCGATTAGCTGTGGTGCATGCACNTTCGTTGCCAGAAGTGCTGCAGGATTAACCTTCCGAACACAACCGGCGAGATGGATACGCAACGTGCATAGGGGTCAGTTCGGGAAACGCTTCTAGGCGTACCCGAGAATTTGTTCGACTGCGATTTCAATTACGGTTCGATCAGGTCTTTCCTGCGGTACGCGATAGCGCTCCGCGTACCGATCGGTTCCCTCTAGGCATCGTTGAGCGTCGTCGGTTACTACTGCTGTTCCTTCAAGGCTTAGCCAGCGACCTCCGTCGATTTGGCAAACAACTGCTTGACTAGGGCCCGTCTGCGCCAAGATCTTGCTTTTCATTGAGCCCGCCCAGGTAATTACTCGGACCAATTGACTCTGTTCGTCCCACGTGAAGCCGACGGCTGTTACGTGGGGGCTGCCGTCAGGTCGTAAAAGTGTCAATGAAGCTAGATNCCTTTCACGCAGAAAAGATTGCACTTCTTCGGTGAGATTTCGAGGGTCTAGAGACATTAGGAATGCGCGATCGCGTCGAGGACGTTTAGTCGTGCTGCCCGTCGAGCGGGAAGAATCGCGGCGAGGACACCGGCAACAATGCACATAATGAGAATGAAAACGAAATTACCAACTGGGATGCCGAAATCGGTGATGAACGACTCGGGCATTGCTTGAACCGCGATAAAGCCCAGCAGCGTACCGACGAGGATCCCCAAGACGCCACCGAAGACAGCGATGATGATGGCTTCCCATCTGATCATCCGNCTTGTTTGTCGTCGAGTCATTCCCACTGCTCTGAGCAACCCGATTTCTCTGGTTCTTTCGAACACTGACAACATCAAAGTGTTGACTATTCCGAGTACGGCAATAATCACCGCAAATCCGACTAGGGCGTTCACAGTCACCAAGAGGGTGTCGATGCGACCTTCGATTGTTTCTTGGTATTCAGTTCGATCCTGAAGAACCGCTTCGGGATAGTTGACGACAACTTCATCNAGTTGGGGNCGCACTTCTTGGACTTTGATGTCTTCCTCCAGCTCGATTGCTGCAAAAAGGTCTGACTGTCGCGCGGGATCGAAACCATTCTCGTAAGTAGTCATATCTATAACCCAGTTACCTAGTATCGACCCGTCGTCAAAGATTCCGACAACCTGAAGCTCTTTGGGACCGCTCACTGGGAAGGTNGCGGACACTGTGTCACCGATAGACAAACCGAGATCCGCAGCTGGATCTTTGTGCACNAGTACACCGTTATTGGCTAAGCCCGAGTAGCTACCTTCAATCAGTGAAATATCTATTACGCGACCCAGGCCTTCTTCTTGGGTGCCGATGACGTCTTTGGATTCACCCGCGACGCTCATTTGGGCAGTGCCAGGTCCCCCCCGAAATCCGACTGCTATTGCCACTCCGTCTATTTCGTTCATTTCGTCTACAAGTTGGGGGCTGAAACCCCATGAACTGCGCCCATCTGTATCAATGAAGAAGTCTGCTCCTAAGGAGGAATCCAGTGTTGATGAAAATGTTTTTTTGAAGCTGGTGCCGACTACCAGAACCATNGCAACGAGAGCCAGACCGACCATCAAGGCTGAGGCTGTGGATGCTGTTCTACGTGGGTTCCGGCTCGCGTTTTGTGTGGCCAAGTTCCCCGATGCNCGAGCGAAGCGGGTCATTGGCCAACCCAACAGCTTCGCTGCTGGCTTAGCAACGAGGGTGCTGAGAAGAGAAATCGATACAAATAGCAGTAGCGCTCCGGCAGCCAAGAGTCCTAGTTGTTGCCCGGCTCCACTGTCAGTTGTGGTTCCCAAGACCGTTGCAATTACGCCACCTATGCCCAANAGCAAACCGATTACCGTGCGGCGTCGACCACCACCAGACCACAAAGCTAAATCGTCGCGTAAGGCAGCGATAGGCGGGATNCTCGACGCCTTTCTTGCAGGTGAGATAGCTGCCAGGAGGGTGATGCCGATACCTACCACTGAGGCAGCTATCCACGTTCGCGCAGCGATGACCAACGGCCCATCGGGTAGACCGGACCCATCCCCGGCTTGATCGATGAGTGCTTTGATGACCCAGGTGATTCCAAGGCCGGCGAACACGCCGACTACGGAAGCAATTACCCCGATTAGTAACGCTTCGATCAATACCGATGAGCGAATTTGACGGCCGGTAGCTCCCACTGCGCGAAGTAGGCCCAGCTCTCGAACGCGTTGACCGAGAACGATCGCAAAGGTGTTGTTAATTATGAACGCGCTAACGATTAGAGCGACGGCTGCGAAGACCAAGAGAGCGTTCTGAAAGATAGTTATAAAGGTGTCGAATTGATCGCTGAATTCTCCTGCGACAACGTCACTTGTGACTGCCTCAAAACCGTTTGGCAACTCTCGGGTCAACTTGTCTGCTAGCTCGCTTTCGTCTACTCCGGGCATAGCAGCGACCGTTACGGCTAGATACGAGTCGGGATAATTAAAGAGCCGTTGAGCGGTCTCGGTGTCAACTAATACGAAAACTGCACCACCCCCGTTATCTTGCCCCCATCTTGTGATGCCACTGACCTGAAAATCTTCTGCTGGTTGGAGCGATCGAATAGTGATGGTGTCGCCGATTGCGATGTCGTACTTGTTTGCTGTGTCNATATCAACCATGGCTTCGCTACTGCCAGGCGCAGACCCTTCGAGAGTTTCGAATCCGCTTAACTCAGCACTTTCCTGTTCGAAGTTGAACGCCAGGGTGGGCGCTCCACCTAAAGGCTTTACCAATTCGTCGCCCACTGAAATTCTCGGAAATCCTTGGATTACCCCTTCGGCGCCATACACCCCTTCAGTAGACCTAATTTGGTCGACCACAGATTGTGTAACAGTCGGTCGGCTGAAAGGGTCATCTTCGATTGTTTCAACGCCTCGCACTTGAAGCCAATCAGGCCCCGCAATCTCGATAGCAATCTTGTCGAAAACAGAGCGCAGACTGTCAGCGAGAATGAACGAGCCGGATACGAACGAGACTCCCAATATCACGGCGAATGTCGTCAGGGCGAGACGTATCTTTCTCGCCAGTAACGATTTGAGAGTTAATTTGAACACCTCAGTCGCCNAGCTGCTTCATCGTGTCGAGGATCAGATCAGCTGAAGGGGTTTTGAGTTCCTGCACGATTCTGCCATCTGCCAAAAACACGACGCGATCGGCATGAGCTGCAGCNGAAGGATCGTGTGTCACCATGACAATGGTTTGGTCCAGATCACGCACAGCGTCTTGCATGAACTGAAGGATTTCGCCGCCTGTTTTGCTATCAAGATTGCCCGTCGGTTCGTCAGCAAAAATGATTTCGGGTTGCCCGGCCANAGCCCGCGCTACTGCTACTCGTTGTTGTTGGCCACCCGACAGTTCGTTCGGTCGATGCTGTAGGCGGTTACTTANGCCCACCGCTTCGACGACTTTGTTAACCCACGATTCGGGTGGCGCTGACGCCCCGAGTTGCCGCGGAAGAGTGATGTTCTCCTCGGCAGACAATGTTGGAACCAGATTGAAAGCCTGGAAAACAAAGCCAATCCGATCACGACGGAGGAGGGTGAGTGCACGTTCGGAAAGCTCGCTGATGTCAGTATCTCCGATATAGACCTTTCCCGAGCTCAAANTATCGAGNCCCGCCAGACAGTGCATCAGAGTCGATTTCCCTGAACCAGANGGACCCATGATCGCCGTGAACTCGCCAGAGGCNAGCTCGACGGACAACTCATCAAGGGCACGAACAACGGTCTCGCCAGAACCGTAAACTTTCGATGCCTCGAANGCTCGTGCCGCGATGGATCTACTAGTAGTNGTGGTCATGAGAGCACCCTATGGGCCAATCGCAAAACCTGACCGCACTGAAGAAACTTTCTTAAATTATTCNCATGCCAGTTTCTTCGCTGATGAACAAAACGAAGGCCCGGCTTGAGGGCGTTGCACCTAGTGAACTCGCTCCTGGAAGTTCGGGCAGCTAGGGTCAGCACATATGGCGGAACGTGTGCTTGTCACTAAATTGGGACTNGATGGTCATGACAGGGGAGTGAAAATAGTCGCGCGAATCCTTCGCGACGCGGGTTATGAAGTGATCTATACCGGGCTATTCCAAACTCCTGAAACAGTCGTCGCAGCAGCGATTGATGAAGATGTGTCAGCAATAGGAGTTTCAATGCTGTCGGGAGCCCACGAAGCTCTCCTTCCCATGGTTACCCAGGCTCTCGCTGACGCCGGGGCTCAAATACCAGTGATACTTGGTGGAATAGTTCCAGAAACAGACTTCCAATCAATGTATGACGTTGGCGTTGCACGCGTCCTCACACCAGGAGCTACCGCTGAAGAAGTAGTAGAAGCGGTGCGCGGAGCCATAGAAGAGGCCCGTGTTAACTGACCTCCTGACATAACCCCTCAAGCCTCTTGTAGCCTCGTAGGCGTGACTATTGAACGATTTGGGGTTGTTGGCTGTGGCCTGATGGGATCGGGCATTGCCGAAGTAGCTGCCCGCAGCGGCTGCGATGTAAAGATCGTCGAAACTAATGATGGTGCTTTGCAAGCCGGGATGCAACGGATAGAGAAAAGTCTCGATCGCGCTGTCCGGGCCGAGAAAATGACGGAGGACGAACGAGAACGAGTGATGGGAAATATCTCATTCTCTACGAAGCTTCCCAGCCTCGCNGACCGCGAATTCGTAGTCGAAGCCGTAATTGAACAAGAAGAAGCAAAGCTTGAAGTCTTCAGGCGTTTGAACGATGTTGTTGACGATCCAGAGGCGATCCTAGCTAGCAACACCTCGTCGATTCCCATCATGAAACTCGCCATGGCTACTAACCGCCCGCAGCAGGTGATTGGNGTCCATTTCTTCAACCCGGTTCCCGTGATGGGGCTCGTTGAGGTTATCTCGTCGCTATTAACGGGCGACAAGACAGCTGCCGTTTGTCAAGAGTTCGCGTCCGATCAATTGGGAAAGCGAGTGGTAAGCAGTCAGGACCGCGCCGGCTTTGTGGTAAATGCGTTGCTCGTTCCATACATTCTGTCGGCGATCCGGATGATGGAATCAGGCTTCGCGAGCGCTGAGGANATCGATGCGGGCATGGTTCTTGGGTGTAACCATCCGATGGGCCCATTGGCGTTGTGTGACCTCATTGGTTTGGATACGACTATGGCCGTCGCAGAGTCGTTGTATGAAGAGTTCAAAGAACAGCTTTATGCCCCCCCGCCGCTACTAAGTCGGATGTGTGATGCCGGACTGCTTGGCCGAAAGAACGGTCGAGGCTTCTATCGGTATAACTAACGCCTCGCGGTTGGGGCGCGTGAATTGTTGGGACCAAAAGAAATGAGTGACTCAGCCATAGAAGGAATTGACGAGGCTGGTATCGCTTCGTGGTTTGCTACACANATACCTGGAGCGGTTCCTCCNCTTCGCTACGAGTTGATCGCCGGCGGTCATTCGAATCTCACTTTCAAGGTTCAAGACGAAATCNACAACGTGTATGTCTTGCGACGCCCACCACTTGGGCAGGTTTTGGCAACGGCTCATGACATGGAACGCGAACATCGGGTCGTTAGCGCAGTNGGCCAAACTGCGGTTCCAGTCCCAGCGACTCTTGGTGTTTGCGAAGATGTTGAGGTCAACGGCGCTCCTTTCTATGTGATGGCATATGTTGATGGAGCGGTCCTCCACAGCGACCTTGAAGCGGCCTCACTTACAGAAAAAGACCGTATGAGTTTGAGCCGGGAGGTAGTTGAGGTCTTAGCTGAGCTCCACTCGGTGGAACCAGATGCCATTGGGCTAGGCGACCTGGCAAAACGAGAAGAATATTTGAGTCGACAACTGAGACGTTGGAGTCGACAGTGGGAACAGTCCAAGACACGAGAATTAGACACAATGGAAGAGGTTCAACGGCTACTGGAACAGCAGATGCCCCTTCAGATTGGATCCACCATCGTCCACGGCGACTACCGGCTCGGAAACATGCTGGTCGAGTCAGGACACATACGCGCCGTCCTTGATTGGGAACTATGCACTCTTGGGGACCCTCTCGCCGACGTTGGATACTTGCTAAATAATTGGGTCGACCCAGATGAGACTCCTGCCGGTTCGAGCGCACCAACTCTCGCCGGCGGCTTCGCTAGCCGAGATCAGTTGTTGGAATGGTACGAAAGCGCATCCGGTCGAGACGTATCGCAAGTCGGCTATTACCGGGCNTTCTCCTATTGGCGACTTGCTGCAATTGTCGAAGGCGTGCTGAANCGCTACTTGCAAGGGGTCATGGGAAATCAAGACGACGTCGACGTTATGACATTCAAAGACCAAGTTGAGACTTTGTCAGACTCGGCTTTGGAAGCTTTGAGCAACTAACNCGTATTTGTGGAGCGTCGTCTCACCTGACGACCGCNACGCTTCGCGACCTCAATGGTGTCCACAACACAGATATCCTCAACTTCGTGAACGGCGACTCTGGATCAAAAAGCGGTCGATTTCTCGCTGGAACAGTGCTTGGCGCGGTAGTCGGAGGGCTAGTGGCGGGATTGATTGTTGTCAGTCTCGGAGATCCCCAGCGCATATATGTCACCGAAACCAACAGTAGTAGGGACCAGNCCAGCGAAACACTGGCAGGCGCCACAGATGCACAGATCACACCCACAACGGTCGCGTTGGATGCAGAAACTGTGTCTGATGAAGCCACTACACCACGCGTTGAAATGACCGACGCGGGTCGGCTAGATGTAAAAGCGGTGTTGGCTGCCGTTGCCCCAACAGTGGTCCAGATAGAAATTCAATCGGGTGATGGCGTCTTCGGAGGCGGTCAAGGCACCGGATTCATAATCAGCGCAGATGGACAAGTGGTAACGAATGCGCATGTAGTCGAAGACGCCACCGANATNAAAGTCATGCTTTACGACGGAAGNATCAAACCCGCTGAGCTAGTTCAACAAGACCCGACCCGAGATTTAGCGGTTCTAAAGATTGAAGGAGAGGACCTTCCAGCAGCGCGGCTCGGGATTTCCGCNGAGGTCGAAGTCGGGGATGAAGTGCTTGCCATAGGCAACGCGTTAGGACTCGGCGACACACCAACTGTCACTACTGGCATCGTCTCAGCCTTAGAGCGAGAACTACAACTATCGGGAAGTCGCCTTACCCGTCTCATCCAGACTGACGCAGCTATCAACCCTGGCAACTCCGGTGGGCCACTTGTTAACGCCAACGGGGAAGTCATCGGAGTGAACACTGCCATTGCCGGCAATGCTGAAGGCATCGGGTTTGCAATATCAATCGACCACGCTCGGCCGGTCATCGAAACACTTCAAACAGGAGAAGTGCCGAAACGGCCACTTCTGGGAGTGAACATCATCGATGTGGAAATGCTGGATGAAACCTCGCGCAACCAGTACGACATATTCGNAGGCGTTGAAACCGGAGTGGTCATTGTCGCATTAGTTGAAGATGGCGCTGCTAACGCCGCCGGTTTAAAGGTTGGTGAGGTTGTACTTGAGTTCGATGGGCAGGANATCAANTCAGTTCAAGACCTGGTANCCGCTGTACGCGACAGCGAGATTGGGCGAGTGGTCCGAATGTTGGTATTGGCGAACGATGGATCGACCAGAAACGTGACCGTCGAATTGGGATTCACCGAAGGAGCAGGCGGATAGTCATTCACCCGATGGATATCTTGATCCGACGTCGGGACCAAAATTTCGCGATACTTCCCTTTCAGAAGAACGCACGAATAAACAGATGGAGAAATCATGTCCGACCGCATCTTTGACACAGGAACTGACGATATTCGATCCGAGGTTCTTGAAGGAGTAATGACAATCACGCTCAATCGCCCGGAACGAAGAAACGCAATGTCCTCCGCGATGCTTAAGGGACTGGTTGCTTCACTAGCCGATGCAGAGACAGCTAGCGACGTAGGCGCGGTTCTACTTACCGGCGCTGGCGGCGCCTTTTGTGCGGGTGGCGACGTCAAAGGAATGGCAGAAGCTGGAGGTGAAGGGGGGGATAGCGCGCTCCAATACGACGCTCGAGTCCACTTACAACGGCGAGATCAACGAGACACTGCAGGCAAGTTGTACGAATTNCCCAAACCAACTATCGCGGTTCTCCCAGGACCCGCTGCGGGTGCCGGCTTGTCGATAGCTCTGTCGTGTGATCTGAGATACGCATCACCTAATGCAATTATGACCACTGCATTTGCTCGNGTTGGATTTAGCGGTGATTACGGCGGAACCTATTTCATGAGTCGTCTCNTCGGCTCTGCGAAAGCTCGCGAGCTGTATTTCCTGTCAGANAAAATTGATATGCAAGAGGCCGAAAGGTTNGGGCTGGTCAACGGAATCTTTGCAGAAGAATCTCTACAGGATGAAGCGACCTCTATTGCTCGGAGATTGGCGCAAGGACCGACGGTTGCCTACAGGTACATGAAAGAAAATCTGAATAGGGCAGTCAATGGTGAGATGGGAGAGTGTCTCGACATGGAAGCAGCTCACCATATTCATTGCGGGCAGACACAAGACCACAAGGAAGCGGTCAAAGCCTTTGTTGACAAGCGAGAGCCCAAATTTTCAGGTCGATAACCCAACTGCAGGTCAAATTCGGTGGCTTGGGTTGACCNTCCTTACTAGCTAGAACAACAGCTAGGCGCCGCGCGTCCACCCTCAAATAGGGATACCTTCAAAACAGTGAGCGGCCGCACCTTCATACAAAATCCCGGACCAACCAATATTCCTGAACGGATTCTCCGTGCTATGGCGCGACCGGCGATCGATTTTGGCACTGAGGAATTTTCCCGGTTACTTGATACCTCNTTGGAGGACTTAAGCCGGCACATGGCAAGTTCCGGNCCACTAATCGGCTACACCAGCACAGGTCATGGNGCATGGGAGGCNACTGTTACCAACCTCTTCGACATTGGCGCACCCGTACTTCTGTGCGATAGCGGTCATTTCAGCCACAGGTGGGGCGAAATGTGTGAAGCCCATGGCTTAAACGTCCAATGGTTTGAAACCGGATGGCGGAACGGTGTGGATCCCGACGCCCTTCACGCAGCTCTGTCTAGCGAAGACGGTAAACAGATCGAAGGGGTNCTCTTAGCCCATACAGAAACCTCAACCGGCGTGACCACAGATCTTGAAGCCGTAAGGGCTGTCCTGGATGATTTAGACCATGAGGCTTTATTGGTTGTCGACTCAATCGCGTCGTTTGGGTGTACTCCGCTCCGTGTAGACGAAATGAAGCTGGATGCCTGCCTCGCAGTGAGCCAGAAGGGACTAATGATGCCTGTCGGTCTCGCGTTCACCGGTATTAGTGAGCGGGCGGTATCGACGGCCTACCAGAATTCCCGACAACGCTTCTACTGGGATTGGAGACGTCGACTCGAGGCTGAGGGGTACCGGATGTTTTGTGGCACTCCGCCAATACACCACATTTTTGGGCTGCAAGAAGCTATGAGCATGATTGACGAGGAGGGTGGGATCGACGCTGTAACGACTCGCCATCAACTCTTAGCTGACGCGGTTCGAGCGGCAGTCCAAGCATGGAGTTGCGCTGGAGCACTTCAATTCAATGCCGTGAACGAACATGAACGATCCAACAGCGTTACCTGTGTCCGACTAGCTGAGGAGCATGACGCTAACCAAGTGTTGCAGGTCGCTCGCGAGNGCTTCGATGTGACGATGGGCTCGGGAATTGGACCACTCGCTGGCACCGCCTTTCGCATAGGACACCTCGGTGACCTGAACGCACCGATGATCATGGGAGCTCTCGGGGCAATAGAAGCTTCGTTAAGGACTTGNGGTATCCCAGTTGGTNGTGGTGGGCTGGAAGCCGCCGCAACACTACTGAGCGAATCGAGGAGTTAGATGCCTTCACCAGCTCCGATGACCGCCACCGAGCGGTTGCAGTTGATCGACCAAATTCATGACTCGCCTCTGATGGTCGTGATCGCAGTCTCGGGAGGCGGCGTAGCCTCTATTTCAGATTTGTTATTGGTACCAGGCGCATCGAGAACAGTTCTTCAAGCCCAGGTCCCGTATTCGTTTTCGGCGTTGTCGGATTTACTTGGATCCCCCCCCGAGCAAGCCGTGTCGCAAGAAGTAGCTGAGAAAATGGCTCTTGCCTGTCAAGTTCGCGCTGAGCAGCTCTCAGAAGGAAGTCTTCCAACAGCTGGAGTTGCTTGTACTGCCGCGCTTGTGACCGATCGACAACGTCGTGGAGACAACCGGGCCCACATTGCCCTAGCAACCTCAGNGAGTNTGGCCTCNTCACATGTCGCCTTAGAAAAGGGCCTCCATGATCGAGTAACTGAGGACCGAATAGTTTCTGACGAAGTACTTCGAATGATTGGTAACAGTGCAGAGGTCGCTAGTTAGTTAACTCTGGGTAAGAATCTCAATATGGCGCGACGAGACAAACATCACATTCCTCAGCGATCAGACGAGTTTGATGCTCAGTGGTTCAGCNCCACTATTGGTCCCCAATACGGCGGAGTGGTGACCAAAGTCACAAGTGAGGTCATTGGAGAAGGGATTGGTTTCTTAGGAGAGTTACATCGCTGTTCGCTTACCTGGCAAGGTGCAACGAACGCTCCGAGTTCTGTCATAGTTAAAATTCCGTCCAAAGTAGCGAAGAATCGCTCNCTCGGTGAAGCACTGGCGGTTTATGAGAGGGAGATTAGGGTCTACGACGAAATGACCCACGAACTGGGTATGCCGACACCNCAGTTCATCTATGCAGATTACGATCCGAACCCCGCGCCNTGGCTTGAGACCCTTTTTGTCTACCTTTTCGGGAAGTTGCCGGTCTTTGCCGTCAGTAAATTACTCAACCTCCTACTCCTCATAGGGGGAAAGTCTCCGCGTAGATATCTACTGGTCATGGAAGACATCCATGATGCAAGGCCACCTAGTCAAGTAGCAGGTGGNTCCATTGATGACGCTCTCATCGGACTCGACTTACTAGCACGCTTCCATGCGCATAATTGGTGCAATTCTGAGCGGCGTGACTCTCACCCCATCATTTGGAGTATCGGGCACCTTCCCAAAGTTGTGCAGGCTAGCTACCGGCGCAACAGAACTGCCTTTGTCGATCGGTTCGGTGCTCTGATCGGAGAAGAAGTAGTCGCAAAGATGGACGAAATTCAGGACCAATTGCCTGACCTGTGTTCCCAGATGGAACGCGATCCCTGGACTCTGTGTCACGGCGACTANCGGCTNGACAACCTGATGTTTCGTGCCAATGGTGAAACTGTTGTCCTGGACTGGCAAGGATTAGCTTGGGGGCGACCCGGTTGGGAAGTGGCTTACTTCATCACTACTGCCTTAGAACCACATCATCGTGCCGAGGAAGAAATGATGCTCCAGCGTTATCATCACGGCCTTATCAGTGCCGGCGTTAACAATTACTCTTATGAAGAACTGATCGAAGATGTCACTGTCTCTAAAGCCATCTTGGCTCACCGCATGGTCGCCGGAGACGACTTATTAGACACTGAGATGGAAAGCACAGATAGNGATTTCATCGAAGTTCTCGTCAAGAGAGTCGTTGGTTGGGTGGATACCAAATGACGAGACAATAGGCCGTCAACTGAATAAACCTTTTCCAATTCCATCGGCTACCACCTCGAACCCTAAGCCTGCGAGTTCGCCCCAGACTTCNAAATTGTGCTCGCCCAAATAAGCGGGAGATAACAGATTGGTCGGAGGTCGTACCCCATCCAGCAACGCGGGGAACGTGTCAACGTTTCGCTGCCCAAAGATTGGATGTTCGATTTCTCGCCAAAACTCGCGCTCAGCGAGTTGAGGGTCTTCGGTAAATAGACGTCCCGCATCTTGGACTTGTCCTACGGGAACCTTTACCGATTGCAAGACCTGTTCGACGTCCGACCCCCTCATGGATGCGACCCAGTCGGCCAGAACCCGATTGATTTCATCGCGGTCAGCGCGGCGCTGCTCTTCGGTGTGGTGAGCTTTTAGTCCTTCGTTGTCAATCACTTCACAGAGACGGCNCCATTCCTCATCGCTCGTCGCAGTGATTGCAACAAAACCGTCAATGCACTCGTATACCTCATTTGGAACATGGTCCTGCAGGCCGTCGCAGTTTCCGTTTGGTTGAGCGACGACTCCGTTGGAAAGCCAGTCAAGGGCAGCGGAGCCAATNCTGTAAGTNCCGACCTCTAGCTGTGCCATGTCGATATGTTGNCCTACTCCGGANTGATCGCGTGCTAGCAACGCCGCCATTGTGGAGCTCGCGGCTGCAAACCCTGCGAGATGATCGTTAAGAGAGAAACCTGGACCGATGTCTCCACGGTCAGCAAAATTGGTGAGATGAGTAATACCGCAAATCGCGTGTACGGTCGGTGCGTAAGAAATGACATGGCTCCAAGGCCCATCGTGTCCACAGCCAGACATGGAGATGTAGACCAAACGCGGATTCCACTTTTTGACGGTTTCCCAGTCCAGCCCCCAACTATCGAGGACTCCTGCGCTGTAGTTCTCGATTAAGACNTCGCAGTTCTCGATCAGTTTTTTGATCGCCGTTAGAGCTTCAGGGTGTTTCATGTCCAAGNTGACACTGCGTTTACTGCGACCCCACACAAAGTAATAGGGATAATCCGGACGGTTCACCAGGGTGCTGTGTTCCTCATTTTGTACCCGNATTACGTCGGCACCTAAATCTCCGAGCATGCGCGTTGCAAATGGGCCAGCTAGNACCCAAGTCAAATCGAGAACACGGAGACCTTCCAGAGGTAGACCAGTCCCGTCCTGGGTCGAGGAATCATCAACCGCCGTTGGTTCGTGCTCGGACCAACGCTTTACGATGACATCGATCGGTGTCTCGGTCATCTTCGGTGGTTGAGGTGCAAGAGATGGTGTCTCAGAAAACCTGACTAGGCGTCCTGGCTGTCGAACCGAAGAGGACTCAATCTTTGAAAAGAACTGGCGATGTTCGAACTGAGGGCTAGCACACGCTTGCTCTATATCGTGCACAGCTCCCACGGCGACGTGACGTTTCTGGGCTTTTTCCCATAAGTCCATTGCGTCGTAGTTGCGTACCCATGCTCGCATCGAATCCATAGCGTCGTCGATTTGTTCCAACACCTGCTCGACATCGAAACCCAGCCATTTGCGACCCTCCTCGAAGTCGTCGTCCACCATCATTTGAAACGCATTGTCTGGAGTAGGTGTGAGCGTGATCATCATGTGACCGTCGCGACATTCGGCAAGGTCGTAAGCGTGCAGCCAATGAAGAGCCCCCTGACGAGGAGCGATTTTTGGAAGAGGTAACACATCATCGAAAAACCACTGCATCAAGAGATTCTCAACAGAACCACTCAATGTCTCATGAATAGATATGTCGAAATGCCGGCCTACGCCATCTCTTCGAGCCTTAAAGACCCCAGCGAGCGCACACAGCGACCCCATGAAACCGGCATAGTTATACGCTTGTCTGCCCCACACGTTCAACGGTTTGTCAGGCAACCCCCCGACGGACAGGAATCCACCTAACGCTGCTGCGGTTAGATCTGAACCGACCCAGTTCGACCGCTCCCCGGTTCGACCGAAAGGAGTGATCGAAACTTGAACCAGTCGCGGGTTAAACGCGACAAGGTCGCCATGATCTAGACCCAATTTTGCTAACTCGCCAGGTGTCTTGGTCTCGATCACCAAATCAGCTGAGCTCGCTAAGTCACGATACTTTTTTTGTCCAGCGTCAGTATCTAGGTCAATGAAATGTTTGTCCTTGCCTCCGTCATACCACCAGTCGAGTACACCCCCGGCCTCATCATTCATTGGCCGTCCGGGAGACCCATCGTTCGTGATCCGAACCACGTCCGCTCCGAATTCGGTGAGCAATTTGGTAGCAAACCGGCCGGAGTCGCCGGTTAAGTCAATTACTCGGACACCTGAGAGGGGTGTCATGATTCAATGAAGTCGTTGGCAAACGAGTCGAGTGTCTTAGAAATCTCTTTTACTTCTCCTGTGTTACATGAAAGCACGAGATCGGTTACACCAACCTCACCGTAAGCTTCGATTAATTCTCTGTCGACGCCTTGAAAATCTCGGCGAACCTGAATAGGGAAGTTTGTAAGCTCTCGTCCGATCGACGCAGCTTCTTGATGTATGTGAGCTAGCCGTTTCCTAAGGCCTTCGGGGGAAAGACCGAGGGGGTGCCATCCGTCCCCAAGATGCGCCACTCGCTTTAACGCCGGGGCTCGATTGCCGCCTATAACTATTGGGGGGTGAGGATTTTGTAGCGGCTTGGGCGAAGTAACGACACCTTCAAAGTTCCAATACTTGCCGTTGAAAGTCGCCTCATCTTGGGTCCACAACTGATGAAGAACCTGAATGAACTCGTTACTGTATTCCCCTCGATTGTCGTACTCGGCGCCCAAGATTTCGTTTTCCTCAGGCAAGCTTCCGACACCAAGCCCCAGAGTGATTCGCCCATTACAAAGGTGATCCAAGGTTGCTATTTCTTTGGCCAGCACCATCGGGTGGAGGTATGGCATTACCAGGACGCTTGTGCCTAGCGTCGCTGTTTTGGTGTGAGCAGCCAGCCAAGTCAAGGTGATGAGAGCATCGTGATAGGGAGCGTGACCTAAACGATCGTGGACATAGCCCACATTGATGACGTGATGGTTTACCCACAGCGAGTCGAATCCCAGTTGCTCAGCTTGGACCCCCAGTTCCACGACATCTTGAGGGTCGGTTACACCGAAATTATTCGGAAGGGTAAACCCGAACTTCATTGTCCAACCTTTCTAAGAAACGCAATTGGCAGCCAGGCTAGCTATAGACGTGCCTCGCCTGGGTTGTCGAATCTGGTGACGGTCGAGCCCGTTGGTTGTGTAAGCGAAAGACAGACCACTTTCTGGGTCACAGAAGGCGATTTGTCCCCCCACGCCGTTATGACCGAAAGCCATTGGGGAAACTGTTCGCCCGAGACCTCTTCTGTTACTCATACCGTCATCTCCGGCGAGAACTACACCCAAGCCCCGATTTGCCGGAACGCCCATCGGATCGGGCAAGTGGTTGTGAACCTGTCCTGTTGCATTGGCAAGTGTTGTTGGATGCCACAGGTCGTCTGGGTTGTGAAGTAGCGCCTGGTAGAACTGAGCCAAGTCTGCTGCTCTGCCGTAACCCCCGCCGCCTGGAACCCCGACTTCGCGCGTGTGAGGATCGTTGAAGCGAATAATCGTTTCATCGGTCACTTCGCTAGGAGGCATTTCTCTTACGCCGAATACCGATTCGAGTTCATCTGGACTCGCTTCACCCTCGCACAGCGAGAGCTCTGCCATTGACTCCTGATTATCCGAATTAAGTCCGAGGATCCGAGGTATTCCCAGAGGGCCTGTCACTCGCCGGTCAATCTCATCTGCGTATGGCCGACCGGTTACCTCAATGATTAGTTCTGCCAACACCCAATGAGCGCTGGTGGGATGGTACTCGTAACGGGTTCCTGGCTCCCAGTTCAGCTGCCATTCGGACATTCTTCTGCGGCGACTTTCCGATGAGGACCAGACCTTGGGTCCCATCGGAGCGTGTGGAAACCCCGAAGTGTGTAACAGCACCTGGCGAAGGGTGATCGCTTCCTTTCCGTTGTGTCCGAACTCTGGGATAAGCGCTGCGATCGGAGCATCCAGATCAAGTAACTCCTCGCTGACAAGTTGCCAGATAGTTGAGGCAACGAAAGGTTTCGTAGCGGAAAAGAAGCAATAGCGGGTGTCTTCCGCTGCGTCTCCAATCGTGCGGTCAACGACAATTTCGCCCTGAAAACCGATGGCGAGTTGGCAACTCGGCAATAGGCCCTCATTAACTTCTCTGCTGCAGCGTTCGACTAGATCATTCACTCGATCAGCGTCAATAGTGTGGTTCGCCATCCCATTGGCCTAGCACTGACCTGGCAACAACGCAGGGAAAAACAATGAAACAGGGTGAGAATTACTAAATTTGCGTTTAGTAAGTACTGGCAATAGGATTCAATTGATCGTCTGGGAAGGGTTTTCGGCCAACCAGGTGCGGCCTGACTACCCCAACCGGGCGTGACCGTTGGTGCCGCTTTCCACGGGGGAGGCACCGACAGCAAAGGGGGGAAGCTGAGCTACTTCAAGTAGTCAGCGACCGATCTACCCCAACGCACGGACAGCGATGGACCGGGCGCCCGAAATGGGTGTCCGGTCCTTCGGCTGTGAGACACACAGTGTCTACCGGCTACGGTCATTTGTAGACCAAGAGAGGTGCTAGTTAACAACGAAGAGACAGCAGACCGGAAAGTCCAGTTCGGACTAGCTATGCGGCGCGCAGACCAAGTCGCGCAACAAGCTCAGGCAATCGAACAACTCGGATACGACTACGCCACCACTGGCGAGCACGTTTTTTTTCACGTGCCGTGCTCTAACGCATTCATATCCCTAGCGGTAGCAGCCGGTGCGACCACCAATCTCAAACTCATGTCCACCATTACTCTCCTTCCTTTGTACCCGGCCGTACTGGCGGCCAAACAAGCCGCCGCGTTGGACGTTGCTTCTGGCGGACGGTTTCACATGGGGATTGGAGTAGGAGGCGAATTGCCTCGAGAATTTGAAGCCTCCGGTGTACCGGTGTCCGAACGCGGAGCGCGTACTAACGAAGCCCTCGAAATCATGAAGCGCTTGTTTACCGAGGATGATGTTCATTTCGACGGGAAATTCAATCAGCTATCCGGTGTGACTCTCGAACCCAAACCACTGCAGCAGCCTTCGCCGCCTATTTGGATCTCCGGGCGGAAAGAAGCGGCCTGGCGAAGAGCTGCGCGCTATGGAACGGGATGGCTTCCTTATATGTATACGCCCGAGATGTTGGAAGAATCCAATCAACAAATTGCTAAATATCGAAACGAAGAAGGCAACGAAAATCCTGTAGATCCAGGGCTATTCATATTCTTTTGCTGCCATGAAGACAATGACACTGCCGTGCAGTACGCGAATGAGCGGCTGTCAAAGCAATACAACCAAGATTTCAGCCAAATGATCGACAAGTACGCGATAGCTGGCGATCCAGACCGCTGCGTGGAACGACTCACTGAATATGTTGACGCCGGTGCCCGCACCATCATCCTGAGTGCTGCATCGCCGATGAATTACGTAGAACGCGCCGAAAGTCTGATGGCGCAAGAAGTTCTCCCGCGATATCGAAAGTAAGTAGGGAATCACCCTCTCCAAGGAGCCCAGACAATGGAGTTATCGAAAAATTTTTTTGAAACGACACTTAACCAAATGCGAATTTCGGAAATGGTTACAACAGGGGAGTGGTCAGAGCGATGGTTTGATCCAATCATTGATCGTTGGGCCGAAGAACGCGGTGACCAAATCGCAGTAACAGACCGATTTGGGTCCACCACCTGGGCGGTTCTAGCAACCCAAGTAGACGAAGCCAGCCGAGGGTTGCTAGAGCTGGGCGTTCGGCCAGGTGTCGTCGTACAAATTCAACTACCCAATTGGCATCAATTCCTAGTGGCAGTTGCGGCCGTGGAACGCATAGGCGGCGTGATTAACCCGGTCGCCCCCATTTTCAGAACTAACGAAGTTCTGGTCATGAGTGACTTAGCTCGACCGGGCGTCGTGATTACAGCAAATGAATTTCGGGGCTTTGCCTTGGGAACGATGCATACGGAACTTAGAGAGCGATGCCCGTGGGTACAAGAGATCATCACCGTGGGCGAACAACCAGTTGTAGATGCAATGACTTGGGATGAACTCCTCGAGCAAGGTCGCTTCTCTGCATATGACAGAGCCGCCGTTGATTTGCTTAGACCTGGAACGAATGACGTGTGTGAAGTGATGTTCACATCGGGGACGACGGGTCAACCTAAAGGGGTGATGCACACTCAGAACACACTTAACGCAGCAGTTGATCGTTTCGTCGATGCGGTTTGTGACGGAGTCTCATCGCCTGGGGGAACTGCGGACGGGCCTGGCTACATCTTTCATATGGCTTCGACGTTGGCGCATCAAACGGGATACCTATTCGGAATTCGCGCCCCCCTTACGGTAGGGGGTCACGTCGTATTGCAAGACGTATGGGACCCCTCAGAGTTTGTTGATCTCATCGAACAGCACCAAATCCAAATTTCCATGGGCGCTACGCCGTTCTTGGCTGATGTCCTAGCGGTTGAAGCAGTGGAGAGTCGTGACCTGTCTAGCTGGAAACGGTTTGTTTGCGCGGGCGCGGCTGTACCAGAACCAATCTTGGAGGATGCAGATGCTCGGCTGCCATGCGTTGTCCTGCCTGGTTGGGGGATGACCGAGTGCGGTCTGCTGACTGTAGGACGTCCATCTGATTCGCTAGCGATGCGTCTAGCTGACGGTCGAGCGCTTCCTGGGAACAAAGTTCGCGTTGTGAACGAATCAGGAGAGCCCATTATCGGAACCGAAGGCGACTTACAGTGCCAAGGCTCATTGCTATTTGCTGGATATGTGCAGGGTCGCGCTCTCACCGACTCATCGTGGGATGGAACTTGGTTTCAAACCGGAGACCGCGCAGTTATGAATGACGACGAGTCCATCCGCATCACCGGACGCACAAAAGACATCATCATTCGGGGTGGAGAAAACATTCCGGTAAAGGAAATTGAAGATCTCCTTTTGCGCCATCCCCAAATAACAGGAGCAGCGATAGTCGGTAAACCCGACGATCGCTTGGGAGAAATCGGTTGTGCGTTTGTACTTCCGTCCGACGGCCCGCCCACTTTGGAAGACCTCACAAGTTTCTTGGAAACGCAAGGCATGACTCGGCAGTTTTGGCCGGAAGCCTTAGTAATCGTTGACGAGTTCCCCATGACGCCAAGCGGCAAGGTCCAAAAATACAAACTCCGGCAACATTTCCTGGAAAGCAGCTGACTATCGCTGCAACTGTTCAGCTTCTAGCTGCAACTATGCCTTCCGAGGTGTAAGTCACCGTTGGATCCCACAGCAACCAGTCATAAATTCCTAACGACGCAGCTGCATCTATTTGCGCTTTTACTTCAGCCGGCCCGTAAGGCACCCTCATTGAGAAATCTTGGAGCCAGGGGACCAACGCGGTGTTGGTTCCGTCGAGCACCCGTTGGAAATCGGCTAAAGATGCCCGAGTAATGTCGTATGGCTGCGCTTCGGGATGAGCGACACCATATTCGCCGCGCGACCAATGAGATGGGTAAATCATTGGTGAGACGTAATCGACATACTGAGCCATTCCCGCTACGTCCTGAGCGATGTACTCACCTCGGGTCGCTGAAATACCAAAAACCGAAACGCCTTGGAATACTCCAAACTCCCTCAAAATCGACTGCGACTGGCGGAGGAAGTCAACGATTACTGGCGAGGGATCGTCAAGACCGACCCCGGGTATGTACATACCGTCAAGCCGGCCTTCGGGTCTACGCATATAGTCCCAAAGCACATCATCGATTCCTGCTTCCGCCGCTTCCCTAGCGATGTCAAGGTTGTACTGCTGGACGCCGGGATTTTGAAAATTAGTGAAGCCACCGTATTTGCTCAATGGTCTTCCATCTGAAGTCTGTATCACCCAATCTTGGTCACCCTTAGCCCAGGCGTATTTGGCGAGAATGGGATCCCGAAACGCGACGATGCGGCCTATGACTCGAACATCCAAAGCATGCAGTTCTTCGATGGCCTCGCGTAGGTTAAACAGATTGTCTGCAGCTCCGCTATCGATCGCCAGAGGTATGTCGCTGTTATAACCAACAACTCCGCTCTCATTTTTGAGGCTGATTTCGACGGCGGTTACTTTCCCCGCCCGAATTAGTTCCAACACGGAGTTCTTAAGGCCGGTATGAGCCCAAGCTGCTGCGCTCACATGAACGCCTTGAGTTCTCGGATAGGCGATCGGGATGATCATGTTGAAGGTGCTGGTGTTCCCGGCGCGGTCTATAGCCAATACAGAGACGGGACCCGCTGGAGGTTCCTCGAGTTCGAGAACAAACGAGCCGTCTCGGGTTTCGATTGGTACCCCACCAACAACAAGAGTTGCTCCTGGTTCTGAAGTCCCGGCGATCGTAACGGGCTCATCCATAGGAACTGGCTCTAAAACATCTGGTAATCCGATTAGAGGAGGAGTGCCATCGACACTGAAGCCGATAGCGCGAGATGTTGTTCCGTATAAGCGGCGGTCCACAACTAGTTCCAGAGAATGATCACCCTCTGTCAGCGGCGGTACAACCCAGATAATTCGGTTGCCGTAACGTTGAACTCCGCTAACGGGGAAGTCATCGAGAAGCAGTTGAGCTGAGCGAGCGTTTGCTCCACTCACTGTAAATGAGATTTCCGCTCCTTCGATCGAACTGGGTTGTAGTGCCACTCCATCTTCGATACCGCCAATCTCGATCTCCACTTGGCGGATCGTGACCAGCATGAATACGACACCGATAACGGTGACCAGAGAAGCCAGAGCCATGAGCCCCCAGCGAGGACGACTCGGAGGTTGATCCGGTACCTGGATTGGAAACAGAGGCCGCCGCACCGCTCTACGATTTTCTCTGGTTGGCCGTGGAACGTTGCTGGCATAAACGGGAGGCTCTTTCTTAACCGGACGCCAAGGAAAGCCCCAGCCCTCAGCGGGGTCGCCCTCAGCGTCATCCGCCTGTGAAGTCACATCCCCTTTTGCTAGTGAAGGTCCGACTTGTCGCCCATGAGAGGTAAGTGCCCAAGGGCCTTCGCCTAACCCGGGAGTGTGCGGCATCGGGGCCGCCAGATCGGTTCGATGGAGATGATCAAGGGCGTTTAGTACGTCTTCTAGCTCNAGTCCGGTAAGGGTTGAAAGCTCGCTGGGCAAAGCTGTCCCGTTACGCGACAACAGATGTCGCAGTACCAGTTTGTGTTGAGGGGCCAGCAATGGCATTAGGCCAAGTTAGTGCCGTCGAAGCCAATAGTGACATCGTTGCCCGGTTACAACGAATTAATGGCCATACGGGTGTAAGTTCCAGTGCGTGAGTGATGAACAGCGAGAAGTTCTCGATTGGGAAAACTATGGCCTGGCGTCNCGCGCCCTGGCGGGAATGGTGGCGAACGACGGATACCGACCCGACATAATCCTCGCCATAGCCAGAGGCGGGCTTTTCGTCGCAGGCTCGCTGGGATACGCGCTTTCTGTAAAGAATCTCTATGTTATGAATGTGGAGTACTACACAGGGGTTGATGAGCGGCTTGATGTCCCAGTGGTGTTGCCGCCATACGTCGACATAGTTGATTTACGAGACACCAAAGTTCTCATCGTTGACGATGTAGCCGACACTGGNCACACCCTGGCACTAGTCCGAGATCACTGCCTCGACGAAGTCGCAGAAGTTCGTACCGCAGTGTTATACGAAAAGTCGCGCTCGGTTGTTCAGTGTGAATACGTCTGGAAGTACACCGATCAATGGATCAACTTCCCTTGGTCAACCGAACCTCCACTAGTTGAACCAGGTGACGGACCCACCGTGCTCGATGCATAAGTTGCGTGTCACGACTATCAAATCGGTGTTATGAGCTTTACTCTCTCAAACCTCATGTGTCGCGGTCACNGTTGTGGTGATTCCACCACGAACTAACCATTCCGTTGTGACGTTCATGGATTTGGGTGCGATCGCGGCAACTAAATCATCCAAAATCTGATTAGTGATTCCCTCGTGGTGGACGCCCTCATCTCGATAACTCCAGAGATACATCTTGAGGGACTTCAATTCGACTATGTGTTGATCGGGAATGTAAGTGATTGTCACCGTTGCGAAGTCGGGCTGGCCGGTCACTGGACACAANCAAGTGAGCTCAGGTGTTTCGCAACGCACCTCGTAGTCGCGACCCGGACGGGGATTGTCAAGCGCAATGAGTTCTTTAGACGGTTCACTTGGCATTTCAAGTGCTCCCTTAGAGTTTGAAGACTGCAATATGACGCTACCGTTCGTTGACGCCGACACCGATGTGCAGGTAAGCCATAAGGGACCTCATGACTTCAAATCTGTTGATACGAGAAGCTCAAAACTCTGAATATGAAACAGTGGCAAATCTCACCATGGCGGCCTACAGGCCTTTGTTCGCGGGCGTTGATCTCCCGGACGACTTGGGCTGGTATGGGGCCGAGTTGCGCGACGTGGCCGGTCGAGCTGCCCGCTCTGAAATCATCGTGGCGATCACCGATGGACAAATAGTCGGAAGTCTCGCCTATCACGACGATTACTCAGAAGAAGTGAAATCCGGTAACCCCAAAAATTGCGCGGGATTTAGAGTGCTCGCGACAGACCCGAATATGCAAGGTCATGGCATTGGAGAAGCCTTGACCCGCTGGTGTATCGACAGAGCTCGCGCCGACGGTCGGACCGCGCTATTGCTCAATACAACGGATTACATGAAGGCAGCTCAACGGCTGTACCGTCGACTCGGATTTGAGCCNTACCCAGAAATCGGATACGAGATTGGAGGAAGCCAGCCCGTGGAGGTGTTGGGTTTCCGCCTAGAGCTAAGGGATTGAAATTGCAGAAGCGACGCGCAGTAATTATCACCACCATCGTGCTGGTTGTCGTAATTGGGGCGATGGGAGCCTACGGAGTTTGGCGGGTCCTATCAGCCGCCCCAGAGGAAGTATCACTGGACGCCGCGGTAGCNGCTGTGCAGCAACAAGAAACACCCAATACGGATGTTGGTGACGAACCCGCAAACCAAACCGAGGTCNACGACGTTGCTAGTGATCCCAGTTCTTTAAATGGGGCTTGGCGTGTCGACTCGGAAACGGGCAGCTTCAGTTTTGAGGAATCAACTGGCTCATTTGTCGGATTTAGAGTCAAGGAAGAATTAGCAAAAATCGGCGCAGTCACAGCTGTCGGCCGGACCGATCAAGTGACTGGCGAACTATTTATCGATGGAAGTGAAATACAAACAGTTTCGGTTTCTGCCGACCTGTCATCGATCGTCACCAACGATTCGCGTCGAGATAGCGCGGCGCGCTACGCCCTCAACGTCAAACAAAATCCGACCGCTACTTTCAATCTGACTCAGCCATTGGCACTCTCCGAGATCGACGGATCAAAAGTTTCAGTTCGGGCTGAAGGTCAGTTAACCGTCAATGCGATTACTCGAGACGTAAACGTTGATCTCGATGCGCAACTGGTTAACAACACGATTGTTGTGGTGGGTTCTACAAGGGTCACTTTTTCTGATTATGACGTCGCGGTTCCTTCGGCGAGCATCGTCCTGTCTGTAGACGATCACGGTGTGATNGAGTTTCAGTTGCTCTTTACCCGCGAATGATTGGCTATTCGCGCATCATTTCCGAACGACCGATTCCTTCGCCATCCAAAATCTGATCTTCGTCGAGTTCAACTGTGACCTTGATTAACTTGCCCGTGTAGGAATTTGGCGTTTCGTAGTGCGACACCGCAGTGCCCCTGTCCATGCCTACATCCAGTCCCGACCACGAAATCATCAGGAAGAAAATATTCTCTGTTTCTAGACTCGCTATCGCCTTGCCATCAACGACCAAGCTCCCCACCCCGTGATGTCCCTCAGGNGCGCGCGACATATGAAACCCCAAGCTAGTCGACCCCTCAGGAACCGGTTCAGGTGAACGAACGATCTGATGGCTGCCCCCTATGTTGAGATCATGTACAAGATGACCTTCGTTATCGATATAGAGGCTGTAGCCAGAAGTTGCATCGCCGTGGGCAATCAGTACCCCACAAACGCCGGGACGAGTTGGCTCAACTAACGCATCTAGCCGNTAGCTGCGGCTCCGGAGGTCAGGAGCGACATCGCTCGGTAAGTGACCCATCCCCGCCCAGAAAGTAAAAGACGTTCGCTGACCCAAATGCCGCGCAGCGTTCTCAGCGAATCGTTCAGCAAAACGATCATCGAGAGGTAACACCTGATACGAAGTTGCTTGTTCCCACCACAGATCAGTCATGGTTTTAAGNCGGCCCTGCTCTGAAGCTGACAGGTCGTTGGTTTCATTGAAATCAGCGTCCAGATTAAAGAGTTCCCATTCATCATCTTCGTATGGAGTTCCTGGTGGGTGATAGGCCACCGCCTTCCAACCCTCATGAATCAGTCCCCGATGCCCAAACATTTCGAAATACTGGGTCCGCTTTTCCGTGACTGCGTTCGCATCTGCGAAAGTAGACGCGAAACTCACTCCTTCTATGGGTTTTTGGGGGATCCCGTTAATAACTTCGGGTGCATCAATCCCAATGCTGTCGAGCAGAGTTGGAACAAGATCGCATGCGTGGCAGAACTGTGCTCTCAGCCCCGGTTCGGTAACTCTCTCCGGCCAATGGATAATCAGCGGATCCCTAACCCCACCGCCGTGAGTGTTTTGTTTATAGCGACGTAACGGAGTGTTAGCTGCCATCGACCATCCCCAAGGAAAATTTGAGTGAGTGTCGGGTCCCCCGATGTCATCAATTCTGTTCAGTTTGTCTTCCATGGACTCGGGTAGTCCGTTATAAGGACCCATCGCATTCACGAAGCCCAGCGGACCTCCTTCTTGACTCGCGCCATTGTCGGAAAGAACCATGATCACCGTATTATCGAGCTGGCCGGAAGCTTCTAAGTGAGCTACGAGCCGAGCAAGGTGCTGATCCGCGTGGTGAAGCATGGCTGCGTATGCCGCTTGGAGGCGTATCGCTACTCGCTGGGTGCTTNCATCAAGATCCGCCCAGGCTTCGACGGCGTCGTTTCTCGCTGGTAATTCCGTACCTCTGGGCACCACTCCCAACTCGATTTGTTTCNCTAGTCGTTGAGATCTTTCAGTGTCCCAGCCGTGCTGAAAAACGTGATCGTAATGTTCGATTAACTCCTGTGGCGCCTGATGCGGGGCGTGGCACGCNCCGAGCCCGATGAGGGTCATCCATGGTGTTTCGGGCAGGCTCGCCTCGTGCGATGCAATGAATTTGATTGCCTGATCAAAGAGGTCTTCGGTGAGGTGATACCCAGTTTCGAATTTCCCGGGAGCTGCTATGTGACTGTTGTCGATAACCAACTCCGGTGAATAGTGGTCAGTCTCTGCATCTAAGAATCCGTAGAAGCGGTCAAATCCTCTGCCAAGCGGCCAGCCGTCGAAAGGCCCCGTAGGACCCGACTCCGTCAAAGGCGTGACATGCCATTTACCCACCATGTAGTTCCTATAGCCGAATGAACCCAACATCTCCGCAAGTGTTCCGGCGTCTNTGCTGATCTTTCCTCGGTAACCGGGATAGCCGCTGTCGAAATTTGCCAGACAACCAACCCCAACTGAATGATGGTTTCGTCCTGTTAGCAACGCGGCACGGGTCGTCGAACACATAGCTGTTGTATGAAAGCCGGTGTAACGAAGGCCGCCAGCAGCTAAACGGTCAATCGTCGGGGTAGCAATAGGTGATCCGTAACAGCCAAAATCCGAAAATCCGACATCGTCGAACAGCACGATCAAAATATTGGGGCTTCCTTCCGGGGGAGTTGGACCCCCCGGCCAGAAAGGAACTGACTCGCTGCGAACATTCACGATGCAGATCCTAGGAACATTTGTTGCTCGCGTGAAGTAAGAGTCCGCTTTGAAATAGAAGCTGAGTTATTACGTAGACCTCTCGAGGTTAGGGAGTTGCCAAGCCGCGACTGCAGCGAATGCGAAGACGATTGCCAAAAGTGAGTAGGTAAAAAAATATGAACCTGTGAGATCAGCTAATACGCCGCCTGTAATCGGCCCGAGCACCGAAGCTGGCCCGTAGAAAATGGTCATTGCCCCGAAAACAGCTGTGAAGTCCTGCTCGGCTACTTGATCGCGCACAAATGCTGCGGTCAAAGGAGGAACTGCCATTCCTGTTGTCCCGTATAGGACGGCAGCGAGGGCCGCCGCCCACGTGTTCCCGACTAAAACCAAAAGGCACGTGGATGCTCCAATTGCGGTCACCAAACACATTGTTTTGGGACGCCCCAAGCGATCGCTGAGCCGACCGAATATGACGGCACCAACTACGCCACCGATGCCCATCAGAGCCCACAACTGAGTTGTGAATTCTCGTGACATGCCATGATCGTTTTCGAGCGACAAACCGAAGAACTGGAACCATGAGGCAGCAACGAACGCGAATGCCATATAGAAAAAAACAGCGGTCTTCCAAGCTTGCAACCGGTTGACTGCTTTGATCCCTGCTCCCAACGGTAAAGGCGTCGAGACGTCTCCCCGCAGCACGAAATAGAGAATCGCCAGAATTACTGCGGCTGAAGCGGTTTCTAAAAGCCACATTTCTCGCCACGCCCCATCGTCATTGATGACACTACGAAGAGTCGAAGTTGCGAAGGGCACGATTATTGAACCGACTGCCATAGTTGCGGTTAGCAAACCCATTACGGCACCCCTCCGTGACACAGGGACATCCGCTGTTGCGATGATCGGCATCGTTAACCAAATCCCAGCCCCACCTAAACCTGCCAGAGCTGTCCCAACCATTAACTGATTGGTGTTTGGGGCGGTTCCAAGACACAAGAGTCCACTGAGCACTATCCACAGACCACATTTCAATAACACTGTCGGTGCGACGCGGCTCGCGAGATATGTGACGGTAATGACGCCGCAGAGATATGCGGCCATATTTACTGAACCCGTAGCCCCTGACGCCGTAGCGCTTAACCCCAAGTCGTCAGCAATCGCCGGCAGCAGAAGCGGCATTGTGCTGCGACCGAAAGTGTGCGAGACCACGCCTGCGAGAGTGATGAGAATTACCCTCGACCAACTCATTTGCAATGGGGCACTAACAGCAAAAACTGACGGTGAAACGCGTCGACCAAGAGACAACAACTCGGGTCCGTTCGTAGGGTCGATTTTCTGGTTCACAGAACGGCCCCCGCCCATCTCATCGCCACTTTGGCGTTGTTGGTGACATAACCCTACGATTGTCTCGTGCCTGTCTACTCCTATCGCTGTCAGAAATGTGAAGAGACCTTCGATAGGCGACGGCCGATGTCGGAGTCCAGCGAACCCGCTACGTGTCCATCTGGACATGCAGACGCTAAACGCCTACTGACAACATTTCTATCTGCAGCTGGTTCATTCGCTCCTGTCGATTCAGGAGAAGCAGGTACATGGACAGGCCGGAATGGTTGCTGTGGCGGAGGTTGCCACTCTCATTGACTTCAGTTCGGTTACTCAGTTCTAGTAGCCGCTGTCGAAAGCAATTGGTAGCCGTTCAGGACCCCAGATGCCATTCTGCAAAGGCTTCCAGATAACTGTGCCATCCAAGCGCAAATTGGGTAGACGATCGGCAATCACGGAGAAAGCTTCCTGAAGTTCGGCGCGAGCCAGAAAAGCCCCAAGACAATAATGAATGCCGCTGCCGAATGTTAAATGAGGAGTGCCGCCCTCTCGAGTGATGTCGAACGCCAGTGGCTCCTCAAATTTTTGGGCATCATGATTCGCCGCAACGAAGTTAGGGAAGATGAGCGTACCCTGCGGGAAAATCAAGTCCCGATAGATGATTTCCTCACTCGCATAGCGACCGGTACCACGCACAGCCCCCAGATATCGCATCACCTCTTCTACAGCCTGCGAAGTCAAGTCTCTGTTGGAGCGCATTAACTCAAACTGTTCCGGGTGTTGTGCAAAGAGAGCGATGGCGCAAGCGAGTTGATTTCGTGTTGTATCGGTACCCGCTAATAAGAGTGCATTTGCCATCGAAAGCAACTCATCGGTAGAAAGTCGGTCCCCTTCCTGCTCTGCGCTTATCAAATCGCTTAGCAAGTCGTCTCGCGGCGCAGACCTTCGTTCCGCGATCAAATCCAGCATGTACGCGTCCATCTCGTTGCTGGCGGCGATGATCGCTGGAGCGTCTTCGGCTAGGTTGCCGTTGAATATCTTAAAAATGTCAACTGCCAACCGGCTAAATAACTCCCAATCCTCCCGAGGAGCGCCGAGTAATTCGCAGATGATGGGAATGGGATATGGCTCGCACACGTCGGCCACAAATTCAGAACGACCCACTTCACAAATCGGATCGAGTAGATCGTTAACGACACTTCTCATAAAAGGGCGCAAGCGGTCTGCTGATTTGGGGGTAAATGCTGGACTGACAATTCTCCGTATTCGCTGATGGTCGTCGCCTTCCGTCGACAGGATGCTCGGTCGCTGGGGTCGGCTGGACCACTCTTCGCTTTCATAATTTTGGGTCTGTGCTATGAGAGACAATGCGCTGAACCACTTACGATCACGGAGCATTGCGGCACAGTCGTCGTGGGTAGTGATCACGTAACCAAGTTCGACCTTAGCGATCCAATGATCTTGAGCTAGTTGGTGAAGTTGCTCGCGTCGTTCTGCCTCTGAAAGAGATAAATCTGTTGTGACGGTGGGCAAATCCAGATCGCTTATCAAGGTCGGCATTGAGTCAGCCTAGTAATTCAGGAGTTTGAAGCGAAAACAGCAGGTGAGTTAACTGCAAATAGATGACAATGGCGCTACGGTCGCAGCTATGCCCCATCCATCGATGACTACCGAACAAATCGACAACGTTCTTTGTATTTCCGTTGACGATGGCAGAGCCAACGCCTTCTCGACCCCGCTCTTAGTAGCTCTCAGTGAAGAGTTAGCTCAAGCGGAAGCTGATCCCAACATAGGAGCGGTAGTTCTCTCTGGAAACGACAAAATATTTTTTGCCGGGTTTGATTTGGACGTAATTAATTCAGGTGACCCCAAAGCAATTACAGAAATGACAACTGCTGGAGGGGCTTTTATCCGACAAGTTTATGGAGCTTCAGTCCCGGTCGTAGCGGCGTCCACTGGGCATGCCGTGGCGGCCGGCGCATTGCTTTTGTGTGGCTGTGACTATCGCGTTGGAGTAGATGGCCCAGTCAAGATCGGGCTCAATGAGGTCGCTATCGCGCTCACCCTCCCCAAGTGGGCACTGCTGATCGCTAGCGAGCGGCTCTCGAAGCGTTATTTACAAATTGCTGTAGCTAACGCACAGATATTTGATGGCCGCGGTGCAGTGGATGCAGGATTTCTAGACGAAGTAGCTGCATCAGACCAAGTAACGGCTCGCGCGATTGAAGTAGCTCAGGGCCTCGCTGAACAACTCGACGCCAAGGCATACGCGTCAACTGTGCGAGCCTTACGAGGTGATTTGCTCAGCCAGATGGACGCAGCGATCGCTGCTGACCGCGCTGCAGCCGGTCTCTGATAGAGACCATGAGCGTTCAAGCTGAGTCAAGCGCGCGCAGAACTCTTTTCATCACGTCGCTCGTGGGCTTTATGGTTGCCATGGAGATCACGATTATTTCAATCGCTCGAAGCCAAATTTCAGAAGCTTTCCCGAGTGCCGAAGCCGCCACTCTGTCGTGGGTCATAACTGCGTACAACATTGGCGTTGCCTCACTATTGCTGCCAGCAGGATGGATGGCCGACCGGTACGGCCGAAAGAAAGTTTTCCTATGGGGATTGGTTGCGTTTATTTTCGGCTCTTTGCTATCGGGCCTCGCCACCTCGCCAGCGCTCTTGATCGGTGCCAGAGTTGTTCAGTCGATAGGAGGAGCCGCCCAATATCCGGCAGGCCTAGCCTTGTTGCTCTCAGCGTTTCCCCTAGAACGACGGATGAGGGCGATAGGAGTATGGGGAGCGGTCAGTGGCTTAGCGGCAGCTTTAGCACCATCTCTTGGAGCCCTCCTCATCGAAGGATTCGGATGGCGTTCTGTTTTCCTTATCAATGTTCCCGTGGCGTTATTAGCTTTGATCGCGGGCCGTAGTTGGCTCATCGAAAGCAGGAGCTCAGAAGTAAGCGACAGAGTAGACCTCGTCAGTGTTCCCATGGCGTCGTTAGGCATCGGAGTGCTTCTATTGGCTTTGGTTCAAGGTGGCAGCTGGGGGTGGACCGCCCCGGCAACTATGTGTTCTGTCGTTGTTGGTGTGCTGATGTTGGCGACTTTTTTCCGACGGTCGCTATCACACACGGAGCCATTGTTTGATCTGCGGCTCTTTGGAATACGTACATACGCTGTGGCCAACATTGGATCTGTGTTCTTCCTAGTGGCCTTCTTTAGCTGGATCATCGTTCTGCCTGAATTCATCCAAGAGACCTGGGGATGGTCAGTTCTGCAATCAGGATTTGCGATCGCACCAGGACCAATTGTGTCCACCGTGCTATCAGTAACTAATGGTCGCCTCGCAGATCGTATCGGTCCTCAACGCATCCTCGTAGTAGGAGGTATCGCCGGCGTTGGTGGGCTTTTGCTGCATTTCGGCTACACCGGATCAACGCCGAGCTTCTTTATGGGCTTACTGCTTCCGAACTTAGTGATGGGTGTTGCCGCTGGATGTAGCTTCGCCATGCTGGTGGGAGCATCAATGTCAGAGATCCCATCCCAGCGTTTTGGTATGGCGGGCGCCGGCCGAACCACCGTCTTTCAGCTGAGTATTGCAATAGGAGCTGGGTTAGCCATCACCTTGGTGGGAGATCCCGATGTTGGGAGCACTGCGCTGGAAGCAATGCGAAGAGTATGGATGGTCGGTGTTCTCTGTTTCTTTGTGCAGGCAATGTTGTTCTGTTTTGTGTACCCGCGCGACTCAAAGCGAACTGTTGAGATCTCCTAGCGATCGATTGTGCTCAGCTATCAAGACTAGAAATACCTGCGCGAGATATGAACGACCTAGGGTGACAACATGCGCGGCGAAGACTTGTTTCGGTTCGGTGATGTTAAACGTGAGTTTGGTTTTCACCCTGCGGCGCCCGACAACCTCACAGCTTTAACGGCGAGACAAATCGATGAGTTCAATCTAGCCGGCTACTTATCTCCACTCCCGGGACTACCGGCAGCTGAAGTCGGGCAACTTCGCCAATACCTCGACTGGCTGATACCAGAAGTCGTCTCGGCTGACGATCGAAGAAATAGCTATTCGATCAACCAATATCATCAGGTGTGCCAACCGTTATGGGAACTAATCCACACTTCGCTTCTCGTGGACTATGTCACCGATATTTTGGGTTCGGAATTGGTGTGTTGGAGTACGCACCTCTTTTGCAAACTTCCTGGTGACGGAATGACAGTCCCGTTGCATCAAGATGCTAACTATTGGCCGTTTACTCCCGCGAAATCACTGACCGTTTGGCTTGCCGTAGACGATGTCGATGAAGGTAACGGAGCCATGCAATTTGTTCCCGGCAGTCATCTCAGTGGCGATCTTGCCCATACCGAACTGCCGTTGGACGGTTCAGTGGTCCTCAACCGGAGAGTGGTCAATCACGAAGACTATGACGACGTGGTACTCAACGAACTCCAAGCTGGCGAAGTGTCTCTGCATACTGACTTGTTGTTGCATGGATCGCCACCAAATTTGAGCGACCGCCGTCGATGCGGAATAGCGTTGCGATATTTAGCTGCCGACGTCAAAGTCGCATCAGGTGCAGAGAGTTGGGCGCACAGCGCTGTTCATGTGCGCGACGGCGACCCAACAGCGTATTGGCCGAATAGACCTCGGCCGGAGAAGGATGAACCGCATAAAATGGCCCAATTCGTGGGTGGATTTGATGGGAATCGTTGAAGATCCATCCCATGTGCGCTTTGTCGAAAATTCGACTAGCCCTACTAGCTACGTGTCATCAGACGCAATTACGACAAGAAGTTCGCCGTTATCCACTTGGTCGCCGACCGTCACCCGCACCTCGCTCACCGATCCGTCAAAAGCGGCGACAATTTGATGTTCCATTTTCATCGCCTCCATCAGAACCAACAACTGTCCGGCGGTAACAGAATCACCTTCACTGATCTCTATTGCCAGAATCTTGCCGGGCATGGGGGCCGTTAAGCCGCCCTCGACATCGGCGCTGTCAGGCTCAGGAAAACGACTTTTCTCAACGAAATTAAGACTGCCGGCCGGAATATCAACACACCACCGATTCCCGAATTTCGCAGCATGCCCAGCAGCGCGTACCTCATCTAACTGAATTTCGAAATAGTCATCGTCCAGAGCTATAAGGCGCGCAGATTTTGTTTCCTCCGCATCTCCGATGCGTACCTCAAATGAGCCATCACGTTTCGGCCTGTAATTCACTTGTATTTCGCGATCATCGTGCACTAACAGCATTTGTTGGCTGGGCATTGAACTATTCCGAAACCCGGACGGCATGAACTCCAACGAGGTAGCGCTGTCACGATTTAGCTGCTGTGAAACCAGAGCGACTGCTATAGACGCGTCCTCGAGTTCACACTCGCCGGGAACCCTCTGCCCAGGAATGTCTACGCGAGAAATGAAATCTGTTGTTGTGTTCCCAGCGAGAAATTCTTCATGCCGCAATGTCGCAACTAAAAAATCTCTGTTTGTTACCACACCATGAAGACGTGTTCGTTCTAACGCCAGCGCCAGCTTCAGAGCTGCCTCACTGCGAGTTGGCGCGTGTGAGATCACCTTTGCCAACATGGGATCAAACTCGACTGAAACCTCTGAGCCGGATTCGATGCCTGAGTCGTACCTTACGGCAGGACCCGCCACTGGTTGCCAAATATCAACGCATCCGGTGGCTGGTAGAAAATCGTTAGACGGGTCTTCAGCGTAAAGACGAACCTCAATCGAGTGACCCGAAATACTTAAATCGGATTGTTCGTAGCCCAAGGGTTCGCCGTTGGCGATACGGATTTGTTCCCGCACAAGATCTAATCCTGTTATTGCCTCTGTGACTGGGTGTTCGACTTGCAGTCGAGTGTTGACCTCAAGAAAGAAAAATTCTGCTTCGTCACCACTCCCATCGAGCAAAAACTCGACAGTCCCCGCTGACTCGTAGCCAATCGCTTGAACCGCTGCGACCGCAGCTTGACCCATTTGGTCTCTTAAAGCCTCAGACAGCACCGGTGATGGTGCTTCCTCAATCACTTTTTGGTGCCGGCGTTGAATAGAGCATTCTCGTTCGAAGCAATGCAACACTGTGCCGTGCTGATCCCCCAGTACTTGAATCTCAACGTGTCTGGGAGTGGGCAAATAGCGTTCCAGAAACACGGTGTCGTTTCCGAATGCCCCCAAAGCTTCACGCTTGGCTCCGCTTATTGCGTCTTCTAAGTCGGCGTCGTTGTCTACAACCCTCATGCCTTTGCCGCCGCCGCCAGCACTAGCCTTCACTAGTAGCGGAAAGCCGATCTCCTGACCGACTGCTCCAATGTCGGTTGAATCGGTCACTTCGACAGATGGAAGCGTGGGCACTGCTGCACCAACCATGGTTTCCTTCGCCGCTAGCTTGTCGCCCATTGCGGCGATAGCTGCTGGAGGGGGACCGATCCAAGTGATCTCTGCATCTGAGACCGCTTGCGCGAACTCGGCATTTTCTGAAAGAAATCCGTATCCCGGGTGTATGGCGTCGGCCCCTACGGACTTAGCGGCCTCGAGAATCTTTGCGGTGTTCAAGTACGACTCAGTTGCGGTGGTGCCGCCGAGAGCTATAGCTAAATCCGCGTCTTTAACAAATGGAGCATCGCTATCCCCGTCGGAATAGACGGCAACAGTGAATATGCCCATTTCTTTTGCTGTACGAAATACCCTTCGAGCGATTTCGCCACGATTTGCGACTAAGAGTCGTTTGATCGTCATTAAGCGCCCCTCACATTCGGAAGACGCCGAAGCCCTCGGCGCCCTCAATTTTGTTGTTGCTGCATGCAGAGAGCGACATCGCTATGACATCGCGTGTGTCGCGGGGGTCGATGATCCCATCGTCTGTCACCCGCCCCGAGGAATACAAAGCGAGGGACTTCAGTTCGTGATAGTGCTCAACCGATTCGGTGATTTTGCGATCCGCTTCCTCATCGAATTCGAGTCCCTTGCGGGCGGCCTGTCCTCGCCGGACTAATGACATCACACCAGCTATTTGTTTAGGACCCATAATCGCGATTTTCGCAGTTGGCCACAGATAAGTGAATCGAGTATTAAAAGCTCTCCCCGACATCCCGTAGTTGCCAGCCCCGTAGCTGTTTCCCAAGATCACAGTGATATGAGGAACCATTGAGTTGGAAACGGCATTGATCATCTTTGATCCGTTTTTGACGATCCCTGAATGTTCGAAGTCTTTGCCGACCATGTAGCCAGTGATGTTTTGGAGAAAGACGAGAGGGATGTCCTGCTGATTGCAGAGTTGAATAAATTGAGCGGCTTTTTCGCTGCTTTCGCTAAACAAAGGCCCATTGTTGCCAATAAGACCGACGGGGTAGCCATGGATTGACGCCCAGCCGCAAATCAGCGTTGTCCCATAACGTGCTTTGAATTCCTCGAAACGCGAACCGTCAACTATCCGGGCGATTACCTCCCGACAGTCGATAAGGGCCTGAAGATCTCGGGGCATCAATCCCAACAACTCTTCTGGATTGTGTACAGGTGGATCGTTAGGCATTGAGGGAGCAGGACCGAGTTTTCGCCAATTCAGATGTTTGACCACCTCGCGGCACATGCGAAGCGCTTCAGCTTCGTCTTCTGCGAGGTAATCTGCGAGACCGGAGATTTCAGCATGCATTTGTGCACCGCCGAGAGTTTCGTCGTCGCTATCCTCTCCAGTCGCCATCTTGACAAGTGGGGGACCCCCTAGAAACACCTTGGATTGGTTGCGAACAAAGATGTTGTAGTCACTCATTCCGGGTTGGTAAGCGCCGCCAGCGGTTGAGCTACCGAACACCACCGCAACCGATGGAATTCGCAGCTTCGATAACTCAGTGACGTCATAAAAGAGCCTGCCTGACTCTGAGAAATGATCGCTTTGTTCGATCATCTGTCGTTCTGGGTCATCATCTCCTCGTAGGTCACCGCCAGCGGACTCAACGAACTGAATGTAGGGCATCCGATTTTCGCGAGCGATTTGGATAGCGCGCATTAACTTTCGTCCAGCTACCTGGGTCATAGCGCCACCCAAAACAGTNGGATCGTTTCCTTCNATTACNCACTCNACACCNTCAATTACGCCGATGCCCATAACCAGGCCGCCGCCGACNGCATAGTTAGTGCAGTAGCCAGCAAGNGAACTGATCTCGAAAAANGGTGAGTCTGTATCGAGCACCATTTGGATNCGCTCGCGNACGGGCATTTTGTCGCGNCTGCGCATTCTNTCNATNGCGGCNGNNCCNCCGCCNGCGGCTGCCTCATCNTGNAANTCATCGATGATTGCGAGCTGTTCCAGCATGTCGTCGCNGTTTTTTTCAAACCAATCNGCGTTGGTATCTATGTGAGATTGGAGTACTGACACTCTGTTCTCCCTTTAAACACTTTCTTCAATCTTCGATTCCTAGGTGAAACAGCGGCCGAGAGCAAGCGCGTTGCAAAATCATCAGCCAAACTTGCAGCCGTGAGCAGCGAAACACAAGAGTCTCCATGGCTCCCGACGACCCACCGAATGGTTAGATCCGACGTTGAGCGAAACTATGTCCTGTGGGTTGACCTACCCCCGACTTACGATCCGGAGGGGGATCAGACCCACCCGCTCTATCTGTGTTTCGACGCCATGTGGACCTACGGAACAGTGGTGGACACCGTCCGACTTTTGGCACCCACTAAAGATCTCCCCAAAGCGATTGTCGTTGGTGTTGCCCACGACGAGGCGTCGTACCGGGATGTGATCCAACTCCGAGCGATGGACTTCACTACGACCGCTGTTGACGCGCCTGCGCTTACCGGTGTTCGAGTGCCCGGGGAACAACTCGGCGGCGCAGAGGCGTTTCGTGTGTGGATCCAAAAAGAAGTTATTCCATTTTTAAAGTCGCGATACCGGATCTCAGAAAGCACCTTTATTGGGCACTCCTTTAGTGCACTTTTCGGAGTACATGTTCTCTTCGAAAGCCCTCAAATGTTTGACCACTATCTGCTCGCTAGCCCATCAGTCTGGTGGGATGACCAAGTCATGTTTCGTCGCGAGCAAGAGCGATATGACAGCGGCGAAAGGCTTAAAGCACACGTATTTATGTCCAAGGGCGAACTAGAGACAGACGAACTGTCACCCCATCAAGAGTTCTATGACCAACTCGCTTCACGGGACTATGACGACTTGGAGCTTCATTGGCAGATTTTTCCCAAAGAAACCCATCTGTCGGTCACACCGGTCGCATTGAGTCACGGATTAAGGACCCTTCACGCAACCCAATGAGCATTGTCGACCATTTCTAAGCAAGAATAGNGTCATGGGGGCACCACTAGTTACTGAAGAACCGTATGCATCGAACGGGACCGTGCCGGTGTATGACGCTGACGCGCACATAGCTGAGCCAACATCTGTATGGCAGGAGTACACGGATCCGAAATTCCGAGAAATGGTGATGCAATGTCGTTCAGTTGGGAAATTGGACAGCATATTTATCGAGAACTCTGACATTGGCACAGCATGCGCACCTGCGTGTATTCCCAACGCATACGGCACCGAAGTCACCTGGGATGACATTGTCCCTGGTAGCTATGACCCAGGTGAACGGATCAAAGTGATGGATGAAGAAGGTCTCGCCGCAGCCCTTATGTTTCCTTCACTTCACCTCCTGTCCGGTGATATTGCGGACCCGGAAGTGGCGGCTGCGAATGCTCGCGGTTACAACCGATGGATGTCGGACTTTGTGTCAGAGAACCCCGATCGACTGTATGGAGTCGGGGTAACGCCCTTACAGTCGGTTGATCATGCCGTCGCCGAAATTGAGTTCTGTGCGGAAGCAGGACTCACTGGAATGACGTTCCGGCCTGAGCGTTACAACGGTCTTGAGTTGTTTTCCGAAGAGATAGATCGAGTTTGGTCTGCAGCTGAAGACCATGACATGACTATCGCTATTCACGGCAGCTTTGGTTCTGATATGACCAGCTTCGCTAAAACTCGCTACAGCAACCAATTCTACGTCCACATGGTGTGCCATCCGTTTGAACAGATGGCGTCGGTGATGGAGATTGTGGCGAGTGGAATTCTTGACGATCATCCTCGTTTGAGAGTGGGCTTCTTTGAGTCCGGGTTAGGTTGGCTCCCTTATTGGTTGGACCGATTAGACGAACACAAAGAGTCGATGGGCCATCTGGTGCCCAGGTTGAAACGAGAACCAACTGAAATCTTCTCCGAGCAATGCTTTGTGACGATGGAGGCCGGNGAGGGGGAGGCTTTCGCCCAGCTAGCTGACATGGGTCTGGCCCATACCGTTGTTTGGGGTTCCGATTACCCCCATTACGACTGCACATATCCCGGGGCGTTAGCGGAGCTTGACGAGACTTTCGAGAGAATTGGGAGAAACGACCTACGATCAGAAGTTGTGTACACCAACGCCAGGCGATTTATGGGACTCGGATAATTATGACCACTGTTACTGCTGCCGATGGCCACNAATTCGNTGTTNATCNNNNCNCNNNNTTCNNNCNNCACAAAGGGNCTTGTGGTCGTAGTNCAAGAAATTTTTGGGGTGAATGAACACATTCGCAGCGTGGCCGACCGCTANGCGGAACTCGGCTACATGGCGGTCGCCCCATCACTCTTTGATCGTGTTNAAAAGAACGTTGAGTTGAATTACGACGAAGAGGGCATTGAGGTGGGACGTAAAATTGCGTTCGAAGATCTCTCAATGGATCAAGTGATGATGGACATCGAAGCAACGATTGGCCATTATCCGCANCNGGGTGGGGTAGGCATAGTTGGTTATTGTTGGGGTGGTTCGATCTGCTACGTAGCTGCCGCACGGCTATCGGACAAGATTTCGGCAGCATCGGGGTATTACGGCGGCCAGATCATGCCCCACATCGAAGAAGAACCAAGAGTGCCCCTNATGCTTCACTTCGGGGCAGAAGACGCAGGTATTCCGCTCGAGAACGTTCACGCGATAGCCCAGCGCTGGTCTCACATAGATGTTCATATATACGAAGAAGCGGGCCATGGCTTCAACTGTGANGCTCGGGGAAGCTATGAAGAATCCTCCGCTGCACTTGCCTTAGAGCGCACCTTGGAACACTTCGCTCAGCACGTGGACGGCTAGCAGCGACTCAATCTTGGTCGAAGAAGACAAGCCCTTGATTAATAGCAGGTCCTCCATCTTCGGTGAGAACCTCAAAGCGCGCTACATCCTGACCATCAACTGGCGTCACATCTAGAACTCGCACCGTGACAGTCGACGGCATAAGCACCATCGACGCCATCCGTCCTCTAATACGACGGACGCGCTCGGGGTTACCTTCAGCAACCGTGGAGATAGTGGCACTCACGCCGAGTGCCAAGGTGGCGGTTCCATGCAGAATGATTGCTGGTAAACCAGCAGCCTNAGCTACGGACGCATCAGTGTGTATAGGGTTCCAAATTCTTGCCGATTCGGTGTAAGTATGAGCAGCTCCTTGGGCTACAGCAACTGGTACCTCTGCTACGGGGTTCGTAGGTAACGGTCCNAGTTCAGGAACGACTGGATCATCCTNTGCTGGTCGATCTTCGCCCTCGGCAGGNACCCCCAGATACATGCCACCTTGATGCGTTGTGAACACGCGGTCACCATTCGCATCAAAAGTCTCGATTCTCATCGTTGTATANGCACCGGGGCTCTTGTTCTCAACCCCCGTGTAGGTCAAGTGGGTATCTAAAACATCGCCCGGTTTAGGTAAACGGTGAACCGTTAGATCATGAGTTGCATGCACCGATTGGCGGGTTTCCTCGGGCGTAATGCCCCACTTATCTGCTAGCTCTCTTCCCTGAACGATCACCGGCCACTCTGGACAGACAGCAAACATTGGGTGAGCGACAATTCCGCTCTCACGACGGGTGTCAAAGTAACAGTCTTGGGTATCACCGAGTGCAGCTGCGTACGCCATGATCCAACGCGCATCCACTTCATGTCGTATTGGACCTATCCGATCGCCGACCATGTCTGTAGGAACCGGCATGTGGCACCTCCTCGGATTTGATTGACTCTTGCACTGTAGTTGTGATTGCGGTTGGCGGGTCGTTAGACAGGTACCGTCATTTCTGACCGGCTAGCTTCTCGGACTATGAGAGCACTTTTCTCACCAGACGGTCTTATGGGAAAGCTGTTTTTTAGGGCTGTACGCGGATCGGTCAGAATCTTCTTGTTTCGTTGGTTCCGGCTCAGAGTTGAAGGTCGAGAACGTCTTCAGGTCAACGGCGGAGTGATCATTGCACCAACTCACCGATCTAATCTTGACGGTCCCTTGATCGGCAGTTCGAGCCATCGACGTGTCCGATATCTGGGCAAAGATTCGCTATTTCGACCTGCTGCCGCTGGATGGGCGATGCGTTCACTTGGATCTTTTCCTGTTCGACGAGGAGAAGCTGACTTAGATGCCATGCGCGCCGCCAAAGAAATGCTTGATGCAGGCGAATGCATGTTGGTCTTTCCTGAAGGGACCCGACAGATCGGCGACACGATCGGAGAGATATATGACGGGACAGCGTGGTTGGCGTCTAAGGCGAACACACCTGTAGTGCCCGTAGGTATTGCTGGTACAGAGGTGGCAATGCCGACGGGGTCGAAGTTCCCGTCAAGGGTTCCAGTGACCGTCGTCGTTGGAGAAATCATGGACCCCCCGAAGGGGGCAGATGGCCAAAGAGCCAAACGTTCAGATCTGAAGTTGTGGACAGAAGAGTTAAAGAATCGTCTGCAGGAATGCCAGACCCGCGCACGCGAAATGTTGAACGACTGATGCGTCTCTACTGGATTGCCAGCCCTTCAGGTCGGTTGGCAACAGCCCCAGCTCCAAGTGGGAGTTCGTTGGAGCGAGACATTTGGGATCTACAGCAAGAAAAGGTCACAACAGTTGTTTCGCTGCTTACCGACGACGAAGCAGGGAGTATTGGTCTGAGTGGTGAACCTGAGGCTGTTCGCTCCGCCGGAATGGAATTCATAAGTCTGCCAATACCCGACTTTGGAATTTTGGACTCATTCGATGACGCATTGGAAACCATTTCTCAGGTCGTAAATGATTTAGAGGATGGAGGCACAGTTGTCGTTCATTGTCGTGGCGGTATTGGCCGATCTTCGACCATCGCCGCAACAGCACTCACCCAAATAAATGTGAACCCTGACGACGCNATGGATCGAATAGCCGACGCCCGAGGAATGAAAGTTCCTGAAACCCCGGCACAGAGGATGTGGGTGCATGGTTACGCTGAATGGGCGGCAAAACAAGAATGACTAAGCCAGTTGCTCAGGCGCTAGAGAACGTTCGCATTTGCGACTTCACCGGACAACTCGCTGGGGCTGGAGCAACGAAAATTCTTGCCGCTTTTGGGGCAGAAGTAATTCGCATTGAGGACCCCGTTCACAGAGGTAAGTGGGACATTCTGCGGGGAGTTCCACCATGGGTCGGAGATGCGCGCGGACTTGAAGCGGGGGGAGCCTTCAACAATCACAACGCGGGCAAGCTAGGCGTGACTTTGAACCTCAGAGAGCCTCGGGCTAAAGAACTTCTCCGCGAACTCGTTGCAGTGAGTGATGCCGTAACTGAAAACTTTGCAGCGGGAGTAATGGAACGCCTCGGTTTCGGATACGAGAGCTTGCGTGAGATTCGAAACGACATCGTCTACGTCTCAAATAACGGTTTCGGAGCAACGGGACCCTANAGCCCTTTCAAGTCATGGGGCCCCATTGCTCAGGCAGTATCGGGACTCACTCATACCTCAGGTCTGCCTGATCTCCCACCAGCGGGGTGGGGATATTCGTTTATGGATCACACCGGCGGCTACTACATGGCAACAGCGATACTTATGGGTNTGCTACATAGACAGCGCACCGGCGAAGGTCAATGGGTTGACCTTGCCTGTATTGAAGCAGCCGGCACATTGAATGGTGTCGCGACACTTGATGCGACCGTTAACCAGAGGCCAATGNGACGTTCCGGAATGCCCAATAGCAACCGATCACAGTCTCCGCAGATGGCNCCACACGGNATCTGGCAAACCCGAGGTGAGGACGAATGGGTAGCAATCGCTGTGCGAAATGACGACGATTGGAAAGCTATGTCGGAAGTCATAGGAGAGCCGTGGTCGACAGAAAAACGTTGGGAACAAATAGAAGTTCGCCTGCGTGACGAAAGTGAACTTGAACAACGGCTAGCTGAGTGGGCTATCACCCATAACCGACGCGAAATAGCTGAACGGCTTGTCGATGCAGGGGTGCCCGCAGCTCCGGTTCTCAAGCCACAAGAACGAATCGAGTTTGATCAGAGAACTATCGATTTATGGGTCACCGTTGATCACACCGAAATAGGGCGATCAAGAGTAGAGGGTTTACCAGTCTCCTTGTCCGAAACGCCATGGTCAGTTACGCGAGGAGCAGCCTGTCTCGGTGAACACAACGGTTACGTGTTTGGAGAATTATTAGGCCTTGATGAACAGGAAATAGCGTCGCTCACAGAAGAGGGGGTTATCTAAATGCCTTCGGCTTCTTCTCAATCGGTTCTATCTGGATACAGGGTCGTCGAGTTAACGTCTGAACGGTGTGCTTTGGCCGGCAAGCTATTGGCTGATATGGGGGCNGAGGTCATCGTTGTAGAACCCCCAGAGGGTTGTGCGACCCGATCGTGGGAGCCATACGCCGACGATGAGGCCGGGACCGAAAACTCTTTGCACTGGTGGCATTACAACACCTCAAAAAAGTCAGTGGTACTGGATCTCGACAGTTCATCTGGCGCTCAGAGCTTTAGATCCTTGGTCGCTACTTCTGACGTAGTCATCGAAGCGGAACCCATCGGGCGACTTAACGCTTTAGGCCTAGATTGGGAACAACTCNGTGACACCAATAGTGAACTGATCTGGACATCGATTACCCATCACGGTAGAGACGGAACGGACCCGCCCTCGACTGATTTGACATTGTTAGCGGAAGGGGGACCCGTTTGGTCCTGCGGCTACGACGATCACCAGATCGCTCCGATCCGAGGAGGGGGCAACCAGGCTTTCCACACGGCCTGTCACTATGCAGTCCCCTCGATCCTTGCTGCCTTGCTATGGCGAGAAGGTTCCGGCATAGGACAACTAATCGATGTTTCAATGTTGGGTGCTGCAAATGTGACTACTGAATTCGCGACGCTGTGGTGGTTGAACGGCGAAAGACAGGTGGAGCGCCAGACTGGNCGTCATGCTCTTCCGACCATGACAGAGCCAACTCAAATTCAATGTGCTGATGGGAAGTGGTTNAACACCGGGGTTCCCCCGAGGAACAAGCAAGAATTCCAGGCACTGAGAACTTGGATTGAAGATCTTGGCTTGGCTGAAGAATGCGGGGTGTACGAGATTTTGAAGCTTGGAGACCAGTACGAGCGAATAGGGGTGCTCGAACTTGATGAAGATCCACTGGCCGGAGAGGTGTTCCATGCGGGACGCGAGGCAATTGAATTCTTAGGAGCGCACCTGCCCGCTTATGAACTTTTCCTGGGGCTTCAGCAGCGTGGCATGGCATGCGGCATCGTGTACTCGCCCGACGAAATGATTGATGACCCTCATTTCATCGAACGGGGTTTCCCTCACAAAATCGAATATGAAACACGTGACGCCAGCTATACACATCCTGGAGCGCCATACCAGTTCTCCAAAACGCCGTGGTCTGCTACCCGCGCCCCCCACCTCGGCGAACACCAGGCATTGATTGACGATCTGCTTGGCTAAATATTGGCTGCTTCCGCTCGCTCGGTTGCGTGTGCTCGAGCAGCCTTTGAAAGATCTCTGACTTCGTTTCTCTCATCGTCGCTTAAGCAATCGAAATCAGGAGCATGAAGCTGATCAGTGAGGCTTTCGATGTCTTCTCTTGCTGAGTCCAAGTTAGACACGTCTGGATAAGGTTTTGGCCAACCGAAAAATTCTGCGTTCCATTCCCCCGCTGGTCCGCTAAGAATGGCCTCAAGNGGGCCCATGCCCAGCGACTGAACAGCCACTGCGTGTCGGCCAAAACGTAGCTCGCGCATGCATTGCGCCAGCTGGAACGTTCGAGCAGGACCTATCTCGTCTGGGAGTTCTTGATCGCGCCAACCAACAAACGTCGGAGCGCCGTGCGGTGCAGCATGATTGACAATGCGCTCAAGAAGCTCACCCAGCCGCTCATTGCCTTCAAAGTCAGCTAGTGCCTGGGTCCCGTACTCCTGGCAGATCTTTGTGTACACCTTGCCACCCTCAATTGGATCGAACGCAGCGCGACCCTCCTCAACCATTGACCGCATGTGGTCGGGGTTCCAAAAGAACGCTGCGGCAACGACGTTGTCAACTGGGCAGTTACCTAAAACCCCTAAGCGTCCTACCGCGTAGGCGCCCTGACCGTCACCCATTCCGGCTTTGGCTGCTTTCTCCTGCGTAGAGGGAGCCATCAGCCACGCCATCGCCAACATTCCTAACGAACCTCGCATGCTGCGAGCAACAGTGATGTTATCCATGGCATCGAAGCTACTCAGTCAAAGATGCTTGTGCATAATGTCGAATCTCTAGCCCTGTATGCGAAGTAAATCGACTACNAAAACCAAGGGGGTATCAGGGCCAATAGATGAACCGGCCCCGGTCTCGCCGTACGCCAAATCACTCGGAACCTTCAAAAGCCTGCGACCCCCTTCGCGCATACCGATGATGCCTTGGTCCCAGCCTTGGATCACCATGCCAACCCCAATTTGNGTAGTAAAGGGTCGTCCCCTGTTCCACGAAGTATCGAACACTGTTCCGTCTACGAGACTTCCGAGGTAGTGAACCGAAACCGTGTCGCCGGGTTCCACAGCATCGCCGCCACCGACTAACAGATCTTCNANTTCCAGTTCAGTCCCTACGGCACTAACCGAAGGAATTGCTGGCACAGACACGTTGACGATCCCAACAAGATCTACTGCAAACAAAAGCGTGGCATTAGCGGGTACAGCAGACCCGGCACCAGCAGCTCCGTAACCAAGATCGGGAGGAATGACGAGAAGTCGACGGCCCCCTTCNCGCATTCCTAGAAGCCCTTGGTCCCACCCGGGGATTACAGCACCCACTCCAATAGGAACGAAAAACGTTTGGTTGCGATCCCAACTAGCATCAAACTCCGCACCAGTTTCCAGCAGGACCCCGACATACTTCACTTCGATAAGGTCCCCAGCTCCAACGACCTCTCCAGATCCCGGTACGACGTCCTTGATAACAAGATCGGATGGTTCACTGGCGTTTGCTGAAATAGTTATCGANGGCTTCTCGCCGCCGGACGAGACCTCCGCGAAATCAGAAAAAGAAGAATCTGAGGATGAACTCTGCAACTGGACTGTTGTAGTGGAGACAGGCATGTCAGAGTTCTCGGTAACAGAGTCATCTTTAGAACTGCCGCAGCCCAACAGCAAAAGAGCAACCCCAAGGACAGACGAACCGAAAGTAAGACGCATACTCTGCAGCGTACGCATATAAGTGCGTCAATCATGCACCGATTGGTCGTTGAACTGAGAAGGAACTGAGCCAAACGCGTCACCTACTTTCAACGAACTGATTCGATCAAGATGAATGAAGTGGTGACATCGGACCAATAGCGAGGCAACATAACGAGGTGAGTTTCGATCCCGCACCAGTTTTTGATCCCCAAGCAGTTACACCAGAATGGGTTGGGTACGTGCTTGGTCGTGAAGGTCAATGTATTGATTGTGAACTTGAAGCGATTGGCACTGGGCAAGTAGGCGCGAACTATCGAGCGCACCTCAATTGGTCAGACGATCAGGGACCCGCAACCGTCGTAATCAAATTTGCAGCCAGTGATCCCCAGAGCCGAAGTACTGGAATTCAGATGGGAACCTACGAACGCGAGGCTGAGTTCTATCGCATGTTTGCTCCAAAGCTGGAGGTAGCTGTCCCATACACGCACTTTGTTGACTTCGTGCCAGGAACCGCTGATGTTGCCATAGTCATGGAGGATCTTGCGCCGCGAAAGCAAGGAGACCAACTCGGAGGATGCACCTCAGATGACGCGACTCTTGCTCTTTCACAAGCGGCGAAGCTCCACAGCACTTATTGGGGCAAAGAGGAGCTTTCCGAACTCGCATGGCTGAGTAGGCGAACCCCAGAACAAGTTGAGCAGACCGTTGCGCTGATTGATTTACTACAGCCCGCCTTTGTTGACCGCTATCGAAGCGACTTGACAGCGGAAGCAGTTGACCTGAGCAACCGGTTCGCTGCTAACGCAGCACAATGGTTTGCTGGTTTACCGAGTCCCGTCAGCTTGGCACACGGTGATTTCCGACTAGACAATTTGATGTTCGCCGATCCCGGAGCCTCAATTCTTCCGAGATTGGTTGTGGTTGATTGGCAAACGATCACCCATAGCCACGGAGCACACGATGTCGCATACTTCGTTGGCTCCGCGTTTGAGCCAGAATCAAGACGTGTTCATGAGCAACGACTCGTATCTAGATACTTTGAGGAGCTAGTCGACACCGGTAGAGCATCTCTGCTGTCCTTTGACGAGTTTTGGGATGCCTACAGACGGTTTTCTTGGTCGGGGTTCGTCATGGCAATGCTTGCTTCGATGATTGTTGGCCAAACAGACAGAGGGGATGAAATGTTTGTGACCATGGCTAATCGTCACGCCTCCCAAGTCGTTGATTTAGAGGCTATGGAGTTCCTTAACGAGTCCAAGTAAACCCAAGATCACAGAAGCGCTAGCGTTCAACCTATGGGTGAAGCGACGGCAGCGGTCTTACACGGAGTCGAAGACCTACGAATCGAAACATTCGCCGTACCCGAAGTCGGCCCTGAAGATGCGGTGCTCAAGGTTGAGGCATGCGGACTATGTGGAACCGACCACGAGCTTTATACAGGTCACATACCCGCCCCATACCCAGTGATCCCAGGCCACGAAACGGTTGGCACCATCGAATCGATAGGAGAAATCGCCGCTGCTAAATGGCAAGTTGATGTTGGCGACCGAGTAGCAGTCGAGTGCTGGCAAGCCTGTGGGGAATGTGAGCAATGTCGTACCGGGATTTACAGGCGCTGCGTCCGACACGGCCAGACTGACCTGTATGGCATGATTCCGACTGAACGGGACCCATCCCTATACGGCGGGTACTCCACGCATCACTACCTGACTTCAGACTCGCTTGTTTTGCCTGTTCCCAAAGAACTCAGTGCCGTCGAAGCCACCTTATTTAACCCACTCGGAGCTGGGATCAAATGGGGAGTTGAGATTCCTGACACCCAGCCCGGTGACTACGTCGCAGTCCTAGGCCCAGGAATCAGGGGACTGTGTGCCCTTGTTGCAACTCGAGACGCAGGTGCAGAATTCGTAGCGGTGACGGGTTACGGAGCAAATGATCACCCGCGACTTGAGATGGCCGAAGCGATGGGCGCTGATCTAGTTATAGACGTGGCAGAAGAAGACCCAGCGCGAAAATTTAGAGACGCTACCGGAGGTCGCCTAGCAGATGTCGTTGTCGATGTAACCGCCAACGCGCCGACCGCATTTGGTCAAGCAGTAAGGCTAAGCGCTGTCGACGCCACCATCGTCATGGCGGGCGTGCGAGGACAAAAGGGCGCCCCAGACCTTCACGCAGACGCAATTATTTGGAAAGAACTCACTGTCAGAGGAGCCTTGGGAGTTGACGCCCCCGTCTACCGCAAGGCTCTAGATCTGCTGGAACAAAGAAAATTCCCATTCGATCTATTCAGCCGTCGAGAAGTCGGGCTAGACGAAACTTCAGACCTTTTAGCGACCATGGCAGGGAACGGCGATGCACCCCCGCCAGTGCATGGAGTGATTGTCCCAGGACTCTAAGACCTGATAGGTGCAATGATTGTCACCTCGGTCTTGATTGAATCCTTGAGGACGGGCGCCAAAAAACACGAAAGAGTTATCTATGAAATTCGGATTGATGTCAGCGAACCTGATGGGAAACGTAGAGGGCGCAGCCGCGGGTGAGCTGGCCCGCAAGGCTGAGGAAGTCGGTTTTCATTCCATTTGGGCTGTCGAACATGCCGTAGTTCCTCTTGAATACGCATCGACCTATCCCTACGACGATGGGGGACGACTCTTCAAAGGTGCTAGCCAGCTCGACCATTCTGATCCTCTGATATGGCTGGCGTTTGCCGCTGCAGCAACGACGAAAATTCGCCTTGCCACAGGCATACTTATCCTTCCGCAACGCAACCCCCTTATAGCGGCCAAAGAAATAGCGAGTCTCGACCGACTTAGCGATGGGCGACTTGATCTGGGGATAGGGGTCGGGTGGCTCCGCGAAGAGTTTGAAGCGTTAGGTGTTCCTTTCGAAGCGCGAGGGGCACGAACCGATGAGTATTTGCGAGCGTTGAAAGTTCTGTGGTCTGAAACTGAAGCAGAGTTTCACGGCGACTTTGTAGATTTCGCTCCCGTTTATTGCCAACCCAAGCCAACTCAGCAGCCGATACCTATTCTGGTAGGAGGCCATTCAGATCGAGCCGCTCAGCGAGCTGGCGAACTCGGGGACGTTTTTTTCCCCGCTGAGCGCCCGGTTGAGACGCTCGTCTCTTTGCACTCGCTTGCTCGTCAACACGCAGAAAAATCTGGTCGCGACCCCTCGAAAATAGAACTCTGGACGTCATCAAATGGCGATCGCGGACATCTGGACCAGCTTGTAGAGGCTGGAGTAACACAGGTAATGGTTCCAGCGCGACCACCTGAGCAACTCGAAGAGCTGTATTCGCAGCTCATTGCTGACTACGACAAGGAGGCTGCATCATGACCGGTTCCGATCGCATCACCGAACTACACGCCCGTGCAGATCGTGTACGAAACGAAATGGGAGGCGCAGACAAAGTCGCGAAGATGGCAGATGAGGGAGATCGAACCATCCGTCAACACATTGAGGACTTTCTTGACACGGACTCATTTAGGGAAATTGGGACTTTCAGCCGCTCGATCAGGCTCGAAGAACGAGAGAAAACTCCTGGGGACGGCAAAATTGGCGGGCACGGCACAGTTAACGGGCGACCCGTAGCAGTATTTGGCGATGACATCACCGTCTATCGGGGATCTAGTTCGATAGTTGGGACACGGAAGGAGCACCGCCTATACGAGCGAGCTATGGCCATGGGTATACCCATCGTTCACTTTGGTGAGACAGGTGGAGCCCGCATACCGGACACAATGGGAGCGGAAGGTATCAGTGAGCCGGGCGGACTTTTCGAACTAGCAAAGCGACAACACCGAGTACCGATGGCGACAATGGTCACCGGCCAATCTTTCGGAGGTTCCTCATTCCTTTCGGCACTCTCTGACTATGTAGTTATGGTTCGCGGGTCATGTCTTGCCGTGACATCGCCGAAGGTTTTCGAAATAGCCACCGGAGAAGTGATCTCATTCGAAGACGTTGGAGGGGTAGACGTTCACGCAAGAAAGACGGGCCAGATAGACCTCGGGGTGGAAACCGATGAAGAGGGATACGAGGCGATCAAGAGATGGTTGTCATATCTGCCAAATAATGCTTGGGAACCAGCTCCTCGCGTTGAACCAGTTGGCAGTCTCGACCACGACCCTGAGTTAGGGGATATGGTCCCTAGCAAGAGGACGCGTGGGTACGACATGCGTCGAGTCGTGCAACGGATCGTCGACCCAGATTCAATGCTCGAATTGCAGCCTCTATACGCTCGCAATGTCGTATGTGGCTTGGCGCGCCTCAACGGATTCTCTGTTGGCGTGATTGCTAATAATCCGATGTTTGGAGCAGGCACCCTTGACCCACAGGCTTGTCACAAGATCATCCGATTGGCCACCGTCTGCGATTCTTACAACATTCCCATCATTTTCTTGGCTGACGTTCCCGGGTTCATGGTCGGAGAACGGGTCGAGCATGAACTTATGCTTCATTGGGGGATGAGAATGATGCACGCGCTTCAAAACTGTTCAGCCCCTACATTGACGGTCTGTATTCGCAAAGCTTTTGGCTTAGCGTGGCAAGCAATGAATGGCTCTCAGATGCCAGCTCTGGGGGTCTATAGCTGGCCAGGCGCAGAAATTGGCTTCATGGATCCCGAAGTTGGAGTAAATGTTGCCTTCGGATCGAAACTCGCTCGAATCGAAGATGAGAACGCCCGAGAAGCTGAGCGGCTTGAGCTAGTCCGCGAAGTCGGCGAATCAACAAACCCATACGAAGCCGCAGGCACCATGAGAATCGATGAAATTATTGACCCAGGTGACACTCGCGGCGTGCTTGCTCACGATCTAGAAATGCTTGCCCATCGAGCAGTTCCGCCGCCCGAAGCGAGACCTTTGTCTTACTGGCCAACCTGCTAACACGGCACCGTTTACGAAGAGGAACCTATGAGAGCAGCATTCACTCGACAAGGGAAAATCGTTGTTGACACGGCAGAAGATCTAGTTCCATCCGCTGGTGAAGTCTTGGTCAAGACCCTTGCTTGCGGGATTTGCGGGAGTGACCTGCACGCGCTTCGTCACGGCCATGAGATGGTCAAGAGCCAAAAAGAAACTGGCGGGCCCTTGGTATATGACGCAAGTAAAGACTTGATCATGGGTCACGAATTTTGTGCGGAAATCTTGGAAGTAGGAAGCGGCGTACCGGAACACTTAACGAGCGGAGACATCGTTTGCTCAATGCCTGTGCTCGTTCGATCCGACGGCATTCACACCATCGGATACTCCAACGAGTTTCCCGGTGGCTATGCGGAACACATGTTGCTGTCGTCTCAGCTGCTTTTGCCTGTTCGAAATGGACTGTCCGCTGCCGAAGCTGCATTGACTGAACCTATGGCTGTGGGTCGCCACGCTGTAGAAAAGTCCAGTGTCACCGACGACGATGTTTGTCTTGTCATCGGTTGTGGACCGGTCGGACTAGCAGTCATAGCTGCCCTGAAACAAAAAGGCTTAGGCCCTGTGTTAGCCGCAGATTTTTCTCCCAGGCGCCGAGAATTAGCGGAGTGGATGGGCGCTGATGAAATCATTGATCCCGCGGCTGAATCACCATACGAAAGTTGGCAAGACGCAGCATGGCCTGAAGGTGTAGATCGCAATGACCCCACGCTGCGACTGCGCCAAGTGGGACCTAAACCAGGAGTTGTCTTCGAATGTGTTGGAGTTCCTGGCGTTATCGATCAGATCATGCACGGTTCGATGAGAGACACCCGGGTGGTAGTTGTAGGCGTGTGCATGGAACAGGACAGCTTCCGGCCCTTAACTGGAATCGGAAAAGAAATAAATATTCAGTTTGTCTTGGGGTATACCCAACATGAATTTGCAGACACTTTGCGAGGTATCAGCGAAGGTGAACTTGTCGTAGATCAACTGATTACCGGTCGAGTTGGTCTAGATGGAGTAGCTCAAGCGTTTGATGATCTGAATGACCCTGAAGTACACGCGAAAATTGTCGTTGAACCCTGGAAATAGCTGCTCTCGGTTCTACAGATCGAACACCCACGCCGAGGTTGGTAAGTTACGTGGCTCGAAATCTTGGACGACCTCATGTAGTTCCTGAAACGACCCGATGTTGGGAATCGCAAGACTGGAGAGTAAATGGTTTAAGACATCTAGTTCTGATTCCCCGAGCATCAAACGATCGCTAAGAGTTACAGCCCCATCCCGTTTTGCTAGCCGGTTACCCGATTCGTTCAAAACAAGAGGAACATGCGCGTAGGTAGGAGATTGGATTCCCAGCAGCTCCGACAAATAGACCTGACGTGGAGTACTTGGAAGTAGATCATCCCCCCGCACAACTTCTGTTACACCCATTTCAGCGTCATCGATAACAACAACCAAATTGTAGGAAGGAGTCGAGTCTCCGCGACACAAGACAAAATCGTCGACGGCGCCGCTAAAAGCGCCTAGCTGACGGTCTTGAAGCTGCACAGTTTGGCCTTCTGTGACCAGCCGTAGCGCAGGGTTTCGGCCGGATCGCTCATGGTCAGAAATCTGTTTGGCTGTCAGTTTCCGACAGGTCCCTGAATAAGCACCCTCAGGTAACTGTGCGTGTGGGGCAGCGGTGGCTTCGAGGATTTCGCGTCGAGTGCACCAGCATCGATATGTGAGACCCCGTCGCTTCAGTTCTTCAAGGGCGTCTTTGTACAGCTTTAGCCGTTCGCTTTGACGAACCACCGGGCCATCCCAGTCCAAGCCGATGCTCTGAAAGTCGCGAAGTTGGAGATCATAAAATTCTGGTCGCACGGCGCCGTCAAGATCTTCGAATCGCCACAAAAAATTCGCTTGACGAGAACGGGCAAATAGCCACGCCAAAAGACCTGTCCGAAGGTTGCCTAGATGGAATTCGCCCGTCGGGCTAGGTGCCCAGCGACCGGTCATGAACCCTCAGCGAGNGCCTTTATCCCGTTAACGCATCGCTTCATGTTTGCCAGATGCTCTTCCTGCCGCCTCGCAATAATNAGAGTTTCCTTGTCCGGCATTGCTTCAATCGCAGGGGTCAGACCAGAAGGACCGGGTCCGAGNCGGACTGTGTGACGAAGGCGGCAACGATGACCGTGCAGTTCGTCAATTTCCCATCGCCAACGAGCAGCTGCACTGACCTCGTCTGTCCCAACTGCCCAACCGAAGCGCTCGTTTTCGACCAGCTCCGTAATCGTAGAAGTCGTTTGCCATTCCCCAATTTTCGGATGCTGGTTAGTGCCGATGAACTGAGCACCCAACTCTGGAGTGTCGAAGGACTCCGCCCAGACCGCACCCTGAAATTCTTCAGAGAATTGAGCTGCGATGCTGATATCACTTACGAGCGACCAAACTCTTTCCGGTGGGGCGTCGACATCGACTTCGACAGTGACCCCAGGACCTTCGGTGATGGATCGAGTTTGGTCGTCATCGCGAAATTCCCAGGTATGGCCCCAATTATCGAAATATGTCACTTCTTCAGCTAAACGCCGCGGCACTGACGCGAAGTCGCCGCCGATGCTGAAAGCGAGTGGTAGCAACGCAATAGGGGTCACACCTTCGGGAATACCCAGCACATCTCGGATTTCCTCGTCGTTGTTTAAAATCGCAGTCGTCCAGGCTGTCGCTAAGCCACGCGCTCGAGCAGCTAAACAGAAACTCCACGCTGACTGAACTACGGAGTCGAACAGGCCCGGTTTCTTGCTGTCGTCGTGGACACCCCAGATGCAAGGAATGACCAACGCTGGGACTTGGTCTAAATTCTCAGCAAGATGGGCGGCAGACCGCATCACGTTTGTGTTCCTGTGGTCTGTTCCAGCGAGTTTGTCTCTCGCTGAGACCATCCATTTACCGGCGCTTTCCCAATAGAGCTCAGCTAAACGTTTTTTTTGCTCCGAATCGCGAATTATCAGCCACCTGCGACTCGACTGGTTTCCGCCACCAGGGCCCTGCTCAGCAACATCGATGCAATCAAGAATCAATTCGTTAGGAACAGAGCGATCTAAATCGAGGCGAAGTCTTACCGACCGGGTTGTGGAAAGAACACCATCAATTGACTCTAAGTCGACGTCACTTACGTCATATCTTGAGGGAACATGATTACGGGATTGAGGCGAAGTCATGGTCATAGTCAAGCGCACTGCAAGCAGCGTTGCTCAATCGAAGGCGTAGATGATGCAAAGCAGAGGTCGCTCAGGTCGTAACGTGTCAGTTGTGAACAAGCGTCAACCCTTTTTGAATGCTCGTCTACAGGGCTTCGGTGCCACGATTTTTGCTGAGATGTCGGCGCTCGCTTTACAGACAAATGCAGTCAACTTGGGTCAGGGCTTTCCAGATAAAGACGGCCCCAATGAAGTAATTGATGCAGCGACAGCTGCTATCCAAAGTGGTTTAGGCAATCAGTACCCGCCCGGCATTGGAGTCGCAGAACTCCGCAACGCTATCAGCGCCCACCAGCAACGCTTTTACGGCCTCGCGTACGATCCAGATTCAGAAGTCCTAGTCACAGCAGGAGCATCAGAAGCCCTTGCCGCAGCAGTGTTGGCCCTCTGCGAAACTGGTGACGAAGTCGTAACTTTCGAACCTTGGTATGACATTTACGGAGCGAACATCGCCATGGCTGGAGCGGTAAAGAAGGTTGTCACTTTACGTCCGCCCGGTTACGACTTCGAGGAAACGGAATTCCTTGCTGCGTTGTCTCCTAAAACCCGCATGATCTTGTTGAATTCGCCCCATAACCCAACGGGCAAAGTCTTCTCCCGAGAAGAACTCGAGTTCATAGCGAAGGTAGCTATCGAACGTGACTTACTAGTTGTTACCGATGAGGTGTACGAGCATCTGGTATTCGAAGGTAACCACATACCGATCGCTTCCCTGCCAGGAATGCGCGAACGCACCGTGACCATTTCTTCAGGAGGTAAGACCTTTGCGTTTACTGGATGGAAGATCGGATGGGTTTGCGCAACTCCCGAACTAACGAGCGCTGTTCGTATAGCGAAGCAATTCTTAACCTACGTAAGTGGTGGACCATTTCAATACGCGATTGCGGTGGGCCTAGAACTGGGTGACGACTACTACTCGGACCTATTAACTGATATGCGACGAAAGAAAGACTTTTTGTCCGAGGGTTTGGAGTCTGCTGGTTTCGAAATTTTCCGACCGCAGGGAACCTATTTCGTTACGGCTGACGCACGCTCGGTTGGGTACGAAGACGGCCTTGAGTTGTGTTGGCAACTTCCGGAGAAAGTCGGAGTCGTCGCTGTTCCCAATGTTGTTTTTTACGACAACGCAGCTGAAGGCCAACATCTCATTCGGTTCACATTCTGCAAGAGTCTTGATGTGTTGGATGAAGCAGTGACCAGACTCCAAGGTCTGCGATGAGTCTCAAAATTGCTGCCATTCAGCACGACATCGTATGGGAAGACCCTCTAGCGAACTTTGAACGTCTAGGGCCGCAAATACAGCGCGCAACCGCTGCCGGAGCGCGACTTGTCGTTCTCAGCGAGATGTTCTCAACCGGCTTCACAATGAATTCTGAACTCTGCGCCGAACCGCTTGATGGTCCGAGTTGTGAATTTCTTTCGGCACAAGCCACAACCCTCCAGGTGTGGGTGACAGGTTCCATTCCGACCCGATGGGACGACGGAATTGCATACAACACGCTTGTTCTAGCCGCACCAACCGGAGATCTGTACCGCTATAAAAAAATCCACCCCTTTAGTTTCTCAACGGAGCCCGAACACTATGGATCGGGTAGTGACTTCCTGCAGGTAGAGATTGAGGGAATCCGCACAACTTTCTTTATCTGTTACGACCTCAGATTCGCTGATGAGTTTTGGAAAACGGCGCATTCCACCGATTTATTCGTTGTTCCGGCGAACTGGCCTGAACGTCGCAGGGCCCATTGGCAAGCGTTATTGCGTGCGCGTGCGATTGAAAATCAAACATACGTGTTGGGAGTCAACCGGGTTGGTGAGGGCGATGGGCTCAACTATGCGGGAGACAGTGCCTTGATCGACCCCTGGGGTGAAACACTATTCTCAGGCGCATCCAGTGAGGCCCTTTTGATAGCTGATGTGCATGCTGAGATAGTCGCAGAGACCAGAACAACATTTCCGGTGCTCCAAGACCGACGCAGTTAGCTGGGAAAGTTTCTGGCTTCATCATTTTTAACATTGGAGGAAATAATGAGCTTCGTAGAAATTCGGACATATGAGCTGAAACCGGGAACGGCTAATTCATACGTTGGTCTATATCTGGAAGAAGGTTTTGAAATTCAAAAAAGCCACTTAGGTGAACCCGTCGGCTACTACGTCAGCGAGGTCGGAGACCTCAATCAGATAGTTCACATGTGGCGGTACGAAAGCTTTGAAGAGCGAGCCGAGAAACGAACAGCGTTGTTCTCCGATCCGGCGTGGCTTGAATATGTTGGCAAGGTTGGCCCCATGATCCTCAACCAAAAGAACGCCATATTCAACGACATCTTCGATAGCTAATTCCTCAGCTCCAGCCGACTAACACCACTGCTCCTAAGGCAAGAGCGAGGCCTGCGATGCGCCGCGCAGTCAGATGTTCGCGCAGCACTAAGCGAGCTAAAAGAACAGTTGCAGCAGGATAGAGACTGGCCAATACAGCCACTGGCCCGAGCTGGCCGTAACGGAGCGCGAACAAAAAAGCCACGTTCGCTCCTGTATCGCACACGGCGCATCCAAGTAACGCCGCCCAGCTTCCCGCTGGCAAGATCGCTGATTTGCGTATCATCGCAACGCCAATTAAGACCGCAGCAGCTGACGTTCGGCCAGCNACAATNGGCCACGGAGCTGATTCGGTAGNGGTTTCACTTAAGAGAGCAAAGAAGAGGCCAAATCCAATACCNGCCAGAATGGCTTCATAAACAACTGCACTGGAAAGTCGGGAACCGTCTTTCTGTTCAGGAATAGNGAGAACGAAAATGCCNAAGAGTCCAAACAAAATGCCTAGCCATGTTCGAAAAATTTGTTGATCGCCGCGCGCTAAACCCCACATGACTGGAAAGACAGCGGAGACTATTGCAGTCAAAGGAGCGAAGACGGACATCGGTCCACGAGACAAGCCCCGATACAGAAGACCCAGGCCCGCTATTCCAGCGAGTCCGGCAACGGCGCCGAGAAATAAATCGTTGAGAGTTACCGTGTCTGCAACAAGTGGNGCAAGCACCCACAAAGGAACAACTCCAACTAAAGAAATGGTAGTGAGGACCTGAATCTGAGAATTTCGTCGAGAGGTCAGGCCACCCAAGAAGTCGCCAGAGCCATAGAGCAAGGCGGTGACTAGAGATAAAAAGACGGCCATAACTGATATGTAAGCACCAAGCAACGAGTTAGCTGAAACTGTTTAACAGTCACCACTAATCGTCAGCAGAATGTGGCCTTGGGTTCGATCTTGAACAACAATGAAGTGTCTTGCCCTCGCTGACCCCAGGTCAGCGCTAGTCACGGAAAGCTGCGCCAAATGTCAAACACACTCATGGAAAAGTGGGCTTCAAATCAGGAAGTGNTGGGCACCTGGCTCTCGTTGCCGGATTCCCACGCAGCTGAAATAGCAGCCCGAGTCGATTTCGACTACGTCTGCATCGACATGCAGCACGGTATGGCGGACTACCAGGTAGCAACAGTGATGCTCCAAGCAATAACGCTGACACAAAAGGGCACCCCTATCTGTCGCGTCCCTTGGAACGAGCCAGGCATTATCGGTCGCATGCTTGACGCTGGCGCGCAAGGAATCATCATCCCCATGGTCAACTCGGCCGAAGAAGCGGTCAGAGCAGTAGATGCCACCAAGTACCCGCCTCTCGGACAGAGAAGCCACGGCCCGACCATTATCGGCGGCCGNGCCCGAAGTCTTGGCGAGGAGTACTACCCAACAGCTAACGACACCAACGCGTGTATACCAATGATTGAAACTCGTGACGCCGTAGAAAATTTGGATGAGATTTTGGCCGTGGATGGAGTCGACGCCATTTACGTAGGTCCCGCAGACCTGTCATTGAGCTACGGATACGGCCCGGCGTATAGCGATGACAACGAAGAATATAAAGAAGTTCTCGAATACATAGTCCAGCGTTGCAACAACGCCGGAAAAGTTGCAGGTATCCACTCGACCGTCGGTTTAGCACCCAACCGACGAGAGAAGGGCTTCATGATGCAAACAATCAGTGGTGATGTAGCGGCTCTCGCCAAAGGCAGTTACCGAGATCTTCAAGACGCACGAGCCGGAGAGACAGGCGACGGTTCCTCACGTATCTACTGAACGTGACCCTCGGGTCGCTAGGACGAAAACCACTCCAGCGGCGGCGACCAAAAACCCAGCAATTTGAAAAGCGGTCGACATGGACGCTGTGTCGCTTAGCCAACCCAAAGCTGGNGGCCCCACAACAAAACCGACGTCCCCGGCAGAACGGTAGAGACCGATACCCAGCCCGCGCAGNCTTTCGGGAAAAAGATCGGCGACAAATGCCGCTGGTGCAGGTCCNGCGGTCCCTGTNCCCAAAGTCAGAATGAGGTTTCCGATAACAAACCAAAGTGGCGCTGCACTGAAACTGATGACGAATGTTCCGATACCTGCCGCCAACCCGGAGAAAAGAATCACTGAACCTCTGCTGATGTTCTCTGTCGCCCATGCAGCGGGCCACAAAGTAAAGAGAGTCATTAGCCCCGTGACCGTGAATATCAAACCGATCTCACCTGGTCCCCAACCCAAAACTTCNTCGGCCTGAAGCGGAACCAAGGTCGCTCGGGTTCCAGCTCGAGTCATGAAAATTGTGCCCGTAACAAATGCAATAGCCAGAAACGGTCCGCTGCGAACGATCTTCGCAACCTCGCTTTTGGTGTCACTGTCCTTGGGGATTGATTNTTGCGAACCTCTAGTTTCGGGGAGTCGAAACGCGGCATAAATAGCAGTGGCGATCCCTACAACGCCAACAACATGGAAAGGAGATGCAAGACCCCAACGTTCTGCTATCAAACCTCCAACGCCTGGACCTAATGCCACCCCCACACTGAGGGCCCACTGATTAGTGGCCACGTACCTTGCTCGACGCTCCGGCGGAGCGATGTCGATGAGGTAAATCAACGCTCCACTCATGTAAAAAGCGGAGCCGGCTCCGGCAACAAATCGCCAAACCAGAAGAGATTCAATGCTATTAGCGAAGCCCGAACCAAACATTCCAATAGAGGTCAATATGGGTCCACCGATGAGCAACACTCGCCGCCCGAATCGATCAGCGATTAGGCCAGCTGGGACGTTCAGAATTAAGCGNGCGAGAGCAAATACNGTCAAGGTCAAACCGACCACTGACGCGCTAACTCCGAAATCCCGAGCGTAGAGCGGTACGACGGGTCCGACCACTCCCTGACCCGCCATAACTAAGAATGTTGCGAAACAAAGGACAAGAAGCTTTTCGAGATCTTGGATCCTTGTTTTCAGACCAGACACGCACCATTGCTATCACCGGAACCACGNATCGCCCGGGATCTCACTAGCATGCCAGTAGCGCCAAAGGGGGACTCTATGAAGGTCAATTATCCGATCATCTCAGCAGATTCACATATCGCTGAGGCTCCTAACACATATACCGATTACATCGACCCGAAATGGCGAGACGTAGCACCCCACGTAATCGAAACCGAGGACAAAGGCGACCTCTATGTGATTGATGGAATGAAGCGCACCATCAACATGGGTTTGATTGCTGCGGCTGGACAAGCTCCGGAGGACCTTAATCCCAAAGCTAAATGGNATGAACTGCCTCGTAGTGGCTGGGATTCGGAGTATCGATTGGCGGATCAGGACCGGGATGGCGTATCTGCAGAAGTTATCTATCCGTCAGTTGGCATGGTCTTATGCAACCACCCAGATGGTGACTATAAGAAGGCGTCCATGGATGCCTACAACAGGTGGATAACTGATTATTGCTCAGTTAATAAAGATCGGCTTCTAGCTATCGGACAGACTCCGCTTCGCACAGTCGAAGAAGGCATTGCTGAACTTGAGGAGATGAAATCGGTTGGCATGCGTGGCGTGATGATGCCCGGGAACCCAGGAACTGACTTTGACTATGACGACCCTCAATGGGATCCATTTTGGCAAGCAGCTGTAGATTTAGACCTCCCACTCTCCTGGCACATCTTGACGACTAGAGAGTCAGGGCGACCTCGAGGGCCGAAAGCTAACTCTTTTATGACGATCATTCGGGCCAATCAGGACATCATGGGTACCTTGGTTTTTGGTGGAGTCTTTGAAAGAAATCCAGGTCTTAAAGTCGTGTGTGTGGAGGCCGATGCCGGCTGGGTACCCCATTACATGTACCGAATGGATCACGCTTACAAGCGTCACCGCTACTGGCTCCCACCTGGGCAAGAACTATCGAAATTGCCGAGCGAATATTTCCGTGACCACATCTACACGACATTTCAAGACGACTGGATTGCGTTCAAAATGGTCGATCATGTCAATCACAAAAGATTGCTTTGGGCGAATGACTTCCCTCACAGTGACAGTACGTGGCCCTGGAGTCAGGAGATGTTGGATGAGCACGCTGCGCACTTAACCGCCGAACAAGCCAGAGACATCCTGTGTAACAACTCCGCTGAACTGTATGGAATTGACCTATCGGCTCTGCCTGTAGGAGGCGATGGTTTGGCGGCAACGGTCGCATAGGAGTTGTTCGTGGACCTAACCTCCTCCCGGATAGATAGTTCAGACTTCCAAGCCGCTCAGGAGACTTACCACCTCAACGGCTGGACAGATGGTCTTCCGATCATCCCACCGAGCCCAGATCTGGTAGCAGCATGCCTTGAGTGGGCTCTGCTGCCACCGGACCATCTGGTGGGTGTTGAACCGGTGAGGGAGCGGGCTATTACTGCTGAGAAGCTTGCAGTCAACAGCGTTATGGCAGGGTGTCTTCCGGAGCACTTTCCACTCGTGGTGACCGCGTTCACAGCAATGTTACAACCCGACTTTTTGCTACATGGGGCCACCGCCTCTACAGGCGGATGCGCAGTTCTCTTGATCATTAATGGACCGATTCGCCACCAGTTGGAGATGACAGGGACATTCAACGCAATGGGTAACACCGATCGAGCATCTGCTGTGGTTGGGCGCGCAGTTCGTCTCGCCCTGATCAATCTGCTCGATGTTCGACCGGGAGAAATTGATCGGTCGACGTTGGGTCATCCAGGCAAGTTTTCCTACTGCCTCGTAGAAGACGAAGAAAATTCGCCATGGTCGTCGCTTGCGGAAGAACGTCTAGGGGAGTCGGGTGTGTCCGCCGTAACCGCAGTCGCGGCGATGGCTCCTAGACAGATAATGAACGAGTGGACGACAAGTCCTGAAGAGGTCTGCGACACCCTCTCGGCAGAAATAAAAGCGAACCAACTCCACTATTCGATCTGGGCCGGTAACTATGTGCTGGTTCTGCCCCCACAACTTCGACAACACTTCATTGATGCAGGATGGTCGAAGAATGACATTCAAAACTATGTTTTCGAACAAGCGAGGGTGACCCGAGGTGAATGGCGAAATGTTGGCAAGGGATCGGTGGTCAAAGATCGCGGTGACCGCGAGTACATGGCAATGACCGCTCCCGACGATCTACTTGTTGTAGCTGCAGGAGGTCCTGCGGGAGGATTCGCACAAATAATTCCCCCCTGGTTAGGAACCAAAAGCCGCGCAACTACAGTGCCTGTCGGAGCCTGTGTCGATTGCGAGGTGCCCTGAGTATGGAAACGATGAATCCCAGTCATGAACAACAGGTGACAGTTCAGGATCCACCCCCGCGCCTTCCTAGCCTTGAGGGTGCAGTTGTCGGCGTCATCTCAAACGGCAAGGAAAATACAGTTCCGTTCTTTGATCGTGTCGAAGCTATTTTGCTCACCGATTACGGAGTTTCAGAGGTAGTCCGCCGCACCAAGGCCAATTACAGTGCGCCTGCCGAAGTTGAACTGATGAAAGAAGCGATGGGATGGGACGCCGTGTTGAGCGGAGTAGGGGACTGAGGTAGCTGCTCGTCGTGCAGTTTGCATGACGCTGTGATTGCTGAACGCAATGGGGTGCCCGCAGTAAGTGTCATGACATCCCCTTTTTCTGACGCGGCTGAACTGATGGCTCGAGTCCAAGGTGTACCCGCTCATCCTTTTGCGGTTATTGAGCACCCAATAGCTACTGCGAGTGATGAAGGTCTAGACGAACGAGCGCAAGAAGCTGTGAAGAGAGCAGTTGAGGTGTTGATTGCCTAAGCGCTAGGGGGCTTCGAAAGCGGCGTAGTCGAGAGGTAGCGCTGTTGTGCGTTTCAGTTCTTCCATCTCAAAAATGGTGCGGACGTCGTACAGCGCCACTCGTTCGATGAGTCGCTTGTAGAAGTCGTCGTAGGAGTTCATGTCAGGGACAACCACTCTGAGCATGTAGTCAATTTCCCCGCTTGTGCGAAACGCCTCAACAATCTCGGGGAACTCTCCAATGGCCGCAGTGAAATCAGATAACCAAGCAGCTGAATGGTCGTTGGTGCGAATTTGAACAAGAGCATTGATATCGAGTGAGAGTTGCGAAGGGTCAAGAATTGCTACTTCCCTCTGGATAACCCCCGATTGCCTCAGAGCCTGTATGCGACGCCAGCATGGCGTTGCTGTCAGCCCTACCTCGTCGCCCAATTCCCTAGATGAACGTGTCGCATCATGCTGGAGTAAATGCAGTATTTCCCGATCAATGAAGTCCATGGAAAACTATTATTGCTTAAAAAGTAAATAATGAGCGACAAACTTGCACAAATGCCCTGTAAAGCGTTCCCATAGGCAACAACGTGTCGTCAACGTAGCTTTACGATCTCCATATGCGGCTCAAGACTTACTTCACGGAACATCCCGCTTCCGTTGGTGAGACCTATGGAGAGCACTTCCGTGTTGCAAGTCACTTCGCCAAAGAAATGTTCATTGCGTCGTTGGCATGCGCAGTGCATGCAGTCACCCCAAGGTTTTTTACGACTACTGCCAGTTCCAAGATCCAACAACTCCATGCTGAGATGACTGCTGGTGCGCGAGGATCGTCGCAGCAAGAAATAGCTACTGCGACGGGCGATAATCTGGGCTAGCTAGTCAACGCCTAGTTTTCGCAGCAGGCTTCGTTCGACGATGTAATGACGTTTTCGAACTGTTCGCTGTCGCCCGTCTTGACGTACCACTCCCAACGAATGTCATCAGGGCCCTCAATCCAAGTTTCTGTCTTCTCGGCATAGCAGCACAACGTTTCATCGATTCCAGAGGTGGAAAGACCCTCTGCAGTCATTCGTGCTTGCGCTTCATGCACCGACCGTACATCGTCGACCTCGACTCCCAAATGGTTGATTGACCCACCGCTGTCAGGGTTCTCGTTAAGTACCAACTTCAGTGGAGGTTCGTCGATAGCGAAGTTGGCGTAACCCGGACGAACTTTTGTCGGTTTTACAGAAAACATCTGCGAGTAAAACGCGATTGCCTCATCAAGATCCGCCACGTCTATTGCCAACTGCAGACGACTCATTGCTCTTCCTTCGATCAAGGCAAGATTAATGGGAGAAATTATGCCAC
>PBOM01000023.1 GCA_002724355.1 Actinomycetota bacterium | reverse complement strand
ACGAAGATGCCCAAGGGAGGACATTTCGCTGCTTTCGAGCAACCAGACCTATTTGTTGAAGACGTTCGCTCCTTCTTCGCACAGATTCGTTGAGGTTCCGATGCTTCGCGGCCTAAACATGGATCGTCAACTTCTAATCTCAAGCCTGATTGACTACGCAGGCCGAAATCACTCCAGTACCGAAATTGTCGCGACGGACTCGTCTGGGCTAGTCCACCGCACTAATTGGGCAGAGATTCGATCAAGGTCGATGCGGCTATCTTCAGCTCTACTTCAACAGGGAATACGCCCTGGCGACAGAGTCGCCACTATTGCCTGGAACGATCACCGTCACCTGGAACTCTATTACTCGATCACCGGTATCGGCTCTGTGCTGCACACCATCAACCCGCGCCTTCGTGAACAGCAGATTGCATGGATTCTTAACCACGCAGAAGACCAAATAGTGTTTATCGATCCAGACTTTTTGCCTCTTGCCGAAGCCGTAGCCACCGAGGCTCTGTCTGTCCGCCAATGGGTCGTGCTAGCTGAGGAACTGCCTGCAACCTCGTTGGAAAACGCAGTCGCCTATGAGGACCTCATCGCAGGGAGCAACCCACTTCAAGAGTGGCCGCTTTTAGACGAGTGGAGCGCTGCGACGCTCTGCTACACCTCTGGCACTACCGGCAATCCCAAGGGTGTTATGCAAAGTCATCGATCGATTGTTTTGCAGACCTGGGCCACGTGCACGGGTGATGGTCACGACGTCAATTCGAGTCAGTCGATTCTGCTCGCAGTACCCATGTTCCATGTGAACGGCTGGGCAATTCCATTCGCTGCTGCGATGGCCGGCTCAAAATTAGTCTTACCAGGACCCGATCTCTCACCAGAGGCATTGGTCCAACACATCAATACCGAGAACGTCACGTTCTCCGCAGGCGTGCCAACAATCTGGCTGTCGGTTGTCCAGCACTTACAAGACACCGATACCGACGTCCCCTCTCTCAAACGACTCGCTGTCGGAGGATCAGCCGCACCGCGTTCACTGATGGACACCCTTGAAGACGACTATGGCGTCTTTGTCTCGCATGTTTGGGGTATGACTGAAATGACCCAGGGCTCGGCAGGTAGGTTCACGCACAGAGTGCAAGGTCTGGGTCGCGAGGAACAACGCCGACGGCAAGCCATGGCAGGCAGGGAGCTATACGGTGTCGAACTCCGCCTCATCGACGGTGACGGTCAGGAAGTGGCCCGTGACGGCGCAACGCCTGGCGAACTTCTCGCTCGAGGCCCATGGGTTGCCGCGAATTATTTCAACTTAGAAGACGACTCGACCCACCTGCCTGCCGAAGACGGACCCTGGTTGAGGACCGGTGACGTGGCGACCATGGACAACGAGGGCTACATATCAATCGTCGATAGGGCGAAAGACGTCATCAAAAGTGGCGGCGAATGGATTAGCTCAATCGAACTGGAGAACGCTGCCGTGGGGGCCCCAGGAGTTGTTGAAGCAGCAGCAGTCGGCCTACCGCACGACCAATGGGGCGAACGTCCACTGCTTCTTGTAGTTCTCGAATCCGGGAGGACCCTAGACCGCGACGAGGTTTTGGATGCGATTCGACCTCACGTCGCCTCTTGGTGGTTACCTAACGATGTAGTGGCGGTTCCCGAGATCCCACATACCGGGACAGGGAAAATCGACAAGAAGCTACTGCGTGATCAATTCGCAGATTTCGAATGGTCCCAATAGCAATCAGTTAAGGCCTTTTCTCTCCCACTAGATCTAATCAGCCAACACCAATTCTTACGATCAGTGTTCTACACTTATTAACTGGCTGTGTTGCTCCCCTTTGCACTCGACAGCCTTTATTTGTGAGCGCTCGATTAGTGAGCGTTGCCTCAGTCTTATTTCTTTGCCCTTAGGAGTTGACATGGCAGGAAGCCGCACAACGTTCGAAAAGCTCCAACGAGACCGCGCCAAGAAAGCTAAAGCAGATGCCAAACGCGCTAAGCGAATGGGCAAGACCCCAGAAAGCGGGCCCCTCGTTTATGAGGAAGAGCAAGAAGCGACCGTTGTCGACGATAACGCCGCTCAGTTAGACGGCAATCTCGATCTTGAAATATCTGCGGCGGACCTGCTGCGGCTGGTCGAAGAACTTCAAGCAAAGTTCGATAATGACGAAATCGATTTTGATGAGTACGAAGAGCGAAAGATTGAATTACTGGCGCGCCTACCGATGGAGTAGGTGATCTATTCGGCTTTACGGTGAGCGGACACAGCGTAAGCGCCGCCTTCGAACGGGTCTCGCTGCCAGGTGCTCCAACGTCCGGCCAAAGATAACCCCACCTCTTGAGCAAGTTCGTCATAGCGCTTCAAGGAGAGAATTTCAGGTCGAAGCGAGAAACCTGAAACCAACAGACCACCTTTGTTGACATGGCGAACCATTCGCTGCAAGACCTCTAACTCTGATCCAGGCTCGAGAAAAATCATTACGTTTCCTGCTAGGACAACGAGATCGAAAGCGCTTTTCAGTTCTAGGTCTCGTAAATCTTCTTGACGCCAACCAATGTTCGGCGCTTTGCGACGGGCTTCTTCCAACATTTGTGGATCCATGTCAACCCCGACTGAATGAATGCCACGTCTGTCAAGTTCGATTGCTACTCGCCCAGTACCACATCCTGCGTCGAGCACCGATGCTGGCTGGTAGCTCAATAAGAAGTCGACTTCTCCATGCACATTTTGGCCTGAGGCTGCCATGCGTTTCCATTTATGGTCGTAGTCCTGTCCCCGAGGGGCATCGCTACTACGGCTCCATCTGCTTTCAGTCAATGAGACCTTTACTTGTCTTGCCAGTTCGGAGCCCGTTTTTCAGCGAAAGCAGTTGCGCCCTCAAAAGCATCCTCCGAAGCGAATACTTCCTCAAGTGCTGGACGTTGGAAGTTCCAAAATTCTTCTTCGGAAACACCGAGGACGTCTTTAATGAGCTGCTTGGAGGCACGCACTCCCATCGGAGCGTTTTGGGCGATTCGTTCCGCTAGGTCAATCGCTACTTGGAGAGTTTCACCCTTAGGAACTACTCGGTTCACCATCCCATGTTGGTGAGCTATTTCCGCTGTGATCGGATCTGCGGTTAACGCCATTTCCATAGCAAGGCTGTAGGGCAGCTGACGCGGCAAACGTAGTAGCGCTCCCGCACCGGCGAATAAACCTACACCAGCTTCAGGGATCCCCAATTTTGCCCCTTCCGAAGCCACGATTAGATCACATGACAACGCCACCTCAAGACCTCCCGCCAAAGCGAAGCCCTCAACCGCTGCCACCAGTGGTTTTGCGCAACTCTTCTCAGTGATCCCCGCAAACCCTCGGTCGCCCACATTTGGCATTGCATCAATTCCCCCATCGGCGAATTGCTTGAGGTCCATCCCCGCGCTGAAGCCGCGTCCAGCTCCTGTTAACACTCCCACACGCACTTCGGGGTCACCGTCTAAAGCATCAAGAGCCTCGCCAAGAGCTGAGGCCAAGGCAGTGTTAAAGGCGTTCATGTCATCTGGTCGATTCAAGGTCAGAATTCGAATATGACCGCGGTTTTCTGTTAGCACAAGTTCTTCGGACACGTCATCTCCTTAGTGATCAACAACCTCATTGGATCTTTGTGCGACGCTACAACTGTTAAGCCGTCAGATCATCTCGAGTTGATGTTTAACTACAAAAATCGGTGTTTGTTGAGCAGTAATCTAAAAGGAGCTTGAGGAGGGCCCGTGAGTGCGATTAATGACTTGTTAGCTCAACTCGAGGGGGCAGACCCGGAGGCAGCCCCCCTGTTGGTCCAACAAATGCTTCAGCTAGAGGAGCTAACTCAACTTCAAGGCGCCGATGCTTTGCGCGCTTCGCGCGCGCTCGCCATTTTTGCCGGACCGCAACAATTACCGATTGCTGGAGAGTTAGCTGGACGCGCTCACCAAGCAGGGATACCTGGCGCCGGAGCTCTGTTCGCTGAATGCGCTGACAAAGTTTCTCTGATGACCGGCCGACCTCAACGGTTTGGAACGGTAATTCTGGAGCATCAAGGTGACATGGTTATGGCGCCACTCGACGGTGTAGCCGACGACGAAATGCGCCATGCCTTTGGTTTGCCTTCCTTGGCCGAAATGCGCAACAACGTTGAACAGCGAAACAGACAGCGGGCGCAAGAACGTTATGAGAACGAAGGCCTGCCGCCGGGACAGCGGTTTTGTCGAATTTGGACCAGCCCAAACGCCGAGGAACTTCGTTCAGGTCTAGAACAACACCCAGACGGGGCCTGGGCCGACGGTGACGATCTAACACTTGTTTACCGGTCTGAGGGGTTCGGAGCGATCCCGGGTCCAGTTTTCGAACTCCCAATGTGGAATGTGTCCGAAAGTAACGGGACCCCGACCGATCTTTGGTGCGTGCAAGTCCGCATCGACCGACTAGACGAAGCCGTATTCGGCTATGGGTTCTGGGAACTAGACCAAAATGGAATGCCGATTGGCGGACGGGGGCCCGTAGATCGTCGTTACCGCGGCAAGAATGCCCCCACTGAGCTTCCCAGCCACGACGATGACGGTCTTGCAGGCTCTCTCACAACTCACGAATTCAATAGTTCCGCTTTGCGGGAAAATCGGCGAATCAAGGTCTACCTTCCGCCTGGCCACTCACCGGACTCAAACCTTCCTGTGATCTATTCGACCGACGGCAACATGATCGAGCCGTATATTCGTCGACTCGACGCAGCCATTGCCAACCAAGCGATACCGCCGGTCGTTGTCATCGCACCTCATGCTGCCCCGATGGACCACACAGGCAACGAACGCGCTCTGGAGTACCTACCCGGCTTTGACGATCAGCGATTCGATCGGCACCAACGATTCTTCGTTGATGAACTATCACAGTGGAGTGAAGAAGAATTCGGAGTTTCTGATGCCCGAGAGTTTCGAGCGATCTTCGGTTGCTCCGATGGCGCAGGTCATGCTCTAGCTACCGGTTCTATGCACAGAGGGCGTTACGGACACTGCATCGCATTTTCAGCAGGAATGCCTCCGGGCGAGCAAATTGCTTGGAACGCTGACGGGGCCCCGTTCGTGCACCTCTGCGCCGGAACACTGGAACCTGGATTTCACCAGGCCACTGAAGCTTGGGCCGCTTGGCTACATTTTCATTCCTCCCCGCATCACTTCACAGAGAGAGTGTGCGGACACGATCTAATCCAGTGGATCGAAGAACTTCCTAAAAGCATCGCCCGCGCTTGGGGACAAGACCCCATGACCTAGCCGCGCAAAAGATATCGTTTGATTTTGCCGGTAGCAGTCTGAGGGAGTTCATCAACAATCTCTACCCAACGAGGGTATTTGAATGGGGCGAGGCGGTTTCGGACGTGGTCTTGAACCACACTGGCGATCTCATCCCCCTCAAATGATGCTTCTAACACGACGTAAGCTTTGGGTTTCACCAAGCCTTCATCGTCTTCGGCTCCCACGACTGCCACTTGCGCGACTTCTTGCAATTCGAGAATGCATGACTCAACTTCGGTAGGACTCACCCAAATTCCACCCACCTTTAGCATGTCATCCGACCGCCCTAGACAGGTATAGGTGCCATCGGAGTTGCGCATGTATGAGTCGCCTGTCGCAAGAAACTCACCCACTAATGCTTGTCTGCTACGTGCAGTCCTGTTCCAATAACCGACCATGACGGATTCGCCCTTTATGTGAAGTGTCCCGGCCTCTCCATCAGCTACTTCGAGACCGTTTTCATCTCTAATCGAAACCTCATAGCCATCCACGACGCTCCCGCTTGTCCCCGCCACGGAATTACCAGGCCTATTGGAGATAGCAATGTGAGCCAGTTCAGTAGTGCCGAGCCCGTCCAAAATTTCAACACCGAAACGTTCCCTGAAACGTCTATGGATATCAGCTGGGAGCGGTTCCCCCGCTGAAACTGCGATTCGGACTGACTCGAAGCTGTTGTCTGGAATTTCAGAACTTAGAAGCTGTCCATAGGAGGTAGGCACACCAAAGAAAACGGTTGGACGATATGCAAGCAGATGTGCGGCGATGTCTTCTGGTACCGGCCTTCCCGGATTTAAGACTGCGGATGCTCCAGTTCCAGAAGGGAAATAGCCCGCATTGCCCAGTCCGTAGGCGAAGAAAAGCTTCGCTACAGAGTAGATAACGTCTTCACTGTTCATATCAAGAACAGCTTTGGCGTACATATCGGTACAAAAACCTAGATCAACGTGGCGATGCATAGCTCCTTTCGGAAAGCCGGTCGTACCCGACGTATAAAGCCAAAAAGCGATGTCGTCTCCTACTGCGGCGAATGGTGCGCCCAGCTCCGCATCCGCCTCAAGCTCTGGAAGGTCATCGTCTTTTTGGGTCCACAAAAGAAACGGCTGATTGTCAGCTGCTTGCCCGATCGATTCCTTGAGAGCATCCGAGATCACAAGTCCTACCGCTCGGGAATCCTCTATGAGAAACTGGTAATCCTTTTCGGTAAGCATGGTCGACACGGGCACGGGCACAGCGCCTACCCACATGGTTCCCCAAAACCAAGCTAGAAACGCTTTGGTATCAAGACAGCACATCATGATTCGTTGCTCAGGCACAACCCCGCGGTCTAAGAGCAGTCGAGCCACGCTCCGTGCCGCCTGTAAGAGTTCGTCTCGTGTGGTTGTTTCTCCGGTCGGGGCATCAACCACTGCTACAGCGTCGGGGGAAAGTTTCGCTGGCTCAACAAGAAAACGGTTCACCGCGTTATCTGACAAAAGATTTCCCTTCGCATAGGCATGGGCTACAGCTTCTCATGTGTTTAGAGTGTGAAACGAAAATGCAAGAAGGCATCCTAGAAGTTGACCGCTAGCTCCCGTAGTGATTCGTCTGTAGGGACAATCAGATGACAACTTTCGAAATACAACCCAACACCTTTCGTCATTGGAGTTTGTTAGTTGACGATAATGTTGCGACCTTAGAACTCGCAGTTGATTCACAAGCGCCAGCTTTTGGTGATTACGAACTAAAGCTGAATAGCTACGACATAGCCGTAGACATTGAACTCGCTAACGCCATCCGCCACATACGACTCGTTCACACGGAAGTTCAGTGCGTCGTAATCAAGAGTGCCCTCGAAGGCATGTTCTGCGCTGGGGCCAACATACGAATGCTCGCCGCAGCCGACCATTCCCACAAAGTGAACTTTTGTAAATTCACCAATGAGACGCGTCTGGAGATAGAAGAAGCGAGCGAATTAAGTGGAATTCGTTTTCTTGCAGCGGTGAACGGTGCTTGTTCGGGCGGGGGTTATGAACTTGCTTTAGCCTGCGACCACATTCTGTTAGTCGATGACAGAAGCACATCGGTTTCTCTGCCAGAAGTGCCGCTCCTGGGAGTCCTTCCCGGTACTGGAGGTCTAACTCGTCTCACCGACAAGAGGCATGTTCGCCGCGATAGAGCAGATATTTTTGCCACCAAAGCAGAAGGAATTTCCGGGAACGAAGCGGTGGAGTGGGGACTCGTTGACGAGTTAGCGCCGCCAACTGAGTTCGACGAGGCCGTGGGCCTTCGAGCCGCAAGCCTTGCTGCTAGTAGTACGCGATTACGTGGAGAATCTGCCTCTCTCCCACCGCTAAAGATTTCGATCGACCAAGAATCAATTAACTACACGTGGGTCAGTTTGCAGCTCGCCGATACATATGCGGAGCTAAAGGTTTCCGTAGCTCAAACGCCGGATTGGTTGCTCCAGACAGCACGAGAACTTGATGACGCACTTTGCCGCTTACGGTTCGACTTTCCTGAGATTGGTTCCCTGATTTTAAGAACCGAAGGATCGATCGAAGATGCCGCAGCCCTAGACGAAGAACTTCGGTTGTCAGAAGACAACATCCAACTTGAGACAGCACTTTTGTGGAAACGCTGCTTAAGCAGACTCGATCTGATGTCCAAAACGTTGGTTGCAGCGATTGAACCCGGGTCCTGTTTTGTGGGACTGCTCCTTGAGTTAGCACTTGCAGCAGATAGGACCTTCATGCTGGAGGGACAATTTGAGGAGGACGAGATTCCTTTACCGGCCGCCACCATCCGAGTCACTGAAAGCAACATGGGTCAATTGCCGATGTGGAACGACCTCAGTCGGCTGGCCTCACGTCTATGGGGTGATGAAGACTCTTTGGACAAAATCTCCGAAATCCTCAATCGGGATTTGACGGCTTCAGAGGCTGCGAGTTTCGGACTAGTAACAACAACCCCCGACGATCTCGACTGGAACGACGAGCTGCGGCTATTTATCGAAGAGCGGTCAAGCTTTTCTGCTGACGCATTGACCGCCATGGAGGCAAATCAGCGATTCTGCGGGCCAGAAACTATGGCTACCAAGATTTTTGCAAGGCTTTCGGCCTGGCAGAATTGGGTGTTTACTAGACCAAACGCAAGTGGACCAGAAGGATCATTGCAACGGTACGGGACTGGATCCCGTCCTAGATTTGACAACCGACGAACCTAACCAACATTCCGATCGCGCTTTTGTTCATGACTCAACAAATCGACTACTCCGAGAAGATCCCAAATAACGTAAATCTCGCCGGTGATCGACGTCTTCAGCGGGCCCTGGAGAACTGGCAACCTCGATTTGCCGACTGGTGGTTAGAAATGGGTCCAGTCGGGTTTCAAGATAATGAAATTTATCTGCGTACAGCTGTAGATGTAGGCCGTGAGGGTTGGGCGCATTTCTCTCATGTGAAGCTCCCGGACTATAGGTGGGGCATATTTCTTTCGGAACCAGAAGAAGACCGGCGAATAGGTTTCGGCGAGATGAAGGGCGAGCCGGTTTGGCAAGAAGTTCCCGGCGAATTTCGCACCGACCTACGTCGACTGATAGTTGTGCAAGGCGACACCGAACCCGCTTCGGTGGAACAGCAGCGCTATCTAGGAAAGACGGCTCCATCTCTCTACGACTTGCGGAACTTGTTCCAAATAAATGTCGAAGAGGGACGTCACCTGTGGGCCATGGTCTACTTATTACATGCCCACTTTGGGCGCGACGGGCGAGAAGAAGCCGATGCCCTTCTTCAAAGAAACTCCGGAGACCCTGACCATCCTCGTATCCTCGGAGCCTTCAATGAAAAAACCTCCGACTGGCTGTCATTTCTGTTGTTCACCTACTTCACTGACCGGGACGGCAAGTACCAGTTAGGGGCTCTGAAGGAGTCGGCGTTCGACCCGCTGAGCAGGACCTGCGATTTTATGTTGAAAGAAGAAGCCCACCATATGTTCGTGGGCGCTTCGGGTATCGCGCGGGTAATTCAACGAACATGCGAAGTTATGAAAGAGTACGACACCGACGATGTGCGCCCGTACGGCGCAATCGACCTACCTACCCTGCAGAAGTACATCAACTTTCATTTCTCCGTTTCACTTGATCTCTTTGGCTCTGAAACCTCAACTAATGCTGCGAACTACTACTCCGCTGGCCTGAAAGGTAGATTCGCAGAGCCGTCGTATGAAGACGATCACGTTTTGGTTAACGACGAAGACGCCATTAGTGAAATAGTCGACGGCCGTTGGCTCGAAACTTCACGCCCAAAGATCACGGTTGTTAACGAACAGTTACGACGGTCCTACATTGAAGACTGCGCTAAGGGGATGCGACGCTGGAACCGGATACTCGAAGAACACGGCATCCAATATCGTTTGGATCTACCCAATGAGGCTTTCCACCGGCAAGTTGGGATTTATCGAGACGCATATGTTGCTCCCTCAGGGGAAATCCTCTCAGAGTCGGACTGGGAAAGTAGCGAATCGAATTTCCTTCCGACCGACTCCGACAGGGACTTCGTTATCTCTTTAATGCAACCCGTTTATTCCCCCGGACAAATGGCGAGTTGGATCGCTCCCCCAGTGTCAGGCATTCACACTCAACCCATCGATTACGAATACGTTCGCCTGTAGACCTTAAACCCTCGAATAAGTCCATCCGATAGGCGTGTCTCCGTCATATGGCATCGTGCCGTGAAATTGCCGTTGGTCCTTATCGAAGACCATCGGAACGAAGTGCCGGTCGCCCGCCCACATGGGAAGGTTGGCTTCGGCGCGCTTTTCCGCATCGTCGTCACAGGCCTGCAGCAACCGGTCAAGCTTTACCCAGACGAGTGAGCCCTCCTCGTTACTTTTGACAATCTCGCCTTCCCAAGATTCCGCAAGAAAAATAAAGCCGAGCCACTCCTCTCGTTTGGGACCGAAGTTTGACCAAGTAATGGTTCCTCTCAAGGACAAGTGTTTTAATACCGCTCCGGACTCTTCTTCGAACTCACGGCAGGCGCCCGCTACGACCGATTCATCGAGTTCTAGTTTCCCTCCAAGACCGTTGAACTTTCCATAATGATCATCCTGCGGACGCGCATCGCGTTTTATGAGCAGAACACTATTACTCTCGCGATCCAGGAGGTACACCAACGTGCCAATGATTGGACGAAACACCATTAACGGCAAAGTACTGGCAAAAACGCGGCCAGGTGGTCAATCATCGGACCTGACCCATGACTGAGTTCGTGAAAGTTTCAGAAGACCAGATCGCCGTCAAGACTTTAGGTGTTCTGGATGGCCGTCCGACCATTGTGATGCTGCATGAAGGCTTGGGGTCTATCACTCAATGGCGTGATCTTCCAGACAGTATCCACACTGCGACCGGACTACCGGTGCTTCTCTACGACAGAAGTGGGTACGGACGGTCTTCGGCAAGTAGCAGTCATTACAACCCTGACTTCATGCATCTCGAAGCCCGTGAGACGCTGCCAACTTTGCTACGACAACTAAATATCTCGAAGCCGATTCTGTTTGGTCACAGTGACGGAGGCACGATTTCATTGATTGCAGCTTCTTTACCTGAGGTAAGACCTCGTGCTGTGGTGACCATCGCTGCACACATCTTTGTCGAATCAGCGGTGATCGGCGGGGTACAAGCTGCTGTAGCGAGGCGGGATTCAATTGTTGAGGGCATGTCGCGTCACCATCTTGACCCTGACACCACATTTGACCGTTGGGCCAAAATTTGGCTCGACCCAAGATTTGCCGCCTTCGACATTCGCAGCCTTCTTTCGGAGATCAGATGCCCGCTTCTCGTGTTGCAGGGTGATCGTGATGAATACGCCACCGAGGAAATGGTCCACGGTGTTACCCGCGAGGTCTCACATGCCATCGGTACCTTCATTCCCGACTGCGGCCACATAGCGCATCGAGATCAGCCGAGGTTCGTACTAGAGCAGTTCGTTAAATTCCTCGACGACAATCGCTTGAGGCCTTTGACCTAACCCACCCCAAGAGCCCGTAACGCATCTGCAGCTAAACGGTCGGGGGCTTCAAGGGGGCCGAAATGAGTTAAATCCTCATAGACGATCACTGAGGAATTTTTAAGAGCTTCAGCCGCAGGCATTCCTAAGTTTCCGAACTGCTGTTCCATTCCTTTGCCTATGACAACCTCAGCTGCGCAATCAACGACCCTGTCGTTAGTCGAAACCCGCTCCCCGTCATAGACCTTTGCTTCTTCGGCTCCTCGACATCGTAAACGCACCGATCCATCGTCAATATCTTCAAATGCGTTCGTTACATAGCTGAGAAGCGCATCAGCTCGGCAACTCGCAAAGGGCGGTCGACTTGCGAATCTTTCAAATGCCTCTCCTCGAGACTGAAAGACTTCGCGCCGCTTTTGCGCCCCAGCGATTAAAGGGTTTTCGCCAGGAGGAAATGCTTCGCCTGGTCTCCACATGACAGGTTCGTATCCGTACATACGGCGGATCAGACCAGGGCGCTGGGAGTCAGCAAGCAGCAAGGTGGCCGCTCCAATCGAGTGGCCAACACAATCAAGTTGACCGTCACCAATTTCGAGGTGATCGACTACATGGAGAAGGTCTTTGGCCAAGCTTGTCCATTGATAGTCCCCGTTAAGCGGTGCCGTACTCCAACCATGGGAACGTAAATCAGGAGCCCATACGCTGAAGTGGCGGGCGAGGTTGTCGACAAATGGGCCATAAGTTCGAGCGTTAAATCCAGTGGCGTGAACGAACAGTAGAGGCGGCCCTTCTCCACCCAGATGGTGCAGAGCAATATGTCCCCCGCCCTCAGAGTCCAACATCTCGGATGGTGAGACATTCGTCGATTCACTTGGGTTCGCGTTCACCTAGCCGACCATAGGCCGCAACGTGCTAATCATGTCGTTATGAGTAACGAGAAATATGACATCGAATTCTTTTGGGATCCAATTTGCCCTTTCGCTTGGGTTACCTCTAGGTGGGTAGAAAAAGTCGCGCTGCAAACTAACTATTCGGTTGATTGGCGTTTCATTTCTCTGCGCATTCTCAACAAAGACAAGAATTACAACACAGACTTCCCTTCTGGTTACGAGCAAGGGCACACAGCGGGGTTGAGGTTTTTGAGGGTCGCCGCGAAGGTTAGGGAGGACAAAGGACGTGACTACATGTCTTCTCTGTACGCCGCCTTCGGTGTTCACTATTGGGATCTTGACCAACGACCTGGCCTTAGGAAGCAGCTCGGCACAGTAGAGCATGCAGAGCGTTGTCTCGAAACCGCCGGTTTACCTAAAGGTTTTGCCTCAGCAGTAGACGACCCAGACTGGGATGCGGTCATAGAAGAAGAGACTGAGTTAGCGTTATCACGTACCGGGCGCGACGTTGGGACCCCGATAATCTCTTTCCAGCCACCTTCAGGATTGTCGTTTTTCGGGCCAGTTATTTCCAGGGTTCCCAGTGACGAAGAGGCAGTTCCGCTTTGGAACGCCGTAATAGAACTCGCCAGCTTTCCTGGGTTCGCCGAGATGAAGCGTTCACTTCGCGAGGCACCGCAGATCAATGTTTTGGGGACGCTTGAAGCAGACCCTGTTATGGAGGACTGGGAAGCAGGCTCTCGTAAAGCTCACAAGCCGAAGACCTAACGGAGTGAGTAACGCGCAGCCGTCTAGGGTGAAGAGATGACTGAAGAAGCGAGTGACCTATATGGGGCGGGAGCTCGAGCCCTGCAGGACCACTTTGATGCTCGACGATTAGCGGATCGCCTTAAAGAGGTAACCGTCAAAGAATCGATAGATGAGAAGACAGCCGCCTACCTTGAGCGTGCCACATACTTTTTCTTAGCGACCGTAGACGAGGCTGGTTTCCCCGATGTTTCGTACAAAGGTGGCCGCTCGGGCTTTGTTCGAGTCTTGGACGAACATACAATCCGTTTCCCTTCATACGACGGTAACGGCATGTTCCGATCGCTTGGAAACATCCAAGAGACGGGTCGAGTTGCTCTTCTATTCATTCGTCAGAATGAAAAAGCCAACCGGATACGAGTGCACGGCAACGCGCGGGTTCTGCTCAGCGCGTCGGCCTTAGAGCAGTTCGAGGGATCTGAGGCAGTCGTGGAGGTTCATGTGAGTCGCGTTTTTCCTAATTGCCCGCGATATATCCACGATTTGGAATCTGGAACCATCTCCGAGTTTGCTCCTGGCGGTGACGTCGCTCCCCCTCAGCCAGAGTGGAAGGAGTGGGAGATCTTTGCCGATGTTCTCCCCACGCAACCAGAGTCATGAAGGTATTTACAACTTTCCCTCAAGCAGATCTCCGAGATATTCCAGCCGCAATTAAAGGCATCGAGGAGGACGGCTACGACGGCATAGTCTCGCTGGAAAACAGACATGACCCTTTTCTTCCCCTTGCTGTAGCAGCGGTTCACTCTCAAAGACTGATGCTGGCCACCGGTGTCGCTATAGCGTTTCCTCGGAGCCCAATGGTTGCCGCGAACATAGGGTGGGACCTGCAGCGTGCGAGTGCTGGACGGTTTGAGTTGGGTCTCGGTAGTCAAGTCCGGGGCCACAACGAACGGCGGTTCAGCGTGGAGTGGCTTCCCCCGGCACGAAGAATGCGTGAATACGTTGAAGCTGTGAGAGCCATCTGGGAAACATGGCGCACTGGTCAGCGGTTGAACTATGAGGGCGAGTTCTACAACTTCTCCCTTATGACTCCGAATTTCACCCCTGAGCCTCTGGAAGTTCCACTGCCGAGGATCACAATGGCGGCGGTGGGTCCTGCGATGCTGCGAACGGCTGGTCGTGTCTGTGACGGTGTGCGACTCCACGCTTTTTGCACCCGCCCCTATTTGGAACATCAGGTTCTGCCTGAACTCATGACTGGTCTTGGTGAGAGTTCCAGGACCTTGGATGAGTTCGAGATAAGCGGAGGCGGCTTCGTCTGCACCGGACCCGACGATCAATCAGTGCAAGAGATGGTGGACTGGGTTCGGTATCGAATAGGTTTTTACGGGAGCACGAAAGCTTATTGGCCGGTTTTTGAAGAGCACGATCTTCTGGACCTAGGGCAAGAGTTGAATTTTCTCTCGAAAAATGATGGATGGTCCAAGATGGCGTCTTTGGTGAGCGATGACGTTGTTAGAGAATTCGCGGCTGTGGGGCGACATGACGAAATTGCGCAGGCGATTTCCGAGAGATTTGGAGGGCTAACTGATGCGATTGGCGCCAGTGCCTCTCCTGAAATACCTGCCGATCTCCCTCCCGACGTCATTGAAGATATCCAGGCGATCTAGCAGCTGCTGAGCGGCTTTATGTCTTGCCAATTGCCGCATAGACCGCCGCTACGAGATTAAATGCTCGATCATCTCCAACGAGGCCGCCCGCCATTTTGTTCATTGCATACGACACAGTGAGCCGTTCATCAAGATCCATGACGCCCATGGAGCCTCCCCAGCCGAACCAATAGAGGGTCTTCTCGCTTGGTGTCAGAGGTAGGCGTTCGTGATTGATCCCGAACCCGGTGCCGTAGGGAACGTTCAATCCAAGAACTAAATCTCTGCTAAATGTCTGACGTTCCAGGGCTTCTTCAATCGTCGACGCTTTCATCAAAGCAACTCCGTCAACTGTTCCGCCACAGGCGATAGCGGAGTGCACTCGAGAAATCGACCGAGCGTTGCCGATGCCCCCTGCAGCTGGAATTTCAGCGCGTCGCCATTCGCTGGTCTCCGTTTCAGTTCCATCCAATACACAGCTGCGAAAGGTACGCATCGCTATTGAGTCAGGTTCGGCGTCGAGGATTCTGTCGATGCTCCGCTCCGGAGCTTCTAGATGGGCAACACGGTGATCTTCAGAGGGGGCTAGCCCAATGTGGAAATCGGCGTCAAGCGGCTCAGCTATCTCCTCTCGGAAGAAGGTTCCTAGCGTTCTTCCGTCGACCCGCCGTACTAGCTCACCCTGCAAAGTTCCTTGTGTTAATGCGTGATACCCCGGGGCAGTTCCGGCTTCCCACCAAGGTTCCATACCAGCCAACAACTCAGCAGTGAGCGAGTGGTCGTAGAGTTCGGCGGCAGTTATCGGTCTCGGAAAACCCGAGCAACCGGTTTGATGGGTCATAACGTGGCGCACCAGGACCGATTCTTTGCCGTTAGCAGCGAACTCTGGCCAGTAGTGAGCTACTGGGAGGTCAAAGTCGATTGCCTCCCGATCAGCCAACATCAGGAGGCAAATTGACGCCATCGTTTTGGTTGTTGAGTACACGTTGACGATGGTGTCGCTATTCCATGGCTCTCCGCTTTCGTTGCGGTCCCCAGCCCACAAGTCGACCACGTAACGGCCGTCGAGTGTGACAGCGACACTCGCTCCCAGTTCATCTCCGGCTAAAAAGTTGGCTTCGAATGCGTCGCGAACCAACGAGAATTCTTCATCGCATATTCCATTAATCAACACCGTGGACCTCCGAATGCTGCAAGTGTGAAACGGTACTCTGATGTTCGCATACCGCTCATCTGCTCGCTGAGGTTCGAGCTACGCAAGGGCCACGAGCCGACTTACGGTGAGAGCTACGACTGCGAGAAGCACCCATGAGATAACCCCAACCTTTAGTGGCCGTCCACCCATTGAAGCGAGGTTGCGAAACTTGACCAAAGCTCCGACTCCCACCATCGCCGCTGTCAGACAAATCTTTCTGAGCGTGTCAAGAACATCCAGCGACTCAGTCGGGATTAGTCCGCTTGAACGAACAGCGACCGCTGCAATGAATCCAAGGACGAAAAGTGGAACAAGGCCAAATATTCCACTCCTAACGGCTTCTTGTTTTCTTTCTCGGAGGCTTAGGAAAATCAGTATCGGCCCAAGTAGCGCCACGCGACCCAGCTTCACGACAACAGCTGTTTCGAGAGCTACATCACCGCGGATGGTTGCAGTCGCGACTACCTGGGCGACATCATGAATTGCTGAACCGGCCCACCAGCCAAATAAGTCAGGGCTCATGTCTAGGAACGCTGCAACGGTTGGGTATAGGGCCATCGAGAGTGTCCCGAAGAGAGTGACCAGGCCCACCGCGTAGGCAACTTCTTCGTCATCGGCTTTGGTCAAGGGTTTAACTGCAGCTATCGCAGATACTCCGCACACTGCGTACCCCACCCCGAGCAAACGGCCGAAATCTGAGGAAAGTCCTAGGGCTCGGGCGATTTTGTTCACTCCCCAGAGGGTGAGTACGACCAGACCTATAACTGCTAGCACGTCGAGAAGGCCCATGTTCTGTCGGAGTTCCCCAACGCTTAGTCGGAACCCTAAAAGCACAACCCCCACTCGGAGCACACGCCTAGAAGCAAATGCTAAACCCACTTGAGCCCGTTCTTGACCCGGAGCCAAATTCCCGAATAGCAGGCCAACGCCAAGAGCGACGGCTCCCGCAGAGACGCTGCTGACTGTGGTGGTCCACAGCGCCACGCCTGTAGCCCCAGTCACGATCCCAAGCCCTGGGGCCGCGACGACGAGCCACGTCCTAAAGCTTCGAAACACCTCTTTTAAGGCCGTCATAGTTCTCCACGACACCACACNTTCCGATCTTCCTATCAGAGTTCACTGCTTTTTACGGGTGTCGCTTTTCAATTCGTGATGGTTTCACTATGGGGACACATCTAACGGTTGTCCAGTTCGATGCTTTTTGTTTAAGCGCTTCAAGAATTTGTGGCAGTTAATGCAAAATGACTCTGTTTAGTCGCAGATGTAGGGCTACGGTCAAAGAAGTGGCTGTCCCCGAAACAATTTTNATACGCGTTACTGGAAATGACCGACCAGGAATAACGACTGAATTGTTGAGTCTCTTGGCTGGCCTCGATGCTGAACTGCAAGATATTGAACAGGTCGTTGTTCGCCGACAGTTGACCCTGGGTCTCGCAGTCGTTGTGCCTGCTGGACGAGACTTGGTGAAGGAAGTGTTGTTGTTCGGGTGGGAAAGAGGCCTGGAGATCGACTTCGAGGTTGTTGATGCCGCGCCAACGCGTCACGCCAGAAGACAGGTAGTCACTATTTTGGCGCCAGAGTTGTCGCCTACATCATTGGCTCGAGCCAGTGGGGCTATAGCCGCTAGCGGTGGAAACATCCACAGAATTCATCGTCTCTCACGTTTTCCCGTTTGGAGTTACGAGTTGCTGGTCGAAGGAGCCGATCTCGACAAACTCCAGGCGTCGGTAATGGACGTTGCCGCTCAGGAAGAAATAGACGTGGCGATTCAACCCCATGACTTATCTCGCCGCTCAAGTCNCCTCGTGGTTCTCGATGTTGATTCAACCCTGATTCGCAACGAAGTTATCGACCTTCTTGGCGCAGAAGCAGGACATCGAGACGCAGTTGCCTACTTGACCGAGAGAGCCATGCTCGGGGAAATCGACTACGTGGATGCACTCAAAGAGCGTGTCGCGCTTCTAAAAGGGGCCAAGGAGGACATCATTGAGCGCGCAATATCCAAGATGATCCTGACCGCTGGCGGTCGTACGTTTATTAGGACGCTGAAGCGACTCGGCTACAAAGTTGCGATCATTAGCGGCGGATTCGCTCCCTTCACCGACCACCTCGCCCGCGAGTTAGATCTGGATCATGCCTATTCCAATACTCTTCAGGTTGTTGATGGAGTACTTACTGGCGAGGTTGAGGGTGAGATCATTGATGCTGAACGGAAGGCAACCTTGTTGGAAGACATTGCTCTACGAGAAGGCATCCCCTTAGAACAAACAGTTGCCATTGGTGATGGCGCGAATGATTTGCCGATGCTTAAGAAAGCTGGTCTGGGTATAGCGTTCAACGCGAAGCCCGCTCTTCGCGAGGCAGCTGATACAGCCCTCAATGTCCCATATTTGGACGCAATTTTGTTCATGTTAGGTGTGTCGCGAGAAGAGGTTGAGGCTGCAGACGCTTTGGACACGAATTCCCAATGATTTACTTCGAGCAAGGATTTCATCCGTGTGAAAAAATGGTGTTATGAGCTCCTCTGACAGCCATTTGGTCCTCCGAAACGATCATGACGGGGTCAGCACTCTTGCGTTCAACCGCCCTGATGCCCTTAATGCTTTAAGCCCATCACTTTTCTCTGAACTAGAGGTGCACCTCACCGATTTAGCGAAGTCCCCCGACAAGATTGGGGTGGTTGTTCTAACGGGCAGAGGTCGCTCTTTTTCGGCTGGCAACGACCTCAAGGCCATCGAGCGCGGTGAGCATGCTTCCCGACCACATCAACAGGCAGAATTGTTGGATTTCATAGAGACAATGCCCCAGCCTGTAATCGCTTCCGTTCGAGGTCACTGCTACACCGGCGCTTTGGAGCTCGCTATCGCTTGCGACTTGTTGATCTGCGCTGACGATGCAAAGTTTTGCGACACTCACGGTAAGTGGGGCATGGTGCCTACATGGGGGATGACAAATCGGCTACCAGAGCGAGTTGGTCCGATCGCTGCNCGCGACATGATGTTTAGCGGACGAATGGTGACGGGAGTTGAGGCAGTGCAAATGGGGTTGGCGAACCGAAGTGTTTCNAGCGATGATCTNGAAACAGCCACCGCTGAGTGGGCGGCAACAATATCTGCNAACTCTTGGCACACCCTTCGCGAGGANAANCGCCAAATGCGTCAACTCCTGAGTTTGGATCGCCACGAAGGACTGAAATGGGCCCGAGAGCACGGTCCGGGTCCTGCACCTGACATGATTGAACGTATTCAAGAAGGCTTCAAACGCTGATACGGTCCTAGCCGATACATCAAGGAGCAACGATGCCTAAAGTCACTATCTTCCACAACCCACATTGAGGCTCATCTAAGAACGCCTTGGCGGTCGCCGAGGAAGAGAACGTTGAGGTAGAAGTCGTTCTCTACATGAAGAATCCNCCGGACCAGGAAACACTGGAACATATAGTGTCGGTCCTTGAGGATCCTGTTGAAGACCTGGTTCGCAAGGATTCAAAATTTAAAGAGCTGGGACTCAACCCAGACGATTACGTGGGCAACTCGGATGCCGTGGTGAAGCTACTGGTTGAGCGCAAGGCTCTGATGCAAAGACCGGTGCTCGTCACAGACAAAAAGGCCATCATCGGTCGACCGAAGGATCGCATCGCCGACTTTCTGAGCTAGTTCTATCTGNCTAAGTCCAATTCCCGTTTAAATCCCCATTCCGCGTTAATCCGGGGTATTAGAATGATGCCTGCTGCCAACGCCCAGTGGGAGAGTTCATCCAGCAATTAGCACGGCTGGCTGGCGCCGAAGGAGCAACCGCCCCGGGAAACTCTCAGGCCCCAGGACCGCAGGGAAGAAGCAACGCTGGAGAGCGAGTTGTCTTCGGACTGCTCCACCGAAGGGGAAAACTGCAAATCGCGGCCAATCTCTCAGGTTCCACGACAGCGCGGGGCGTCAAATTTGACGCGGGTTGGTGGCTATGGGTGAAGATCCGAACTTACAGAATTTGAGGCGCACTCCCCTCCATCCCCTCTATGCCCAACACGGCGCGAAAGTCGCGCCTTTTGCGGGGTTCGAGCTTCCTCTCAGTTTCGATGGGGTAATCAGCGAACATCTAGCCACTCGCACTTCTGCCGGTTTATTTGATGTAAGCCACATGGGAATAGTTGATCTAGTTCCCAAAACTGGGCAGTCGCTAGAGACCGTTAGCCGCGCTCTGGAAAAAATCACTCCCGCTGGTATCGCAGATCTCGGAAACGACCAGCTGCAATACGCGCTATTAACAAATGCTCACGGCGGAATCGTTGATGACTTCATTGTCAGTCGC
>PBOM01000022.1 GCA_002724355.1 Actinomycetota bacterium | reverse complement strand
TACCCGAATTTTTTGGATCTCTAAGCCGTTTGGTCGAGTCCATTGCTCAACGGTCTTTCCGATCGGGTCCGTCAGTGCCACAAGCTGTCGCAGGCCTTCACCCATAGCATCAACTCGAGAGGTGTCGAGGCGAAGTCGATCAATAACTGTGTCGGGGGTTCCTGCTGTTTGAGCGCGTTCAATGTCAGCGCAATTTGCTTCCAATATTTCTGGGGTGGCGGCAACCAAACAATCAGCTGCGGTTTTCAGAGCTTCATCTTTTTCTGCTGTCGTGATGTTCGCTAGGACTGCGGATGCTGCCTTTACCCGCGCACCGAGGTCTTGCATCGACTGGGTGTTGCTTGTCTCGCCTGGAACGGTCACTTTGGCAGGCTACCTTCCGATTCTCTCCAACACCTGTTCCTAATGGATCTCGCTTCTTAGGGCTCCTCGAGAATGACTAAATCGTCACGGTGGATAGCCACAGGAGAAATACCTGCCGGTAGTTCTTCTGCCCGACTTCCTTTCCATTTATCCATGGTGTCGCTGTCAAAGGCAACCAAGCCCTTGGCGAAAACCTCGCCGGCCAGATTCTTTATGTCCACTGCATCGTTTTGACTGTACGTCCCGTCGGTTCGCGTGATTCCAGCGATAAGAAGCGAACCGCCGCTTCGAGATAAAGCTTCAGCTGCCCCGTCGTCGACGGTGACTTGGCCATGAGGTGTTACTGCGAATCCAATCCACAGTTTGCGTGCTGCGACACGAGCTTCTCGAGCTGGTACGGCTGTGCCAATCCCTGATATGCCTGCAATTGCTTCGGCGAGGACTTCCGGGCGATCGGCGGCTGCGATGACTGTTCTGACTCCGCTCCAGGACGCCATGCGCGCTGCTGCCAGTTTGGAAGCCATTCCCCCGCTGCCTCGGCTTCCAGCAGTGCCTGCTACTTCTTCGATGGCCTGGTCGATGGCGGCTATTTCTTCGATCAGTGTCGCACTAGGTTCAATACGAGGGTCTGCTGTAAGAACCCCTGGGGTATCGGTCAGTAAGACGAGAAGATCAGCTCGCAAAAGATTGGCTACTAGGGCGGCGATGCGGTCGTTGTCGCCGTATCTGATGGCATCATCTGCTACAGCGTCATTTTCGTTGACGATTGGAACAACGTTTAGGCGAAGTAAATGTTCGAAGGTGGTCTCTGCGTGGAGGTACTGGTTTCGATCGCGGAAGTCGTGGGGAGCAAGAAGTACTTGACCTGTGGCGACGCCATGGGAGCCGAATTCCTCGCCGTAGGCACGCATAAGATCGATTTGGCCTACTGCTGACAACGCTTGGAGAATTTCGGGTTCGTCGGGACGCTCAATCCCTAACTTTTGTACCCCTGCGGTGATTGCACCGGAGGTCACTACAACAATTTCGTGTTCTTGTGTGCGCGCTGCGACAACCTCTGAGACCAGCTTCGAGAGCGCAGATATGTTGACCTTGCCACTATCGCTGGTAAGCGACGAGGTCCCAATCTTCACGATGACACGCATCAATAGTTCCTATTCTTCTTACTTCAACTAAGTATCGGGTTCGTACTCAAATTGGAAGGACCCGATGACGACCACATCTCCGGCGGTGGCACCCGCTCGCGCTAGCGCTCTTGGAACTCGCAGTTGTTGTAGACGTTCTTGGGCGTGACTCATGGCGTCAATGTCGGTCAGATCTGAAAGTGCAACTGCTCTGATGGCCTGTCTGCCCAATACCTCGAAGGTGCCATCGTCATGTCTTATGACCTGGATTCCTTCGGGAACTGGTTTGTGTACTACATACTGTGTTGGTTGTTCGTCGGTCGCTCGGGCTTGTTCGACGAGTTGACGTAACTCGCCGACGAGAGTGTCTATTCCTTGTCCNGTAACCGCTGAGANAGTCGGNCCAGTCCATGGAAGTNTTGCGACATCTGATTTAGTTCCAACAACCATTGTCGGTCTGTTGAGCAGTGTCGCGTCGTAGTCGCCNAGTTCTCTGNTCAGTATTTCTTCTTGTTCGCGGGGCGATTTGCCCTCTACGTCNGCTAGGTCCACGAGGATTAGAAGNACTCTTGCCCGTTCCACGTGACGTAAGAATTGATGACCTAGTCCTTTGCCAGACGCGGCGCCTTCGATCAAGCCTGGGATATCAGCCACCACCATTTCAAAGTCGTCAGTTCGGCGCACTACTCCCAAATGGGGTGTCAATGTCGTAAAGGGGTACGAAGCTACTTTGGGTTTCGCTGCGGAAATCCGCGAAATGAGGGTGCTCTTACCCGCGTTAGGGAAGCCCACAAGAGCGACGTCGGCCATNAGTTTCAGTTCAAGGCGAAGCCATTTTTCTTCGCCTATTTCGGCTTGTTCNGCGAANGCGGGAGCTCTTCNTTTATTGGACANGAATCTGGCGTTGCCTCGACCTCCNTGTCCTCCTCCTGCCGCAAGCCAGCGATCCCCGGCTGTTACGAGATCGGCTAGGAGTTCGCCGTCGAAATCTTTGATAACTGTGCCTTCNGGGACCTTGACGATCAGGTCGTCACCGGTTCGCCCATGTTTTTTCTTTCCTTGNCCGTGTGTCCCGTCGTCTGCGCGTCGAAACGGGAAGTCTTTGAAGGCCAATAGCGAGGAAACATTGCGATCGGCCACTAGCCAAACATTTCCGCCAGAACCCCCATCGCCGCCGTCGGGTCCACCTCGGGCCACATGCGCTTCGCGTCGGAACGACACGCAACCTGCGCCTCCATCTCCGCCTTTAGCGTGGAGATTGCATTCGTCGACGAATCCCGTCATAGCTTTTGAGGATACGTGGGCAATGCCCGTTCACTGAAACGGAAATTGAACTAGCGACGGAATTCTTGTCGGATCAGCGAGATGAGACGACTTGCGGCGTCAGTCAGTTACAACGTCAACGAGTCGTCTACAACGTCAACGAGTCGTCGCCCTTTACGGAATCCGAATTTGACTACGCCATCGCTGGTCGCGAAGAGTGTGTCGTCTTTTCCGATTCCNACGTTGCGTCCAGGATGAAATTTTGTTCCGCGTTGACGAACGATTATGCCCCCGGCGTGAATNGTTTGACCGGCGAATACTTTGACGCCGAGTCGTTGGGCATTTGAGTCGCGTCCGTTCTTTGTGGAACCGCCGCCCTTAGTCTTAGACATTTCAGCCTCTCACGATTTCGGTTATTTCGATGGTTGTGTAGCGCTGCCTGTGACCCCATCGACGCCGATTATTGGTTTTGTTTTTGTAGGTAAATCCGCGAATTTTTTCGCCTTTGNTTTCGCCAACCACACGAGCCGTAACAGACGAGCCTGATAGTTCNTCGTCGGTTGACATNACGGTGTCATCGTCGACTAACAAAATNGGGTTGAAGGTCACTTCGCTACCCTCATCGGCGTGCAGAAGCTCGACGTTGAGAACTTGGCCNGTTTCAACTTTTTCTTGTTTGCCGCCTGTGGCGATTACCGCATACATAAGACTCCTCATGCTACCGGGTGTCATGGTTCTCACAAACCGCTACTGGAGGGTCAGACCTTGAGAACCGCCTGCTGAAGCTCTACGCCTCGACCATCGCAGTGTTCACAGGTGTCGCTGACGGACTCCAATAGACCTTCTCCCGTCCTCCGACGGGTCATCTCGACTAGTCCCAAGTCTGAGATACCTGATACTTGGGTTCGTGTCTTGTCGCGAGCCAGTGCCTCCTCGAAAGCTTTGATGACTTGATCGCGATTCTTTTTGATCTCCATATCGATGAAATCAATGACGATGATTCCCCCTATATCGCGCAGCCGAAGTTGCTTCGCTATTTCTTCAGCGGCTTCCAGGTTGTTGCGAAACACGGTCTCTTCGAGACTGGATTTCCCCACGTTTTTGCCTGTGTTGACGTCGATAACGGTNAGAGCTTCTGTGTGGTCGATGACTAGAGATCCGCCCGAGGGGAGCCAAACTTTTTGGTCGACTGCTTTTCGTAATTGTTCCGCGACGTGGTANCGCTCAAATAATGGGAGCGGTTCTTTGTTTGTGTCNTGAAATTCGATGCGGTCAGCGAGCGCAGGGGTGACGGTTTCCATGTACCCCTTGACNTGCTGATAGAGCGCCGGGTCGTCGATTACGACCCCTCGATAGTCTCTGTTGAACTCTTCACGGATGACTCTGACTGCTAATTCAGGNTCTCTGAAGAGCAGGTTGGGGGCTTTCGTTGACGAAGAGAGTTCATTGATTTGTTGCCANTGNTCTAGAAGCCTTCGTACGTCACGTTCAATTTCTTCAGCAGTGACGTCTTGGGCTGCGGTTCGAACTATGACCCCATGTTCGGCTGGTTTTACTTTGTCGAGAATATTGCGGAGGCGTCGCCGTTCCCGGTCTCCCAGTCGTTTCGAAATGCCGTATGTATCGCTATTGGGGACGAGCACTACGAAGCGACCAGGGAGGCTGACCTCAGTGGATAGTCGAGCCCCTTTGTGCGCAATGGGGTTTTTGGTTACCTGACACAGAATCGATTGGCGTGCACTCAAAAGATCTTCGATGCGCGCTTCGCTTTGTGACCGCCCAAAACGCGATCTCGGTGTTTTTGTCTTTTGTGGCCGCTGCTGCTGGTTGCTGCCCTCTACATCTTCGCTGTCGTAGGAGACGTCGCCTCGGTACAACACAGCATTTTTGGGCGTTCCAATGTCAACGAACGCAGCCTCCATTCCAGGAAGCACATTTTGCACCTTTCCGAGATAAATATTTCCGTGGATTTCACTGACGTCATCGGATGGACGACTGACGTAGTGTTCGATCAGGGAACGTCCTTCTAGCACTGCTATGTGGGTTACTCCTTCATGAACGTGCACCAGCATTTGGTATCGGCCGACTGGGCGACCTTTGCGTTCCCTTCCTCGTCGCCGCTCCAGTTGTTCTTCGTTCAGGTTGACTGGCTTGTCATCGATAATCGCTTCAACTGGTTTGCCGGGCCTTCCGCTTGCCTGATGTTCAACAGATTTCCCTTTTCCTTTGCCGCTCCGACGTCGTCGTTTACGTCCTGACTTCTCGGTATTTTTCGGATCAGCGGATTGAGATTTGCTGTCATCTGCTGTAGCGGGTCGTGAATCTCCCACTTGCGGTGCACGTTTGGGGCTTTCTCGCCTGGCTTGGGGTTGGTTGGGTCGTTCGGTTTTATTCGAACGAGTGCTCTTTCGTTTGCGGCGAGCAGTTGTCTCTCGATTCGGTGACGCGGTCACCCCAGGCAAGGTACGGGTCCNGTTCTTGGGCTTTTCTGGCCCGTTATCACCGGTGGGGGGATTGTCNGNNGCGTCACCGATTATTCGACGTCGACGAACTGGTGTCGGGTTTTCGGAGTCCGTGGGTTTTTCTTGTTCCATTACAAATTTCCTTAAGTGGTAGTTGANTTTGACAGCGTCAACGGTTCGATTCGTTGGCCGTCGGTTTCGATCCATTGGTGGGTGCGTTTTGCGANACCAAGTTCAGCTCCGGGAGCCAAGACGTCGATGAGTTCGCTTGGTCTGATGACTCTNGGTTTTGCCGATAGCTCAGCTACAACNATTGGCCCTCGTTCGGACTCGCCGTCCAGTCGGAGTTCATGAATGCCATAGCGGATGTCTTCTCGCACTACTTCGTTCTTCTTTTTTCGGTCGACTTCTATCACGGAGCTTTTAAGAGCTGTGTCGATGGCAGTTTGCACATCATTGGATTGTGCGCCGACTATGTCGAAGCTCCATCCGCAACTCAGCACGGCTTCTTGTAGAGATCCTTTAGTTTTCGGCTCGATGGTCAGGGCAACAACATCGAAACCNTGCGGTAAGGCTTCATTTAAGGCCTGTTGCAGTTCGGTGCGGCCATACGCTTCACCTTGACCCCATCCGGTGCAGAAAACTGTGTCATCCTGAACCAGTTCCGGGTTGAGCGGCACATCAAGATATTCGGCTTCGGACTCGTAACAAGTTGGTAGTGCTAATCCGAAACTCATTCTTAGCCTGGGCGAGAAGCCTTCGCTGTAGGTGACTGGTATGCCGCAACGGCGTAGCGATCGTTCCATGATCCGCGCAACATCTCGGTGACCTACGAATCGAACTTTTCCTAGCTTCGAAAATCGAATTCTTAGCCGCATCTAGCTCTCCCACCTGGTGAGGTGGGAGCGACACGTTGACCATCTAGGAAGCACCTCATTGTGTGCCTCCCACTTCCGCTCTTGGGCGGAGTTGCACCGGCACTACGTGGCCGGTAGTTAGGTCCTGTCCCGTGCCTTGGCTTCCACCATTGGGTGGAGCTGGTGACGCGACAACGTGTTCGATCCCATATTCNGTGCAGGCTCCGCAGTCGTAGCAGGGTGTCCATCGGCAGTCTTCGATGCCGTACCCCGCTAGCGCGTCTTGCCAGTCCTGCCATAGAAAATCTTTGTGTAAACCGGCGTGAATGTGGTCCCATGGGAGCACTTCATTCTCATCTCGGTGGCGATGCACATACCATTCAATATCTAAGTCTGAGGCGTCCATAGCTTCTTGCCAAAGCTCCAAGTTGAAGTGTTCGCTCCATTCTTGGAAGGTGCCGCCATTACGCCACACGTGTTCGATGACGCNGCCGATGCGACGATCCCCTCTGCTTGTGATGCCTTCTGCTGTGGAGGCTTCAGGTGAGTGCCATTTGAGGTGCACGCGTTTGTTTTTTCGCACCCTGTTGCGGAGTAGATCGACTTTTCTTCGCAGTTCTTCTGGTTGGTTTTGACCGAACCATTGGAAGGGTGTGTGTGGTTTGGGAACAAATCCGCCGAGGGANACNGTCACTGATGCCTTCTTGGTGTACTCCAAACCTATTTGTACACAGTTTTCGGCGAGGTCTGCGATGGCAAGGGTGTCGTCGTCCATCTCTGATGGAAGCCCTGTCAAGAAGTACAACTTCACTCGATGCCAGCCTTGGCTATAGGCAGAGCGAACAGCTTCGTACAAGTCTTCTTCGGTGATCAGTTTGTTGATGATTTGACGCATTCGCCATGAACCCGCTTCGGGCGCGAATGTGAGCCCTGTTCGGCGGGCTTTTGACACCTGCGCTGCTACACCGACGGTGAAGGCATCAACTCGGAGACTTGGTAACGAAACACTGACTCTTCCGCAGGTACCTGGGTCGTCGATTGTGTCTGCCACGACGTCTTCTATTCCGCTGAAATCTGCGGTTGACAGAGAGGTGAGACTCACTTCGTCGTATCCAGTTCGTTCAAGTCCTGCCGAGATCATCTCTCGTACTTGGCTAGCNGGTCGTTCACGCACTGGCCGAGTGATCATTCCTGCTTGGCAGAATCGGCATCCGCGTGTGCAGCCTCGGAAAATTTCTACGTTAAGTCGGTCGTGGACCACTTCCGTGAGCGGAACTAGTTGGTTTCGGGGGTAAGGCCAGTCCGCTAAGTCGGCGATGGTGCGCTTGGAGATGTTGGCGGGGATGTCGTTGTGTCGAGGGGTTACTGCAACGAGTTCGCGATCGTTGTATGTGATGTCGTACATTGATGGCACGTAGACGCCAGGTATGCGCGCTAAGGCATGCAGGACGGANTCTCGACTNCCTTCGGGCTTTCCGCTTTGTCGCCATTCCTGAACCTCGATGGTGATGTCTGCGATTACTTCTTCTCCGTCACCCATGACGAAAAANTCAACGAAATCAGCTAGTGGTTCGGGGTTGTAGGCGCAGTGTCCTCCTGCCCCTACAAGTGGATCAGTGTCGCTTCGTTCTGCGGCTCGNACTGGCACCCCTGCAAGATCAATGCAGTTGAGAACGTTGGTGTATACGAGTTCGGCTGAAAGGTTAAATGCGATGATGTCGAACTCGTTCGCCGGCCGGTGGGTGTCGACAGAGAACAGCGGTACGTCGGCTGCTCGCATTTGCGCTTCCATGTCTGTCCAGGGCGCGTAGGAACGTTCAGCGAAGGCATCTGGCCGCTCGTTCAGGAGTTCATACAGTATCTGCAGGCCTTGATTTGGTAATCCAATTTCGTAGGTGTCGGGGTAGGTCAGAAGCCACGATGTGGCATCAGGCTTGTAGATGTTTGCGTTCGCTCCGTCCTCGCAGCCGATGTAGCGGGCGGGCTTTTCCACCCTAGGGAGGAGAGGCTCGAGCCGGGGCCACAGCGAGGTCATTTGAACGCTGATGATACCGTCATAGGCTCGCATTTCCAGATCATGAGCTGCTTTGTTATTCGTTACGCCAGATGTTTTCGGGCGCTGATGTTGATGACCAAGCCAATTAATCCGAAAGCTACGACCGTCGAGGAGCCGCCGTGACTGAGAAATGGGAGCGGGATACCGGTAATTGGCATGATGCCCATAGTCATTCCTATGTTCTGAAAGATTTGGAACGTGAACATAGATAGCGCGCCTACACACGCGAAGGTTCCAAAGAGGTCCTTTGAGGATCGGGTAACGAACCACATGCGGGCAAGCATGTAGCCGTACAGCAATAACAGGACGGTGATTCCTATAAACCCGAACTCTTCTCCCAGTGCTGTGAATATGAAGTCGGTTTCCTGTTCGGGTACCAAGTTGAGATTGGTTTGGGTTCCCTGGAGCCAACCTTGTCCTCGAAGTCCTCCCGCTCCTATCGCTATCTGTGACTGGTTGACGTTGTAGGAAGCGCCTTGCATGTCAAACGTTGGGTCTAAGAAGGCGGTAAGCCGATTTTCTTGTGTTTCACGTAATAGTTCTGGCCCACCCAAATTGTCGCTGTTGAACATGCCGACTACGACGACGATGCCGACAAGGCTGGTAACCACAATGTGTTTTATCTGGGCGCCAGCTACGAGCAGGACACCCATTCCGATGGCGACGAACACCAACATGGTTCCTAGATCTGGCTGGAGAAAGATCAGACCTAAGGGAACAGCCAACATGAGGAACGCGTTGCCAAGGGTGACGAGTCGAAGGTTCCCGTCCTTGTTGGCGACAAATGCTGCCAACGCAATGACAACGGCTACTTTGGCGAATTCGGCTGGCTGGAGTTGGAACGTGAGGCCTGGTAGTTCGTACCAGGCTCGCGCTCCGTTTCGTTCAACTCCGAAGAACAACACTCCGACTAGAGCCAGCATGACTATCAGGTAGGCCTGATTCGCGAAATCTCGGTAGAGCCGGTAGTCCAAGAAGGTTGCGCCAATCATTACGAGTATTCCGATGGCGACGAAAAGGATTTGTCTCTTGGCGTAGGTCGCTGGATCCTGTCCGTTGAATTCAAGAACTCTCCATGTTGACGAGTAGTTCAACGCGACGCCGATTGAGGCCAGCAGTATTGCGACTAAACCAAGCGAGTAGTCCGCATATCTCAGTGGCGACCGTAATTCTTTTCGGAGGGGCAGGTTCATTGGCTGCGCTCCTCAAGGTCGGGTATACCGTCACCGTCAACATCTTCTGGATTGTTGGCGCGCGGTACTTGAATTCCCCAGGGACAGCCTTCGGGTACGTAGCTCGTGAACGCGTCATACCCTCTGAGGGCTTCAGGTATTTCAGGGCATTCGGGTTGTGG
>PBOM01000021.1 GCA_002724355.1 Actinomycetota bacterium | reverse complement strand
TGAGGGAATGCTTGTCGGGTGAGTCCGTAACCTTTCAGGGCGATTTTTGGGAGGTAAAACGCTTTCGTTTAGCGCTTCGAAAACCAGAGAGCACACCAAAAATTGTCGTGGCCGCTCTCAACCCACAAATGTTAAAACTCGCAGGGGAAATAGCTGACGCGGTACTCCTCAATTACATTCCCCCGGCTCACGTTCCTGAAACAATTCGTCATGTCCGCGAAGGTGGCGACGCGCTCATCATGAGTAACGTTCATGTTGCCGTAGCCGACTTCGGCGAAGCTCAACGTTCCGCCCGCAAAGACCTTTTCAACTACGCAATGGCTGACGGTTACGCAAATATGTTCCGCTCAGCGGGATTCGACGCTGAAGTGAATGAGCTTCGCTCACATCAGGAGCAACGAGATCGAGAGAGCGCTCTCAACGCCATAAGCGAACGTATGATTCAAGCGATCAACTTCATCGGGTCTAGGGACGAAGTAGCTGGCTTCGTCAGTGAATATGTGAACGCTGGTGTGGAATACCCAATTATCATGCCCATGCCCTGGGGAGAGGACCGCAAGCTTGTAACCACGCTAACGCTGGAGGCAGCAGCTGCTTTCCAATAGTGACAACCAGGTCAACTTGCGTGGAATCGTTGACGTATCGATTCCCAAGGCCTTGCACAACCTTCACACAACTCGGTCTCCGGGGGATGTGGTAGAGCTCCTTTTCGGCACCAGTCCAAGCAGACAGCGAATTGCTGATGTCTTAGAAGGAGCAGGGTTCGAGACTTTGAAGATCACTTCTCATGGGGCAGGTGCCCAAGTTGAGAGTCAGGTGCTTCCCACCTTGCCCGACACTGTCAGTTCAAAGATGCGAATGCTGCTAGTTGGATTGAATCCCAGTCTTCATTCGGTCGAAGCTGGCTATGGCTTCGCCGGTCCAGGCAACCGCTTTTGGCCCGCTGCGACCGAGGCGGGGCTGGTTAGCAAAGACCGCGACCCCTTACACGCGTTGAAGCGCCACCAGATCGGGATGTCGGATCTAGTGAAACGAGCGAGCACGAAAGCTTCAGCGATATCGGATGTGGAGTATCAGGCCGGAGTGGCGCGGCTAGACAGGCTCTGTGGTTGGCTATCACCCGGAATAGTTTGTGTTTTGGGAATTACTGGCTGGCGTTCCGCATTAAACAATAGAAATCTTCGATTGGGGAGACAGACGACTCAGTTGGGCGGCCGCACTGTTTACGTATTACCGAATCCAAGTGGACTCAACGCTCACACAAATCATGCTGATCTCGTTCAGTGCTTTAAAGAACTATTGAAGATCGCCGACATCTCTGCTTCTTAGTCTGTTACGGCGATTCCCGTAGGGCAGTAGACGCCGGTTCCACCCAATCCGCAGTATCCGTTGGGCACCTTGTGCAGGTATTGCTGGTGGTAATGCTCCGCGTAATAGAACTCATCCTCAAGGAGAATCTCAGTCGTTATCGTTCCATAACCTGCACCGTTCAGCGCTTTTTGAAATTCGATCCTGCTCGATTCGGCCAGGCTTCGCTGCTGTTCGTTGGAGACATAAATACCTGACCGATATTGAGTCCCGATGTCATTTCCCTGACGCATGCCCTGGGTAGGGTCATGGTTTTCCCAAAAAAGAGTCAGCATCTCCGCAAAGTCAACAACCTCAGGGTTGTAGGCCACTAGTACTACTTCGTTATGGCCAGTCAGGCCGCTACAGACTTCTTCGTATGTGGGGTTCTCCGTAAGACCAGCTGAATAGCCCACAGCGGTGGTGATAACGCCCGGTGTTTGCCAAAAAACTCTCTCGGCGCCCCAGAAACAACCCATTCCAAAGACAATTCGTTCACTTGGCTCCGCGAAAGGCGGTGTAAGGGACTCGCCAAGAACCTCGTGTATTGGAGGGACTGGCATTTCCATATCACGCCCCGGTANCGCGGTCTCAGGGGTTGGCATTTCTAGCTTTCTGCTCCATAGCGACATAACTNACACCTCAAGTTCAGATTAGACCAGNCTCGGCATAGAAGCACCACCCTGNTCTAGCCTTACTGCATGTCTACCTCTCTTATCCCTCCAGAATCTTTAGCTCGTGTTGGTGAGATCCTTTCGGAGCCTGTGACCGTTCTCATCGATCAACGAGAAGCCCAGCGATACGCTTACGCGGTCGGTGATCTAAACCCGATTTATTTCGACGAGGGTTCGGCGCAAGCGGCTGGATACCGCTCGATAACGGTTCCTCCTCTTTTCATAACCCATGCACTCGTCCGACCAAAACCAGCAGACGAGCTTCGACTCGATGGGCTCTACGAAGACACCGCCGCCGTATCGTTACAGGTTTCTCGAATGATGTTCGGAGGAGAAGAGTGGGACTTCCTAGAGCCGGTTCACGTAGGCGATGAGATCACTGGAACTACGCGTCTAGCTGACCTAGACCAAAAAGAAGGGAAGAAGGGACCATTTGTTCGACTCGTTCGGGAAACTACCTTTACCAATCAAGATGAGCAGGTTGTGGCTCGGTCACGTCAGGTAGGGATAGCGCGATGAGCCAGTACCCAACAATCAACAACGTGCAAGTCGGCGACGAGTTACCTGTTATGCGAAAGTCAGCCTCAGAGGCTGAGCTCTTTCTCTACAGCGCTGCGAGCTTTAACCCTCACCGCATTCACTACGACCGCTCCTACGCCGAATACGAAGGCCATGAAGACATCGTTGTTCACGGACCACTCCAAGGCTCTTGGCTCACTCAATTCGTCACCGATTGGGCGGGGCCTCAGGCACGCTTGGTATCAGTCGAGTGGCAAAATCGAGCCAGCGCTTTTGTCGGCGAAGAACTTGAATTCTCTGGAGTCGTAAGTTCAATAGACGAAACAAATGGGTCCGTCCAAATTGAGATTGAGGAACGCAAGAAAGACGGAAGCTTATTGATGCCAGCAAGAGCAACAGTGAGATTGGGCGGCTCCTAGATGAAGATAGCCGTAGATTTCCCCTCCGTGGCCTACCGGGAAGGGCCGGAACAAGTTTTGGCTTTGGCCACGGCTATCGAGCAAATTGGCTATGACGAGATAGCGGCATTTGACCATGTGGTGATGGGCTATCCACAAGAGCAGCGTCGCACCATTTATCCAGCAGAGATGCCAGTACTAGAAGCTCTGATGTTGCTCGCGAACGTGGCAGCCGTAACGTCTCGAGTATCCCTCTCAACTGAGGTCCTCGTATTACCTCAACGACAGCCGGTCTTGGTAGCGAAACAGGTCAGCACCTTGGACACTCTCTCTCGAGGACGTGTGCGACTAGGGGTCGGTGTCGGTTGGCAGGACAGTGAGTATGAGGCCCTTGAAGAAAACTTTGCTAACCGCGGAAAACGTATGGATGAGGCGATCGATTTACTACGTCGATATTGGGAAGGAGGACGAATTGAATTTCGCGGTGAGTACTACGACTCTCATGACATGGGCATGGAACCAGTCTCACCTCAGGGTGCCAATATCCCGATTTGGGTAGGCGGTGACAGCCCCGCAGCGTTGCGGAGAACCGCTCAGAAAGGTGACGGATGGATGGCCTCGGGAGTAACCGATGAGCAAGCTCTTCTCTGCAGGGCCGAAATTTGCAGGCAGGCTGAACAATTTGGGCGCGACCCTTCGCAGATTGGGTTCCAATTGATGTTGCAGCCGCCTCCTAGAAGCGACAAAGACAAGCTCTTTTATGCCGATCTTGACTCCGTTGCTGAAAGAGCAGCCGTAGTTCGGGCGATGGGTTTCGACTGGACTTCCGTGAATGCTACGGCGATCTTTCAGGCGGGTGCTCGATCAGTGGATGCAATGGTAGAACAACTCGATTTAATCCACGCCCGCATACGAAATGAAGTCGAGTAAGTGTCCAACTGCTCTCACTTAGAAGCTTTCAACCAGTTTTAGTAAATCTCCCAGCTGGTCTATCTTGTGGTCCGCGAGTTGCAGCGCTGCTGGGTGACTCCCGATCGCCACTGTGATGGCGCCCGCCGCCTTGCCCGCCAAAATGTCATGGACCGAGTCTCCGACCATCAGATACAGACCGTCCAGCGCATCGCAGTCGTCAGCTGCGGCAATCACCATCCCAGGGCCCGGTTTGGCGCCATGGCCAGAGTCGAACCCTTTTATAGACGTAAACAGCCCTTCCCATTCCAAAGCTTCTATGTGTTCAATTGCAAGAAGTTCGGAATCATTGGTCGCAACAGCTAATCTCCAACCTCTTTCCCGGAGTGACTCCAAGGTCTCCGTGGCGCCGGTGTTCGCGACCACAGTTCGTCGTGATGCTTCGTTAAGCGTTTGTTTGAATTCACCAACATCGATCAGGTCAGCGACCAAGTCGTCGGTGACATCGCTACTTTCGCTAACGAAAGCCGACTGCGGCTGGACACATCGACGATCGAGATCGTAACCAAACAGTTCCGCTGCTTGCATCTTTGCCTTTACATCCGATATCTGATCAAACGCCACACCGACAGCCTCATTCCAGGTGGCGTCAAAGTCCAATAGTGTGCCGTCTTTGTCGAAAATGACAGCCCTAGACATCGGACTCTGTCAGTAACAACTCACAACCTGTTCCTTCAAGTATTTGCACAACCGCCTTTTGCTCTTCTTGTTGAAGTGTTTCGAATGCTTCTCGGATCCAATTAAGACACTTGAGTTGGTAAGGAAACGGACTCTGCTTGTATTCCTGTCCCTGAATCACGCAACTCAATTCAGCCTCTCCTTCTAACAGCGCTCTTTCATTAGCGAGTAGGAAAGGCGCATAAGTTCCCCCTATCTCGTGCAGCAACTTCGACAGTGACTCCGGGAGGCTGTCACGGGTGAACCACGACTGGGTGTCGTCAATCTCCAATGAACTGAGATCATCAATCTGGTAAGCCCAAATAACGCTTCGGGGGCTGCGTTGCGCGGCTAGGAGTGCCGAGTCGGGCTCCCAAAAAAACAACTGACTGAACTGGCCGAACAGTCCAAAGTCTCCACGAGACGGACGGGCCCCCAACAAGAACTGAAACTGACGGAAATGATCTTCAAGGAGTGCCAGTAAACGAACAAAGCTCTCTTCAATGACGTCACGGTTAGCGTCAGTCGAACCAACGAGTGGAGTGCGCCCCATTTGCCTTTCAGCAATGAACTCGCTCATAGCGCGATGTTTTTCGACATCCATCTGATTATCAGACATCAACGGCAACATGTTGCTTGCCTTAGCAATCGCGTCCCCGTATAGGTGGTGCCATCGATAGTGGTACATAACTTTGGTTAACCATTCATCGCCGTAATCTTCAATGAGATGGTCTAAGAACCAAACAACTGGGTCAGTTGGCAACAAACTGCGCTGGGCATACTCGGTCTCTAGACGCATAATCTGAGGGGATGAGTCCACCATTGACTCCGTATAGCCGCCCACATCGTCGTGAAACACCAAAACCGGAATGATGGGGACCGGAGGGTCAGGGAAACCTCGATCCTGAGATGAATTGCGCACGACCCACCTATATGGGATTCGCCGGTAACGCAGCACCGCCCGCATTTTGATGGAATAGGGCGAGCCATATGCTCCCACTAAGGTCATGTCAGTTGGGTTCACAGATTTCCTCCACCTGCCTCACCATTCGAGGTGGTCCATTTCCGACCGATTGCACCGTTGACCTGTCAAATCATTGCACGGAACTCGTCCTCTTTGTCTCTTTCGCAGCTACGTTTGGGATATGAGCGAACGAAATCTAATCGTCAGCAATCTTGACGCGTGTTGGAGCAGCATCGTCGAATTTCTCCAAGGCGTCGATGGCTCGGACTGGCAAACTCAATCATTATGTCCTGAATGGACGGTTAAGGGAGTTGCCGCCCACTTGGTCTCAGTGGAGCAAGTTCTGTCGGGTTGGATGCCAACCACTGCCGACACTCCTCCCCCGTTTGAAAAAGTCGCCGACTATTTCGCAGCGGCGATGACAATGCCCGAGGATGAGTTAGTTGCACACATGCAGGCAACGTTTGACGTAAGACGTCAGAACCTTGCGGAAACTTCCGATGAAGACTTTGCGCTACCGAGTGTCACCCCAGTTGGTCCAGCCACTTACGGGAGATTTATGGCAGTTAGAGAGTTCGATTTTTGGATGCACGAACGTGACTGCCGCACCCCTCTCCACGCACATACCGATAACGGCGGTCCTCCTGCAGAGATGGCGCTTAACGAAGTCCACCTTTCGATCGGATACATAGCTGGCAAGAAAATCGGTTTGGGCCAAGGTCAGTCGATTCACTTTGACATTACGGGGTCAGTCGAGCGCGATATTTACGTCCAGGTCGATGAGCGAGCAACCGAGCGGGACTTTATCGATCAACCAACGGTCACTCTGCATTGCGATTCCATGGCGTTCATGAATCAAGCCTGTGGTCGAATTGATCCCGAGATCCCCATCGAAGAAGGCACAATTTCCTGGTCCGGCGACCAGGAGCTAGGCGCCCACGCTGCCAGGAATCTTCGATTCACAATGTGAAAGGCAGGAGCCTTCAGTCAGTGAAGCTAGAGATCAATGTGGGATTCTCTAAATTCGCTAATTGCTGATTGCGATGATTGACCTCATCAAGTAGTTCGGGATGGCTCAAAATCCAGAATTGTTCTTCATACATGGCGCTGACTACTTTGCTGGCGACTTCTTCGGGGTCCATACCGTTTTCAAGTGCTGCGGCGATAGCAGCGTTTCTTGAACGGGCCTCTTCGGGAGCCTTAGCCGAAACACTTCCGAGCTCGCCTCGCTGGCGGCGCAGATGATCGGGTCGATTCCGTTGAGCGGTGGCTATGTTCGTTCGCACGACGCCCGGGCAAAGAACAGAAACTCCAAGTTTCGCACCACCATCGCGAGCCATTTCATGGTGCAGGGTTTCCATGATTGCCACGACGCCAAACTTCGCGGCGTTATAGGGGGCAAGGCCAGGAACAGCCATAAGACCCGCTACTGATGCCGTACTCATGACGTGACTTTCTTCAGCTTCAAGTAGATGCGGCAAGAAATGATGTAATCCATGAATCACACCCCAGAGCGACACGTCAATCACCCATTTCCAGTCCACTAACTGTTGGTTCTTGACCAATCCTCCTCCGCCGACACCTGCGTTATTGCAGAGGATATTCACTCCGCCGAATTCTTCGAGTGTTGCTTCACATAGCGCTTCAACAGAATTTGCATCCGTAACATCTGTTGGGACGGCTAGCACAGGGGTACCAAGGGCCTGCATTTCTAGTTGAGTACTTTCAAGCGCTTCGGCTTCCACGTCAGCTAATACAACCTTTGCTCCTTCGTTAGCAAAAGCGAAAGCCAACGCTTTTCCTATACCCGACGCTGCACCTGTAACTACAGCTACGCGTCCATCCATCGTCTCCATATCGTCCCCGTTTCTCGGCCCTGTAGAAGAACAGGGGTTTGCTGAAACTAGCTCAGTTGTTCAGCCCGTCGAAGCGCTCCATCACGTCGAGGTATTCGGTGATCATGTCTTCCACCACTCGAGTAGCCGAAATCGATTCGTTCATCGAACCCACAATTTGACCCACAAAATAGTTAGACAACTCGATCGCGCCCTTGTTCTCAGGGTTCATTGCCGCCCTATCGACCTGACGACTGGCATGAGCAATAAGCATCGGCTGCAGAGGCATCGGCAACGTGCCCGGCGACGACTCTCCTTCCCATTCGTCAGTCCAAGCGGAGCGGAGTTGACGAGCCGGCTTTCCAGTTCTCGAACGAGATCTCAAGGTGTCCGAAGACGTTGCAGCAAGGAACTTTTCCTTGACCACCGGGTGGGTTTCTGCCTCCAGCGTCGTCAACCAAACCGACCCGCACCAAACCCCTTGGGCTCCTAGCGCTATCGAGGCAGCTACTTGCCGTCCGTTACCTATACCCCCAGCAGCCAACACTGGGGTTGGGGCTACGGCATCAACAATTTCGGGCACCAGAACCATCGTTCCGATATCGCCGGTATGGCCACCTGCCTCATGTCCTTGAGCAATGATTATGTCGACGCCTGATGCGACGTGACGAACGGCATGAGCTTTCTTACCTGCAAGGGCTCCGACTAGCACTCCGTTTGCGTGCGCCCGCTCGATCATGTCGGGCGGAGGCGGACCTAAAGCGTTAACAATTAATTTGATTGGGTGAGAAAACGCCACGTCCATAAGCGGCACGGCTTGGGCATATGTCATCGGCGGCTCAGAGTCCACAGGCACACCCCTACCATTATCTTTCGGATCTTCTTTTGGTAGCGGAGGAACGGCATAACGTTCCATCATGTCTTCGAGAAAGTCTCGGTGACTTTGCGGAATCATTTCCGTCAAGTCCCCTAAGGATTTCCCGCCTTCGGAAGAGCCCTCGTATTTAGCGGGAACAATGATGTCGACGCCGAAAGGCTTGCCACCAACTTCATCTTGAATCCACTGCAAGTCAACGTCCAGTTGCTCTGGCGTATGACCGGCAGCACCAAGAACACCAAAGCCTCCAGCTTTGGTAACAGCAGCTACAACATCTCGGCAGTGAGTGAATGCGAGGATGGGAACATCAACGCCAAGCATTTCGCATACAGGTGTCTTCATAGACCCGAAACTACGCCGAACAGTGCCTGCTCGGCTACTCAAAAACAGAGAACATTAACCAACTAGGCGACTGCAGAAGATTCCTGAAGACAATTTTCACCAAAATTTGCGGATAAATACGAACTGACGTCGGTATAGCGCCTCTGCGCTGCAAAACTGTTCTTATGAGTCTTAGAGCAGTTGGTCACAGTTATTTCGACGTTCAAACCGATACCCAACTTGATGCGTGGTATCCCGAATCTTCTACCGATCCTAAGAGATCGTGTCTCGCCGAACAGTTGGGTCTAATCGAAGGTCGACCAATTGAAACAACTATCGATGCTCTCGAAGCGCCCGCCGTGAATCTCGCCGACGCATATCTGAGGCTTCACATGCTGAGTCGAAGAGAGATACGACCTCACGAGGCCAACCTTGACGGAGTGTTCGGGCTTTTGACCAACTGTGCATGGACTAGTGCGGGTCCAGTGTTACCTGATCGCGTAGACGAACTTCAGAGCAGTGCTGCCGGCAAAGGCATCGGAGTCTCCGTCACATCGGTGGACAAGTTCCCCAGAATGACTGACTACGTCATTCCCTCTGGTGTTCGTATCGCAGACGCTGACAGGGTCAGATTGGGAGCACATCTCGCTGAGGGAACAACAGTCATGCACGAAGGTTTCTGCAACTTCAATGCGGGCACTCTCGGTCCATCAATGATTGAGGGGAGGATCAGCGCTGGAGTAGTAGTTGGGGCTAATAGCGACGTAGGTGGAAGCGCCTCGATAATGGGGACACTTTCGGGAGGCGGTAAGGAAACCATCACCATCGGCGAAAACTGTCTTCTCGGCGCTAACTCAGGAATCGGTATTTCCTTAGGTGATAACTGCACTGTTGAGGCGGGTTGCTATGTAACCGCGGGAAGCCGAGTGACCCTTCCAGACGGTTCCATATCGAAGGGCAAAGACCTTTCTGGCAGATCTGGAATGCTTCTCATCCGGAACAGCACTTCAGGTGCCATAGAAATGCGAGTGCTCGATCCCGAAAAGTGGGAAGGCATTAACCAAGCGCTACACGACAACTAGTCGTCGACACGCGGACAAGTGTCACAACTAGCATCCAGTTCATCTATTCGAAGGGGCAATTTATGACCTATGTGACGGATCGGGTAATTCACGATGCCGACGCCCACACAATGGAGCCTCCTGAGTGGCTTGATGAATTCGCGTCTAAAGAGGTTAAGGACTACGCCCGAACGAAGTTCATTGCTAATGAGGGAAACCCCATCTTTAACGAAATTGACCAGTGCAGGGTTCTTCAATCTGACGCGGAGTTCCGCGCGTCAGCTGAGAAAGAGATAATGCTGCGCAAGAACTACCACGCACACGGAGCTTGGAATTCGCTTGATCGCAGCGAGGCGTTGGACCATATGGGCTTTGCAAGCCAATTGATCTTCCCGACCATGCCCAACACGCTGCTTGAAGTAATGGAACATGAATCCCCACCCAAGCTCACGTATGACACAGCTTCAGCCGCCAATCGTGCACAAATTGCCTTCTGTAGCAATGACCCACGTCTGCTGCCGGTCGCTTACATCCCACTTCAAAGTTTGGAACTCGCCGCACCATGTGCAAGCGAAGCGATCGAGGCGGGGGCGTCTGCATTACTTATTCCTAACCGCATGCCTAAGCACCATGCCCACAGCCATATTGCATTCGATGCAATATGGGCGCAGGCACAAGACGCAGGCATACCCATAGTGATGCATGTCGCTACACCTGAACTAGTGATGCCACCCCAACACAGGAACAATGGTCTTCCACCAGAGCCGGACTTCCATGGTGGAGGGGAGAACTTTAGGTCAGTGTCCTACATGGCGATTTCTGCTCCCCCAATTCAAGCTCTGTCCACAATGATTTTTGATGGAGTTTTCGAAAGGTTCCCGAAGCTAAAAATGGGGGTCATCGAACTCGGTGCAGCATGGTTGCCATCCTTTATGAGGCAGCTCGAAGCAGCCTTTGATGCTTTTGAACGACATGAGCAACGTCTCAAAACTTTGGAATTGCGACCGTCGGATTATGTTCGACGTCAAGTACGCGTCACTCCATTTCCTACTGAACCAACTCGTTGGATCATTGAGAACACTTCTGACGAAATCTGTATGTTCAGCTCTGACTTCCCGCATGTTGAGGGCGGCCGCAACCCTCTTCGGCGTTTCGACAATGAGGTTGCTGCTCTATCTGACGAGACACAGGATCGATTCTTTCGCACAAATTTTGAAGATCTAATGGGCACTGCTATGTCCGGTCTGCTCGGTGCCTCGAGTTGATATGGGTATAAGACTCGACAAACCCTGGGAAACTCTTGATGCAGGAACTATTGCGTCACTGCCAGCTCAGTTGGGGGTCTATCAGGTCGCTGATGACGACGGAAACGTTCTGTCGGTTGGCTATGCCGGTGCGCGGCATCTATTTGGCATTCGGAGCGCGCTTGACGACGAACTCCAATTTCACGGCATACAAGCAACGAAATTCCGTTACGAATTTACGTCTAATTATCACAGTCGCTGGGATGAGCTCTTGATGCTCCATCTATGCGACCATGGCCAGCTTCCAGATCACCAACGCGCCGAAGAACACAGAATCGGCCGTCTATCCCCAGACTGAGAGATCAATATGGATTTCAGCCTTACTGATGAACAACAACTGATTGTTGAAACCACCCGTCGCTTTGTCCAAAGCGAGATTGTGCCCTTGGAGGATCATTTGGATCCTGATGCTGGAGCGTTGGACCCACGAGACCACGCCCGTCTCGTGGAGAAGACTCAGGGTATGGGCTTTTATGGTTTAGACATTCCTGAGGAGTACGGCGGCCCGGGCTTAGACACGACAACTCGCGCTCTGATGGCCATCGAGATGTCCCAACATAGGGCCGGTTTATACAACCCTTGTTATGGAGTGTTCGGTGGAGCCGGTTTGGCGCAGCTTTATGAAGCGACCGACGCTCAGAAAGAGCGGTGGCTCTATCCGACGTTACGTGGGGAGAAGAAGGGTTGTTTTGCGCTTACGGAGCCATCGGGAGGTTCTGATCCAGCTCGAGCTATCCAAACTCGAGGTTTTAAGGACGGGTCCGAATGGGTGCTATCTGGTTCAAAGCTTTATATATCGGGAGCTGATAAAGCGGACTATGCGCTGATCTTCGCTCGGACATCTGATGACCCGGGCCGCAATGGAGTGACAGCGTTCATAGTTGACACCGACACACCTGGGTTCCATGTTCGACGCGTAGTTCATACGTTGAGGGCTACCCACTACGCGACAGAGCTTCAGTTTGATGAGATGCGTGTACCCGAAGAAAATATTCTTGGAGAAGTCAACGGGGGCTTCGCTATAGCTAATGATCGACTCAGTCGACAACGCATTCCTTATGCTGCGGGATGCATTGGCCCAGCCATTCAGGCTCAAGAAATGGCTATAGATTGGGCGAAAAGCCGAGAAACTTTCGGTTCCCTTCTTGCAGAGAAGCAAGCGATCCAATGGATGATCGTGGACAACGAAATCGATATCCGGCACGCTCGCTATTGCGTTCTGGAAGCTGCCCAGAAAGCAGATAGCGGGGAACGGTTCCGCACAGAGGCCGCTATGGCGAAGCTGGTGGCCACGGAGGCCAGCAGTCGCGTCGTTGACAGGTGTATCCAAATCCATGGTGGGGTAGGGGTAACTAAAGATTTGCCACTTGAGAGGTGGTACCGAGAGCTACGGATCAGACGAGTAGGGGAAGGACCTAGCGAAGTTCAAAGATTGATCATGGCTCGCGACATTCTCGGGGGAAGCTTTAAATGAGCCCTGAACCTAGGCCACTTCCCCTGAGCGGCATCACAGTGCTTGATCTGGGTCAGATCTATCAGGGCCCGTACGCCGGCTTTCTTCTCGCTATGGCCGGCGCTCGGGTGATCAAAGTAGAGCAGACTCGCGGCGAACCGCTGAGAGCGAGGGGCGACTCCATCTCATATGCGGCACTGAACTCCTCAAAGGAGACGATTACCCTCGATCTCAAGTCCGAAGCTGGACGCGAAATGTTTCTGGGTTTAGCTGAAAAGGCAGATGTGGTGCTCGTCAATTTTGCGCCAGGCGTCCCCGAGAATTTGGGTATAGATGCCGACTCTCTATGGAAGGTCAACCCAAAATTGGTCTTTGCGCACGCTTCAGGTTTCGGACTGAGTGGTCCCGATTCAACACAAACGGCCATGGATATAACTGTCCAAGCTCACATGGGCCCTATGAGCGTCACCGGACATCCAGATCAAACTCCAGTCAAAGCCGGAGTGGCATTCATAGATTTCCTTGGTGGTACGCATCTATACGGTGGAATCGTCACAGCACTGTTTGAAGTTCAGAAAACTGGTGTGGGCAGAATCGTGGAAACCTCGATGGCAGAGGCGACTTATCACACCCTTTGTTCGAACATGCTTTCCTGGCATCAAACCGGGGTGGCGCCCCGAACCGGAAACAAGCATGCCGCGCTAGGGGTTGCACCTTATGACGTCTATCAATGCTCCGACGGTCACATAGCCCTTATTTCAGTTACCAACCGTCATTGGCGCGCGGTCCTCGAAGTCATTGGTCGGCCGGACCTAATAGATGAACCTCGATTCCGACACAACACGGATCGAGCAATGAATATGGATGAGGTCGACGAACTCGTTCAAAACTGGACTAGCACTCGAGAACGGGACCAAGTCGCCTCCCAACTATCTGAGGCCGGCGTTCCAGTGGCCGTAGTGCGCGAGCTGGACGAAGTAGTCAGAGATCCCCATCTGATTCATCGCGAATTTCTTCAGTGGATTGACCACGACGCTTTAGGAGAAATCCCATTGCCCCACAGCCCCATTCGTTTCCACGGTTCCCCGCTTCGAGAGCTAGAGATTTTCCATGGAGTTGGTGAGGACAATGAGGCCATATTCGGTGAGTTCCTTGGGCTCAGTCCTCAAGAGGTAGCGGACCGCCGGGAACAAGGCATCATTTAACGAGATCTAGCAATTTGCACAATCCAGCCGAACACAGGCTGTAGGTCTTTCAACATTTCTGGATGCCATTGAACCCCCAGGATCCGACCTCCCGAGTGTTCGATCCCTTCCACGGTTCCGTCAGACGAGTAGCTGGTGGCCCGTAAGCTCGGTCCTATCCGGTCAGCTGCCTGATGGTGAAACGAATTAACCATCGTTGATGATCCATACAGTCCAAACAAAATGCTTTCAGGTTCAAACGAGACGGAATGAACTAGCTCTTGGCGGTCCCCGGTTGCGCTCGAATGACTATCCCCGTCAACGGCGTCAAGGTGCGGAATGAGGCTGCCACCAAAGTGGACATTGATGACTTGGAGACCGCGACATATACCCAATACCGGTATGTCTGCCTCTATCGCGGCCTCAAGTAGGTCGAACTCAAAGGCATCGCGCTTTTCGGAAACTCGGAAAGAGGTTTCCGGTGGCCCGTTCCATCGCTTTGGGTCTACATCTCCCCCGCCACTAAGAATGACTGCGTCCAAACGTTCCGCATACTCCGAAGGGTTATCGATAACCGGCAACTCGACCGGTAGTCCGCCAGCTTCTCTGACACGAGAGGCGTATTCCCCGAAGAACCAATCCACCGGACTATCAGCTAAATGCGGCGCCTTAGAAGTTATGTCCGAACCCAGGGCTGTTCTTCCGGTGATGCCAATAAGAGGTGTCACGAACAGAACCGTACGCAAAACTAGAGCCATGTACCGAATCTTGCGCTCGATATCTCGCTTAGAAGCAGCCAGTTATCTGGTTCTGCTAGTCGCCACAGCCTTTAAGTACTGGGCCGATTTCGATTGGGGTGTGCGAGTGGTCGGTCCAATTCACGGTGTGCTTTATTTTATTTTTGTCGCAGCAATACTCCGTCAATTCAGGGAACTTAGGTGGTCGTTTAAGAAGGCGGTGGTCGCTATGGCCCTCGGCTCGATTCCTCTGGGAGGTTTCTTAGTCGAGCGGTGGATTCGACACGTTGGCACCGAATCACAACCAACCTCTTCTATTCGCCAATAAAGTTAGGACTCCGTTTCTCTACGAACGCAGCGATCCCTTCTTTGCCATCATGGGTCCCCATCGCAGCGGCAATTGTTACTCCTTCGACCTCTCCTGCCTGTTCAAGGGGACTATCAAAACCTGCGTACACAATCTGCTTAGCGTGACCTAACGCCCACGCAGGACCATCGGCAAGTGATTGCGCTAACTCTGCGGTGGTGGCATCGACTTCGTCATCAGGTACGACCCGATTGACTAAACCCCAAGCTTCAGCTTCGTCAGCTGACAGGGTTCTGTTCGTAAGAGTTAGATCCAACATTCTTCGCACCCCAATGTGGCGAGCCAGAAAATAGGTCGATGTGCCATCCGGGGTAACTCCCGCGCGAGTGTAGGCCATTGTGAATTTCGCTGACTCCCCAGCAACTACAAGGTCAAATGCACTAACAATCGACAGACCTGCTCCTCCGGCAGCTCCATTGACACCTGCAACGAAAGGCTTGGGCATCCGGTTCATCTTGTAAATTCCACCGTGGAAGTCGGTGAGCATCCCGCTCGCTAATTTAGGTAAGCCTGAGCCAGCCTCATGAAATTCCTTGAGGTCACCCCCCGCATGGAAAACTTTTCCCTCAGCGGTTACCGACACTGCTTTGACTTCTTTATCCCACTCAATCTCGAGCATGACATCGCGAAGATCGCGTGAGAATTGTGGGTTAACCGTGTTAGCCCCATCAGCACGCGCAAAGCGGACATGTGCAACGCCGTCGCGCACACTGTAATTAATTGTTTCTAAATCCATTAGTTCGTCCTTTCCGATTTCTACCTTCTTGTTTCTCGCTACCGGGCCGCGGGAGCTAAATCCCGTGCCGCTTGCACAGGGTCAACATCTCCGAACGGCATGATCGAAATTGCTGAGGTGGTTACCCCCATGTCGTGGTACCTGTCAATATGCTCCCGGCATTCTTCCGGGTGGCCATGAACGATTAGTTCGTCAACCACGTGATCTGGAATAGCATCCAACGCGGCTTTTCGATCTCCAGCGACCCAAGCAGTCCACATTCCCTCTAGATCGTCGGAACGCCCCAGCCAACGGTGAAATTCCGCATAAACGGGAACATTTAGATATGCCGCTATTGCGCGCTTGGCGCCGGCACGCACCACTTCAGCATCCGGGTTAGGGCAACAAAAAATTCGGGCGACTATTTCCTTATCGGGGCCACCTTCCTCAACATAAGGTCTAACTGTCGCCACATCTTCCGCTGAGAGCCAGTTAATAATCGCCCCATCGCCTTCGCGCCCCGCGAGACGCAACATACCCGCTCGTAACGCCGCTATAAGGATCGGGGGTTGCTGTTCAGGAACTCGTCTAAGAGTGAACCCCTGAACTTCAAATCCATCAAACTTTTCTGTCACCTTTTCGCCAGTTAGCGCTTTGCGCAAAAACCGCACCATGTCGCGTGTCCGCGCATACGGCTCTTCAAAAGGGATGCCGTTCCACGACTCAACAATGACATTCGAAGAAGAGCCGATTCCCATAACGAACCTGCCTGGAGCAGCCTCGCATGCAGATGCGATGTGCTGTGCCATTAGCGCAGGCCCACGGGTGTAGGCAGGAATTATGGCAACTCCAAGACGCATCGTAGGGGCCCATTGAGATCCCAAGATCAGGGGCGTGAATCCATCCGTTCCATCAGCTTCCGAACTCCACAAGTCCGTGTACCCGAGATCAGCGAACTCTTTGTATAACTCTTTTTGCTCGCTTAACGGAGCGTCAAATGGAATGGTGATGCCATACCGGAATGTCACTTTTTCTATGTCCCTTGTTCAAGTAAAACTCTGTTCCTGACACTAGTCAGATCAGTCAACTATTTACCCGCTAACACCTGAGTTAGCCAATAAAGGGTTGAATGTCCTACCCCTATCGCAAACTAATGCCATGACCGCACAGCTACGCCTCATCGAACTGTCCCCGCGACAAACAGAGCAACTAAATCGCAAACTTGACTCTGTGACCAGAAATTTAGGTCGGCGCGGGGTCGCTGCCGCCAGGGTTGCACTTGCGAACGCTCGTCAGTTGCCGGAAATAGATTTAGACGCTGCGTAAACAAGCTGACTTTAGCTGTGGAAGGCGAGGTCTCAGGCCAACAGATAACCACCATCTTTGCCTAGCCGTTCAGCATCGTGGCTGACTAGAGTTGCGGTATGTCTGAAATCGTGATCGTTGAGGCCGTCCGCTCACCTGTTGGTAGACGCGGCGGCGACTTAAGCAGTATTCATCCAGCTGATCTCCTCAGTGAAGTGCAGACAGCGCTTATTGAACGAAGTGGAGTTGATCCCGCCTCTATTGGGCAAGTGGTCGGCGGCTGTGTAAGTCAGGCCGGGGAACAGACTGCAAATATCGCTCGGACCGCTTGGCTCGGCGCAGGAATGCCCTTGTCCGTAGCAGCAACGACAGTCGATGCGCAATGCGGTTCCAGCCAGCAAGCTATTTCCTTAGCGTACGGACTCGTTGCGTCTGGTGTAGTTGATAGCGCCGTCGGTTGCGGCGTCGAATCGATGACTCGCAACCCTATGGGTTCTTCCTACAAGAAGGGGCAACTCACCGCGACCCCTCGATATAAGGAACATTACGAGTACACGACTCAATTTCAAGGAGCTGAGCTTCTTGCAAAGAAATGGAATATCAGTCGAGAAGAGTGCGATGAGTTCGGTCTGAGAAGTCAGGACAATGCTGCTCGCGCTTGGGATGAGGACCGCTTCGCTACTCAAATAGTCGAAATTGATGTTCCAGTACTCGACGAAGAAGGCATCGATACCGGAGAGAGACAACGCGTCTCAAAAGACGGTGGGATTCGACCTACTACTCTTGAAGCACTCTCGCAGCTAAGTCCGGTGATGGAAGATGGGGTGCATACAGCTGGTGCCTCATCACAGATCAGCGACGGAAGTGGCGCTGTGCTTTTGATGACCGCCGAAAAGGCCGAAGAGCAAGGGTTGAAGCCGATAGGTCGAGTTATTGATACCTGCTTAGTTGGAAGCGACCCTGTCCTTATGTTGACGGGCCCAATCGAAGCAACTCATCACCTACTCGAACGAAACAGCATGTCGATGAGCGACATTGATGTAGTGGAGATTAATGAAGCATTTGCGTCGGTAGTTCTGGCCTGGGCGCGTGAAATGAGCCCGGATATGGACACCGTTAATCCCAATGGTGGAGCAATAGCTTTAGGTCACCCTCTTGGAGGCACCGGTTCAATTTTGATGACAAAGGCAGTTCACGAACTGCACCGTGCCGACAAGGAGTTCGGGCTCGTAACGATGTGCTGCGGTGGCGGTCTCGGAACGGGGACAATTATTCAACGCATGTAAGAGAGCAAATCAGATTCTCTTACCTAGCAATCAGAATTCAGTATGGTTCGCCAGTTTTGGCTCTTTATTGTCGATGACTCGCGATCGCCATGCTGGTAGCACTTCGAGCCAAAGCGTCATGTCCCCATTCATTTTTAGGCGGCCTTTCATGTATTCCGCCGCAGGATCGGCACTGTGCCGAAACAAATCAATAGCTAATTCGTAGGGAATGGTCAGTTCTAAATCGCGACCACGGCCCGAACCCAAGTAGGCCTCAGTAATTAATCCGTCTTCTAAGAGAACGGTAACCGCGATCTTTCCGTCGGGAGCACCCTCAATCTTGGCAACTATCATGCCGCTCGAGTTACCAAGCTTCGGACGTTGTATGGTCGCCCACTGAGCAACAAATTCTTCGCTAAGGAATTTACTCACCTGGATCTCCGGTCCGATCTCGTAAGCCCGCAAACAAATCGTCTTCAAATTGGTCCGTCTCAATGCGAGACCTCAGCAACATGTATTCCTCGTAAGGGTGGATTGCGTCTTGAACTTCTTCGGGTAAACCGAACCAGAAGGGCGAATTGGGATCTACTTGTGTCGCATGAGCAAGCAGGGCCTTTCTTCTTACGGCATTGTCGACTGGCACCATTGCGTTAATACGGTCATCTCTGTCCCTTCCGGAGAGCCACTTGTCGTCGTAGGGGGATTCAAGTCCGCGGTCCAGAAAAGCTTGGTGAGTAAGCAGAAGCCTTTGCTTGGACCATATGGGGGCATACAACTTCGACGGCTCAAAGGGTTCTCCCGCTTCGGGGTACCAGGAGGGATCTCCCGCTCTCTCATATGCCGGGATGCTTATTGCGGTCACCTGGAGATGGTCGGGGTGCGGGTACCGATTCTGAATCTCGGGGTAGGTCATCATTACTTGAGGCCGCACACGACGAATAATCTCTACGAGCTTTCCGATCGCGACGTCTAGATCCGCGTTGGCGAATGCATCAGGATGATTATTCGGCTCGCTATCGGGCATGCCTGAATCGCGATAGCCAAGCATGACAACTTCGTCGTAGCCAATGATGGCCGCAGCAGAGTCAAGCTCTGCTTGACGCACTGAAGCCAAATTTTCCTTCACTTCCGGGCTATCCATCGCCGGGTTGAGGATGTCGCCTACTTCGCCTCCTGTACAACAAACCAACGTGGTACGAATACCTTGCGAAGAGTAGAGATGAACAGTACCCGCGCCTTTCGATGATTCGTCATCAGGGTGAGCATGGATGGTAAGAAGCGACAGCGACATCAAAAGCCAAGCTAGCAATCGGCGCCCGTAAGGGCAGCTATTCGCGGTTCAAATTAGGGAGCAGGACTAAGTTCCACCATGCCCGTTTCTTCATCTACGGAAACGGCGTATCCGCAGAGCGAAGCTAAACGTTCTCGACCTTCTTCAGGGCCCGATGCAAGAAGTTCATCACCAGCCCTCAACGTCACCGTCTTCCTCGGATTGTAGATATATCCAGAAGCGCGACGGACGGCAAGAACGTGGTAGCCGGGATCGACCGCGAGCCCAAGCGAGCCAAGGGTCGCATCATCAGCACTCGAACCAGGTGCCACCGGAACTTGAACCACAACATCGTCGGTATCACCGAGCGCTAGCGCCAACACCGGGTGAACATCTTCTTGATCAAGCACAAGAGAGACAATTTGAAGCGCCTGATCACCAATGTCTTCCGCGGCTTCAGCCAAGTGAAGTAAACCGCGCAATTCTGAGGGATCGACATCATCAGCAGCAGCCCTAAGTACCCACGTCTGCAGTGACACCTTCATGGCATCCAACCGCTCTTCAAGCGCTCGCACTTCTCTAGCTAAGGACAGGTCCTGTAAAACCAAAGCTGAATAGGCCAGCCCAATAGCTGTCTCAGAAATGTTTTTCATCTCGACCAGCGTGTCAACAGCTCTATCAAGGTCAGTTAACAGGCTTGAGGTTTCAACAGCAGGAGGTATCCACGGCGCAGCAGCGGCAAGTTCTCGAAGCCGAACGATCCCAGCCGGTTCACCTCGCATAAATAGCGCGTCGCCGGCCTCAACTATGTCGTCCCCACCGACATCAGTAAGCCAGCGTCTGCCTCGTTGAATAGCAACCACGCGCATACCAACTACTACTGGCAACTCCATATCGGAAAGAGGGCGGTTAGCTAGGTGGCTACCGTCAGCAACGACGAGACGGTGCGACACCTCAGCGGCCTGCGCTAAGTCGACTACCAACGCCCTAGGAATCCCTATGTTGCGAAGCACAATCTTGGCTATATCGACCGCTGCGTTAGCTATTTGTTCGATCGAAGAGACGACTTGCAAAACCGAACTCATCCCGTCGACTTCACGAGGGTGACGAACTGCAAGCATGGCCAAAGATCGCATTTCATGAACGAGGTCAGACATCTCTTCTTCTAGACCAAGGACAGCTTCGGCCATCCCCTCGTCATCGAAATACAAAGCCGCGTAGGCAAGATCGACCATAAGCTCCGACGCGTCTTTCGACTCGGCTAGCAGGGTCTTTAGATTCCTTGGTTTGTCATCCATGGCGTGTCTCACAGGCTAGGCAATAAGAACAGAGTGGTTGTACACAATTAGATTTTCGAACTTGAAGGTGAGCTGCTATCGACCATCGCTGTCTGTTCATGACAGCCCCATCCAACCGATCGTAAGCACCAGAGCTGCCGCTCCACCGAGGTCGACAGAACTCGTTACAAGGGGCATTCCGTAGGTGTCGGGATCAACTCCAGCTCGTACAGCTAGAGCGGTGCCGTAATAACCGATACCTCCGGCGATCATTGTTGCTATCAGTCCACCGATCGTTGACATCCACAAGAGAGACATCATGCCGGGCGACTGAAATCCAAAAATCAGGCTCGTCGTTTGGGCTAACAACCCGTTCAGAATTAGTACCGGCAATGCGAATGCCAGACCCGCTATCAGATCTCGGCGCGCTAGTCGACCAGGGATAACTGTTGGTTCAATTAATCCGAGATGAAATTTAGACGAGAGGCGACCCGACAGGATGCCCCCTATTGCCCCCGCCGTAGCAAGGCACGCCGGAACCAAGATAAGCATTGCTCGATTTGCGACAAAGGCTGACAACTCGTGCTCGATTACTACCCCGGCAATTACCAACAAAATTCCAGTAGTGAGAAGGATGGGCATAGATTCGTGCAGTACCTGTCGCATCACCATCAACGTGGTACGTCGCCCCCACCAGAGGCTCGCAGCACTCAACAAGATCAAAACGGCGGCGAACAACTTCGGTATGAAAGCAATTTCTAGGAGCAAACTAGCCACCAGGAGCGCAGGTAACGTCACAACATCGCCTACGGCAGACACCAACGGAGCATTGACGTCGTCTAGGTCCCATCCACGCTCTGCGGATCGAGCGGCCAAGGCGAGAGTAACTGCGATCAACACGACGTAAGAAAGCAGCGCACCCACCGTTGACAGCACCAGCAAGTCAGCGATAGAGACCACTGACTCAAGGCCAAATATCGGGGACAGTATTTTCGTCAGCACCGCCAAAGCCACTGCTGTTATTAGCGACAAGAGTCCTGACGCAAACACATTCTGCATAACCAAAGTTTCGGGTCGTCGAGACATCCGAAAAGTTCCAGCATGAATGGAAGTAGCTAATCGACTCCCCAAAGCGCCGAAAATATTTCCGCGCATCCCAATCGCTGCCGGCACTAAAACAAGAAGCCCAGGGTACCGCTCAAGGGTTCCAGTCATTGCTGCCAAGAATCCGCCAGCTACAACCGCTGTGAGGCTGCTGAAGCCCAACGCGACCAAACTCTGCCTTACTCCTACCCGGTCAGGGCCCAGCACATCGCGGACCCTCGTTACCCGTCGAACTCGAAAACGCGGTTCACTCCTACGGTCACGACGTTGCAGTCGCGGCGAGGTAGGAAGAAGACGCATGGCTCTAGGGTGGCACCTAGGTCACCCCTTGGCGGGCCTCCTTTTCCATTAACCGTCGAATCAGTCAGATGGAGGTTCCGGCTAAACGTTTCATAGCGGCCGAGAGTTCACGCGGACCAAGGTTTCCACTGATACGAAAAGCAACTGTCCCGTCAGCTTCAATAAACACGAAATACGGGACTGACATCACACCAAAGGCGTCTGAAATCGCCAGAGAACTTGAGTCGGCGATGACCGGATGCTTCCAACCTTCCTCCCTAAGCCAACTAGCAGGGGGGTGGTTTCCACGTTCCGGAGCTTCAAAGGTCGAAATAGCAAATAGGTCAACGTTTGAGGGCAATTTGTTTGCCAAAAGCCACTCTGTAATTGCGGCCACTTCTCGTTGGCAATGCGGACACCAGTGGGCGAAAAAGGCCACTACTAGAGGACGGCCTTCTGGTGCGATACGAACCAATTCGTTTGTTAACAGGTCAACACCTGTGGCAATGGGAGCCAGCTGTCCTACTGCAAGGTCATTTTCGGTCGTGTCAAAAGGGGCTAACCCCCTGCCTTCAACGGAAGATTCGATAACCACGTCTTCTGCTTCCGCGCTCGGGGGTTGCTTAGAGTCGCCGCGACAAGCTCCAGCGATCAACATAGGAACAATCAATGCAGGTAGCAGCCAGCGCATCACAACTTTGACGTTAACTCAGGAATGTGCACGCGACTAGGGACCAACGAATTCCCAATTGCCGACCATGTCATCATCTCTAGGAAGCAGCACCGCAAGCTGACGCGAAAGAGCCAAAAGTTGTCCATTCGGGGACCATATTTCGCCCGTTTCGTCAATGAATCCCTCTCTGCCCGAGAGTTGCCGGAAAACTGCAGCGCAGTAGGTATCTGAAGTCATATCAAGTTCTCTGGGGTCAGTCCGAAACTGCACTGTTAACTCCAGAGTCGGTGCATGAACAGCCAAATCGGTGTGAGCCATAATCGCTGGCACCCATGCGTCTGACATGGCCGCGAGTAGGGCCTCATCGTAAGGCTCCGGCTCGGAGAGTCGGATCCAACCTCCGGCTTCGTATCCCCCAGGGATCGTCGAAGTGTCAGGCACCCCGGGGACTCCCAAACCCCAGCGTCGGTCCCATCGGCTGTGCAAAGGGACCAATGGCGGGGGGGTTTTCATTAGCCAACAGTTGTCGAGGCTTGGAAGTTTCGGAAAGTTTCGCTGTTCCCACTGGTGCGAAACTTGGTCCACCGCTGCAACTGCAACTAAGGAAGTAGCTATTAAACGGTCTTCTTGAACCATTCGGAGTGAAGCGAATCCCGCTATTTTTCCTTGTCGCTCAACCGTTACTTCAATACTAACTGGCCCTTCTTTAGGGGCAGAAACGAAGTGAGTAGTTATTGTTCGGACGCAACGGTCCCCCGTCAAACAGTGTTGAGCCGCTCTAACCATCAGCGCCGCAATGACCCCTCCGTTGGGGCCATTAACCACCCACCAGGAACGATCAAAATGGGCAATTAATCGACCCACTTCTTGTTCTTCCATCTCCATCGCTTCAGAAAATCGCATCGAGTCTCTCTTATAGGGAGTCGTAGTTGTCCGCAGCTAATTGAACATGCCGACTTTAGGGGTGCATAGTGTCCNAAGGCTGCTTAAGTGGCACAATTCAGTTGTGGAAATTAAGCAACTGGAATCAACCAAAGGCTTCGTCATTTACGATGTCCCCAACGCGGAAACCTACGTGGGTCCGACCCGCTTAGGTGCCAAACTCGCGCCGGGTAACGCAGAGATGTTGGTGCGACATCAGACATACGTGTTCGCTTTGAACGAAGAGCGCAAAAGCGGCGCGACCATCGGCTTGAAGGTCGACCCCGAAGATACAGAGGGAGCTGTCGCTGCCCTCGCCGAAGAGTTGGCGAGCCAATTCGAATCTCAACAACTACTTACTAATCCTGGTTTAAGACTCGACAATGCTTCGCTCGCCCCTGTGCTTCACTACGACAACCGAAACCCGATAGCTAAGAGCGATCGTGATGGTGTCGCTTTCGAAGACGAGCTGGTAGCCATCGGCGCNGTGACCTGTGCTTCCCGATTTCAAAAATCGGACAGCAATTGGCAGGTAGCNATAGAAGGTTTCGACCAGGTTGGTCTCTCAATAGCAAGAGAAGTCGAAAATCGCGGCGGTAAAATTCACACAATTTCAACTGCTAAGGGATGCGTGTCGGGCAACTTCGATAGTGCGACTCTCGCAGATGCGTGGATGGAATCTGGAGCCAATTGCGTTGAGCAGTTAGGCACGGTTGGGAAACCATGGCAAATCTGGAATTCTGATCTTGACGCTATTTTTGTTGGCTCGAAGCCAGGCGCTATGTCAGGCGAGGGTGCTACTAGCACTAGCGACACACCAATCATTGCCACTTCAGCTGCTTCTATTTCATCTAAGGCGTTAGCCGTTTTGAGAAAGAACGGNGCCCCGGTCGCCCCTGATTTCCTCACCAGAGTGGGTCCAACGCTGGCTTGGTGGGCTCCAGAAGAGACTAGCCANGATGCCCTACGAGACTCTACGACCGAAACGGTGAACGGACTGCTTGGAGAGATTGCCGATCACGAGGATGGGGCTTTCATGGCTGCTTGNTACAAGGCNGAAGCGTTCATGGAAAGTTGGCAAGAGAAGCGTCCGTTTGGTCGACCCNTGGGCTGAAGATCTGATTCATCGAAAGTCCCGGCTTGCGATAGTAGACCCAACACTTAATGCCTCGATTCGTTCAGCAATAACGTTTACAACTCCTTCATGTCGTTCAAGTCTGCCAGTCACAATAAGCGCCGTTTGAGAGCGAAGAATGGATCGGAAGCGTAGCCAGCAACCGCTTGAAACAATCACGTTAATAAGGCCCGTCTCNTCTTCAAGATTGACGAAAACTGTTCCAGATGCTGTCGCTGGACGTTGGCGGTGAGTCACCACACCTGCCACCTTGACCTTACGAAACTCACAATTCGAAAGGTCAGATGCGGTAACTACNCCCCTACGTTTCAATACTTCACGTACAAATCGAGTCGGATGCCCGTCTGGTGCTATACCAGTAGCCCACAAGTCAGAAACTGCTTCCTCTCGCAATGACATGCCCGGTAAGGATGGAGCAGAAGCACCGGTCACGATTCCGCGAAGACGATCTGAACGCGATTGAGCAACGGCGCCCACAGCCCACAATGCCTCGCGACGTGTAAACCCGAAANACCCGAAAGCCCCTGNCGTAGCTAACGCTTCAAGTTGTTTGCGAGATGCATTGGTGCGTCGAGATAATTGTTCTAAATCCTTATACGGCCCGGCAGCAGCAATCTCAAAAGCTAGATCCGCGCNAATACCTCTGACAGATGAGAAACCAAGCCTGACAGCTACTCCATCGATCGATTCGTCACAAGATTCAAGTATCGCTTGATCTGCTGAAGCATTGAGGTCCGGAGTGAGGACCTTGACCCCATGACGTCTTGCATCTTGTGCCAACGAATGCGGCGAATAAAACCCCATCGGCTGAGAGTTAAGTAGCGCAGCACAAAAAGCCGCCGGAAAGTGATACTTAATCCATGACGAAGCGTAAACAAGGTGAGCAAACGAAACCGAATGGCTTTCCGGAAACCCGTAATTAGCAAAAGCAACCATTTTGTCCCAAATCTGGTCAGCAACTTTGCCTTCAACCCCTCGTTCCGACATGCCCTCGTACAGCCGACACCGAAGACGCCCCATTCGTTCTNGAGACCGCTTAGCACCCATTGCTTGGCGCAACTCATCAGCCTCTACCGCTGTGAAACCCGCTACATCAATCGCCATTTGCATCAACTGTTCNTGAAAAAGCGGAATCCCGAGAGTTTTNGAAAGAGANGATTCAAGAAGAGGATGGAGATACGTGACAGGCTCTTCTCCGTTACGACGACGAATATACGGATGCACNGAACCACCTTGGATAGGACCAGGACGAATGAGTGCAACTTCAACAACTAAATCGTAAAAACAGCGCGGGCGNAGTCTGGGAAGAGTGGCCATTTGNGCNCGTGATTCGACTTGGAACACACCAATCGAGTCAGCACGACACAACATGTCATAAACCTCTTCCTCTTGAGGTAAAGCTCCAAGATCAACTTCCGTCCCGTGAGTTTGGGCGATCAAATCCACAGCAGCATGCAGCGCTGAAAGCATTCCTAAACCAAGCAAATCGAACTTCACTAACCCAGCGGCAGCACAATCATCCTTATCCCACTGCAGCACAGACCTTTTGGCTTTTCTCGCCCACTCAACCGGACAAACTTCGACTATGGGGCGATCACAGATCACCATCCCGCCCGAGTGAATACCTAGATGACGCGGCGCTCGCTCAATTTCTGAAGCCAACCGCAAAACATCACCTGGTATCGATTTCTCATTTCCATCGTCGCTTCTTTGTAGTGACTGGACTTTCTGGTGGTGATCAAAAGATTTAGACCAAGCGTCTTGTTGTCCGGAGTTGTAACCCAGCGCACGAGCAGCATCACGGACTGCTGATCGAGTTCGATAGGTAATCACATTCGCAACCTGAGCTGTGTGTTCCCTGCCATACCGATCAAAGACATATTGGATTACTTCTTCGCGTCTTCCGCTCTCAATATCAAGGTCAATATCCGGAGGTCCATCTCGTTCAGGGGACAAAAACCGCTCAAATAAAAGTCCAAGCGAGACAGCATCAACGTTTGTGATCCCAAGGGCGTAACAAACGGCCGAGTTAGCCGCCGAGCCCCGACCTTGACAGAAAATATCTCGGCTCCGACAGAACGAAACTATGTCCCAGACCACAAGAAAATAGCCAGGAAACCCGAGTTGCTGAATCAGGTCCAGTTCATGATAAATCTGTTGCCAAGCCCCAGGAACTTTCTCAGCAGATTGAGTCCCATAGCGATTTCGAGCTCCTTCATAAGCGATCTTTCTTAGATACGCCATTTCGTTTAAACCCTCGGGACACGGATACGGAGGAAGCTTTGGAGCAACAAGCGAAAGATCAAAAGCGCAATCAAGTCCTAATTCCATAGATGTCTCAACAACACCGGGATACCGAGCGAACCAAAGTTTTTGTTCAACCCCTGACCGCAAATGAGCAGAGCCATTACCAGGAAGCCACCCATCTATTTGTTCAAGGGACTTACGACTTCGAATTGCTGACATTGCTCTCGCTAAGTGGCGTTGAGTCGGGGTGGCGTAATGGACGGCATTTGTGCAAAGCAAACCAACTTTTTGTTCAGCAGCTAGATCCGCCAAATAATCATTTCGGGCATCATCAAAGGGGTCACCATGGCGCCAAAGTTCAACAAAAACATTTTGTCTCCCGGCGGCTTCGACTATTCGGCAAAGCTCTTTTTTTGCTTCCCCTAAACCTTCTCTCTGAAGCACAGCGGGCACGACACCCCGGCGACCCGCAGTGAGTATCGCCCAATCACCTCGGTGAGAATCTGCTGCATCAAGTAATTCGGACATCGATAGACGCGGTGAATTCTTTTCTCCAGCCATTTGACTTCGCGACAAAAGGGCCGAAAGCGACGCATACCCGGCAGGGTGGCGGGCCAACACAACAAGGCGTTTACCTGACGGATCAACGGAACCAACGCGAGATGCGCTTCTAGGCGTTCCTTCACAAGATGAGTGCTCTTCAGGCTGCCAGGCATCTACGGTGATCTCAGCGCCAAAAATTGTTGGAATTCCAACTTCTCGCGCACATTCGGCAAATCGCACAACACCGTATAAACCTCCATGGTCTGTTAATGCCAAGGCATCTAATTCGAGCCGCGCAGCCTCTCGAACTAATTCCTCGGGACTTGAAGCACCATCAAGGAAACTGAAATGTGAATGCACATGTAACTCTGCATAGGGAACTGACTTCCGAACAGTTTGCGGTTTATGCGACCCAGAAATCAGTTCGCGTGTCCGAGTACCTAAATCATCATTCCCACTCAAAGGAACATCTGTAGTCAGCACTTGGCGATCCGAGAGTCGGCGCTCAAGTTCTCGCCATGGCATAGCCGGATTATTGAAGCCCATACGCCCATGATCGAACATATGTTCGATCAAAGTCAAGAAAGTCAGCTCGGTTCGGAGTACTTTTCGTTTATGCAGAACGCAGTTGTAGACGGAGTTGAGCTTGCTCGCCTAGTGCAACAGGGCAAGGCTTCACCCACAGAACTTTTGGAAGAAGCTATCGCCCGAGCGGATGCTATTAATCCAAAGCTCAACGCAATCATTCACCGGCTAGACGAGCAGGCTCGCTCTGTGGCAGCGTCCATGTCGAAGCAGAAGACCTCCGAGCAAGCAACGTTGCGGGGGGTGCCATTCCTCACCAAAGATTTGACCGTTATGACCAAGGGAGATCCCTACCACGCAGGCAATGTTGCGCTGCGCGATTCCGACTTTCGGGCTGGGCACACAACCCACCTTGCAACAATGTTTCAACAGCTAGGGCTAGTGAATTTTGGTCGTACTAACACCCCAGAGTTTGGTGGAACCGTAACAACCGAACCTATTTCTCATGGCGCCTGTCGAAATCCTTGGAACATTGATCACTCAACCGGGGGTTCAAGCGGCGGGTCCGCAGCTGCAGTGGCCGCTGGCATTGTTCCCATCGCTCATGCAAACGACGGCGGCGGGTCCATTCGCATTCCGGCATCGGAATGTGGGCTAGTCGGGCTAAAACCGAGCAAGGGTAGGGTCTCCTTCGGCCCAAAACTCGGAGAGGCATGGGCAGGAGCAGCAATCGACGGCGTTGTCACCAGAACCATTCGCGACACCGCGCGAGTTCTGGACGGAATTTCTCAACCATGGATTGGGGATCCATATTGGGCTCCGCTTCCGGCGACGTCTTTCGAACAAGCGATATCCGACGCTCCAAGGCAGCTACGAGTCGGGTTGGTCACAGAGTCGTCCTGGGGGACGGTCCACCCTGAGTGCATTATGGCCGTAGAACAAACTGCACTAGCACTGCAAGATCTCGGTCACCTCGTCGAGGTAGCGAAACCGGATGCTTTATTTGATGATGATTTGTTTGAGCACTTCAAAGTCGTCTTAGCTTCAAGCGAGGCATTCTCAGTTGAGAAACTCCAGGATGCTGTTGGTAGGAGGTTTGAGACCGGCGATATGGAGGCCGACACACAGGCTCTAGTTGAACTCGGGCGAAAGTATTCAGCGACCGACTACCTAGCTTCTGTTGAATGGTTTCATTCTTATACTCGACAAATGGCTAGCTGGTGGCAAGAGTTTGATCTATTGCTCACTCCTGTCATCGCTGAACCTCCACCGAAAATTGGCGAGTTGCGAGATCCAAGAACAGGCACAAAACGACTTCGCGAATTGCTTCTCTTCACTGCTCAGTTCAACATCACTGGCCAGCCCGCAATCTCTTTACCCATGCATACCAGTAAAGAGGGACTGCCGATAGGGGTTCAGTTAGTGGCGGCCATGCATGGAGAGTCTTTGTTACTTCAAGTTGGTCAACAACTTGAGGACGCTTCGTCCTGGTACAACAGAAAGCCCGCAGTGTGGGTTGCGTAGCCTTATCTAGGAATCGTTCTTTCGTCATCTGCACACGGGTTCTTCGATGAGTCGTCGTTCTCTTGCTGATCGAGCACTAGTAGCTCAGATTCTCAGTGAGGAGGTGAGGTCAGGGGTTGCCATAAGCGACCCTGCGTTGGTTTCCACACAGAAGAAAGAGTTGATCGTGCGGTCTGCTATCTGCGCTCTAGGCTTCGTGTTGGCTGCGTCGTGGAGCACCCTTTTACCCTTAGCTCTATCTGTGCTTGCCGGATGGGATCACTTCGCGCGTCGGAGACGGTCGGTTTTGGTTGCCACTAAAGCGGGTCTGCATCTAGTTGCTATCAGGGGACAGAGAGCTTCGCTGAGTTGTGAGTGGGGAGTGGATACTGAGGCTCGTTTAGTGCTCCACCCAAGCAAACCCGAAGTCCCGCTTGAGTTGCCAGGATGGACAGGGATTCTTCATGGAGCGGACATCGAACGAGCGGAGCGAACTATTCGCGACGGCGGAGGGGAACCGGTGCGAGAACTTCGCGCTGATTAGAAACGGGATCGGACTTCTGAGACTGCGGCATCAAAGTCTTGAGTAACTAGCAGCGCATCAAGACCTACTTCTATAGCCGCTTCGACATTCGCTGGGTGGTCGTCAAGGAACAGACAGGAACTCGGAGTTAATGACAACTTTTCGCAGATAAGTAGGTAGATATCAGGTTCCGGTTTTCTAATCCCGACCTGGCAGGAATCGATAACCGCGTCGAATGCATCGATGGGAATTTTTTCTCTCCAGGCACTCCACTCTCTGACATTGTTGGTCAAGATCCCAGTCTTAAGTCCCCGGCCTCTGACTTCGTGAACGAGTTCGATCATCGCAGCAACTGGTTCTCCATCAGCAAATGGGTTGAAGTCGTCTGCGGTTAAAGTCCTCGCCCTGTGGTTCAAAGGTAATGTTGCTCCGAGAGTCTTTTGCATCTGCAACACAAATGTCGCCAACTCAACGCGGCCACATTCCACCTCATGCCACATAGGCGACTGACCGGGTGAGGACGCTCGGGAATAATCACCGAAAATCGTTTTAAGAGCGTCAAGAGGGATTTCCCACTCTTGAGCCCAGCGAAGAGCTGCTACGAAGGGAGATTCCAACAGAACTCCCCCGACGTCGAAAATTACGGCTTTGGGTTTCACTATCGGAAAGCTAAGCAGATCTCACGGCAGGCCCCGGGTATATGTAGGGTCATGGGATGCGACTTCTTAGCTTTACCTTTGGCGGCCAATCTAGCTTCGGGATTGGGGTCGAAGACGGGGTCATAGACCTGGGATCGAGAACAGACCGCCAGGACTTGGGGAGTTGTTTGGGCGCGTTAGACCAATTGCGAGCTTTCGAGGACGCACCCGCTGATCACGCATGGGAAGCAATTTCATTTGATATTCCAATTCCCAATCAACGTCGAATGCTTTGCGCTGGCTTGAACTATCACAAAAAGTACCCGCTGGGCGGCGAAGTGAAGTTGCCCAAACAGCCTGTTTACTTCAATAAACCTCCGGGTTCGCTAGTCGCCCACAACGAAGCTTTGGTGCGGCCCATAGCATCGGTCCAGTTGGATTACGAGGTGGAACTGGCTGTAGTAATCGGTCGGTCAGGAAGGCATATCTCTGAGTCTGATGCTCTAGCACACGTTGCGGGTTACACAATATTGAACGACGGCTCAGTCCGAGATTGGCAGAGGCACGGTGTTGCTGCCGGGAAGAATTTTTATCGGTCAGGGTCATGTGGGCCTTGGATCGTGACCAGCGATCTACTCCCAGATCCCTCGGCCCTGTCAGTTACCACTCGCGTAAACGGCGAACAAAGGCAACATTCCAGCGTGAACGAGATGATTTTCAGCGTCGAAGAGCTAGTGGCCTATATGTCGCAGATTATGCCCCTTGAACCAGGCGACATTATTGCCACTGGTTCGCCCGAGGGAACAGGTGGGTCTATGGAGCCGCAAGTCTGGTTGAGCGCTGGGGACCAGATCGAGTTCGAAGTCCCCGGCATCGGGCTTCTAAAGAACAGTGTTGTAGACGAGGGTATTTGACAAGGGCGATACCCACACTGCCAACTTGATCGGTACCTTTGAACTGCAACGACGAACAAAGGAATGTGGACCTGTCGCGCGCACGCCGATTTTCAGCAGTAGCTATTGCAGTGGTGCTCGCCGGGACCTTTTTTGTAATCCCTTCGGCAAGCAGCGCTGGCAAAAGCAGCGCCCAATTGCGAAAAGAAAAGGCTGCTTTAGAAAAGCAGGTGCAGCAGTTACGCAAAGAGCGCGATGAATTTCAGGCTGAAATTCTAAATCAAGCTCGAGTTGTTAACACTGCTTCGGCCGAAGTGGAAGAAGTTGAACAAGCTCTTGCTGACCTTGAACTCTTAGTCGCCGAACAGAGAGATGATCTAACCCTTGCCGAACGAGCCCTTGAGGGCGCCACCCTCGCAGTAACAGCAGCGGAAAGACAGTCAGAGAATCTGGCCGAGCAGCAATCCATCCTAAGCGACCAAGTTAACGAACTCGCCCTTCAAACTTATATCGGCAGGGACTCAACAGTTGAAGGTTCATTTGGTTTAGCGAGAACCGGAGATATCTACAAAGCCGCTCGAGTGCAAACTCTTATTGGCGCGGCATTTGGCGATATCAATAACTCATCTGACGAGCTACGAGCTCTCCAGATCGATACCGAAGTTGCTACAAAGGCTCTCAACGAAGCTGTCGAACAACGAGAGCAACTTAAGTTAGAAGCAGAAATACAACTGGATCAACTACTTGAGGCAGTTGACCTTCAAGACCAGATTGTTTTTGAAGCCGAAAACAGACTCGAAGCACGGTTGTACGAATCGGCAGCTTTAGCCGAGCTGGATGCCGAAATGGCAGACGAAATCAAGGCTGAACAAAGCAACTTGACGCGCGTCATCAAGGCAGAGAAAGCCAAGCGGGCTGAGGAGGAACGTCTCCGGCGAGAAGCTGAACGCAAACGCAGAGAAGCAGAAGAGGCCCGCCGAAGACGGCTTCTCGGCATCGCTGACGCACCGACGTCGGTGAATTTCGATAAATCCGAACTAACCACGGTCTGGGGCATCCGAGTTCACGAATCAATCGCCGACAAACTTCTCGCTTTGCTACAAGCCGCTTCGAGAGATGGAATCAGACTTGGCGGCGGCGGCTACCGCAGTTCTCAATCCCAAATAAACCTAAGGCGAGCGCATTGCGGGACAAGTGAGTGGGCTATCTATAGAAAGCCTTCCTATCAATGCCGCCCTCCGACTGCTCGCCCAGGTGCTTCTATGCATGAAAGAGGCCTGGCGATAGATTTCACGCAGAATGGTCGCGCCTTGTGGAGTAATACGTCCGGTTACCGATGGCTGAAACGAAACGCTGCTAAATACGGACTCAGAAATTTACCGAGTGAACCATGGCATTGGTCAACCAATGGTCGTTAACTGATGATCTGTGGTTTGCAACGACAAATGTTGGCTACTCATAGGATGCTTCAAGCCACCATTGACTGTTTTCGATAACGCAAAGGTGAGCTGTTCCATCGGCAAGTAGAAATTGGAACCTCGCTTGTCTGGTTTTTCTACTGGAGTCCCACCATCTTTCGTCGAGAAACCAAGGGCCTCCCCAGGCAACAATCGAATGAGAACCAAAATTTTTACTCCGAACTTGAACTGGGACTCCTTCTAACCGCCCACGTCCAGTGACTCGAACACGACAGCCTTGATCGTCGGTTACTTCTAGTTCTTGAGCTTGGTTCAAAACAACTGCAGGTAATGGTGCCAAAAGTCGACCCGGCCACGGCGCCATCGAAGACTTGGGTAAAACAATGAGACGATCAGGGTCAAATGTCATAGATGCCAACGGAACCCGTTGTTCAATGTCAGCTAATCGCCGACCTCCCTCATGCTGAATAACAGTCACAGCGTCTGGCCCGAGGATTCCCTGGATACGAGTTAAAGACCGGATGGCACGTTCATCATTCGCTGTCTCTTTATCCCAAAATCCCATCTGATAGCCATCGTCAGGTATTACTTCGTCAGCTACTAACCGAACCATAGTTAACGGTCCGGTGGGCGCAGTTTCTGAGCGAAACCACCCTTCAAGTTGCCAGCGAACTCGGTCGGTTATATCAACTGGAGTGAACTGATGTTCATGACGCCATAACCGGCTGGAAACTTCACCATGATCTGATTCCACTTCTATCAAGACCCCAATACACACGAGGCCTTCACTAAATAGTTGTTGATAAATGTCACTAGCTAGGGCTTTAGCGGAAAACACAACCGTTTCTAGATGATCGGNGGGAGGGTCAATTTCGCTTTCCTCAGACACAACACTAGAAGTGGGTTGCGATATTGGAGTTCTACCATCCATTCCTCGCGATAAACGGTGCGCTAGTGAGCCCAGAGTGCCGAATCGCGCGTATAGATCTTNNTTAGGGAGAGAAGCGACATCTCCTAGAGTTTCTAAACCGAGGCGTTGAAACACACCAACAAGGTCACCAGCATTTAACAAAGGCGAGTCCCCATCGGCTAGGACATCGACTGAGAAGGGGGCGAGAAAATCAGCATTAGTAGCTGGCGGAACGATTTGGATGCGTGAAACGCTCGAAGAAACGGCTGCCAAAGACGCCGCAAATCGACTATCAGCTATTCCAACCCTCGGTTGGATAGCAGCAGACAATTCTCTGACACCGNTCATTGCGGACAAAGCTTCAGAAACTCGGTCCACAACTACCTGTGCAAGAGCTTGATCGCCGCCGAAGTAACGGAACGGGCCTTGAGTCAGGAAAGAGCATTGACCACCAGTTGTGATTTCCACTCTTGGAGTTACCGACTCAAGAGCCGCAGCAACAGAGAGAAATCTGGTGGTGTTACGCGCCTCGTCATCAATAATGACGTCCAGCTTTGGGCAGAGCGACTGGGCTTCTCGACGACGAATCCCTAACTCGATTCCGTAGCTAGCCGCTTGAGGCGTTACATCAACAACCTGATTGTTGTTCAAAACAACAGCAGGACTATCACAGCTAACCCCCGCAGCAATGGTCCGCCAGTGAGGAACAACTAGAGATAGGGTCCGAGTATCTGTGAAACCGCGCGCAAGATTCACCTAACTAGCCCAGGGAATCTGTTCATCTAAGTCGGTCAGAATTTTGTGTTCCTGACGAGAGCAGGATTCCGAGTTACCTGTCCATTCGTTATCTTGATCTTGCTTCACAGCACTCAAATGGCCTTGGCTATCAGGAAGCCACAAAAGTTGTCGNCGGTGAGTGGAATCGCCATTTCGGTCAACTAGCTCTACCTCTACTTTGCGAGAAGTCAACCGACCGTGACCGCGTTGNAAACCTGTCCACTCGGTTCGGTTAACTCTGAGGCGGAGGCTCGGCTGCAAATTACAACGGCTGGCATTAGCAACGGTAATGACCGAGGTGCCTCGTTCGCGCATCCTCGCTGCGATTTTTCGCCCATGGTTCGCTCGTATTCTGACATCAGGTCCAACCAAAATAAGATCCACCGCTCCCATCAACGCATACAAAACTTCTGCTGCCTGGTTTTTTGGCCAATCAACGAATGCCCACCTTTGGAATTGGGCTCCTAGATCCACTGCTGCTGATGAACCCAACTCTGGCAACCCCACAGCTACCACCCATCTGTTCGAGCCGGTCACGCCGACAGTTAAGGCAACCGCCAAACTGACCGCTGCTGTTCCCTCAACTTCAACAGTTGATCCCTGCTGTAACCCTGCACCACGAAACAAGTCAGCTAATGCATCTACCACCGGTAAAGTCCGGTCCCGGGCAAGCACCACCGGAGTAGAAACCTGACGCAAATTATCCGTTAACGAAACAGCGGTCGATGCTTTTTGCATCCCGCAACTTTAACCGAACATATGTTCGATTAAAACTTCGGCCCTGTAACCTACTTTTTTATGTTTCGTAATGGGCAAACAAACCGACGATGATGTCAGCAATGCCTTCAGAGGTNAACCCCTTAGCTAGATCAACCGTTGCGACATTGCCATGCACGTGCAAATAGTCGATTCCCCCTCGGGCGAAGAGCCGCGCAGCAAGCACATCTGCTGGGTCTTCCTCACTCAATGAATCTGCCGCACTGCGGTAGTAACGGTGACCCATACCCGTCAAAGGGCGGTTGGTTTCGAACCGTATTGTTCCCGGACTAGTGGGAGATATTTTTTCGGCAACTCGGACAGGTTGACCCATGAGTAGNAAGATTAGTCGTGTTACGGGCTAGTTTGAGAATATATTTGCTACTTCTAACTGTCCTGGAGGTCTCCAATGCCTGAGATGACTGAAGAACAATTTACGACAGAGGCTTCTGCCTTCCTTGAAGCCAACGCCTCACGCAAAGCCGAACAGAAGGCTTTTGTGTGGGGAGAAGGCCCCGACAATGCTGCGTTGTTCGAGGAAGTAGACCGCGAACAAGAACAACTTGACCTTGCCGCAGCGAAAGAATGGCGCGCTCAAAAATTTGATGCGGGTTTCGGGTGGATTTCAGGACCAACGNAGTTTGGTGGCGGTGGTCACCCTCGTCGATATGAGCGAATTTGGGCAAATTTAGAAAGCCAGTATGACGTTCCTGACAGCGGCTTTTTTGGCATTGGGTTGGGGATGGTCGCACCGACCATTCTCGCTCACGGGAATCCTGAGGTAGTGGCGGATCTCNTACCCAAGATGTACCGAGCTGATTTGGTGTCTTGCCAATTGTTCTCCGAACCAGGAGCCGGATCGGACCTGGCTAGCTTGCAAATGAGAGCCGATCGCGATGGCGATGAGTGGATTTTGAATGGTCAGAAAGTTTGGACCTCGGGAGCTCACTACAGCGATGTTGGTGAAGTNATCGCTCGATCGGATTTCGATTTACCAAAGCACCAGGGGTTAACGGGTTTCGTTGTGGATATGCATGCACCAGGTGTGGAGGTTAAGCCGTTACGCCAGATGACAGGGGGGGCAAACTTCAACGAAGTTTTCTTTAGTGACGTTCGCATTCCGGATAGCCACCGTTTGGGCGATGTCAATCAGGGTTGGAGTGTGGCGTTAACCACACTGATGAATGAGCGTGCATCGATTGGCTCAGGAAGCGGTGGTGGTGGTGGCAGCTACACGAAGCTGAGCGCGATGTTGCGACATTTTGGGCTCGACAACGACTCGCTAAGTCGCCAGCAACTAATGAACATTTTCACCTATGGCAAAGTTCTCGGATGGTCCAACCAACGAAGCTTGGATGCTCTTAAAGCCGGAAAGACTCCGGGTCCAGAAATGTCGTTATCCAAAATGGGATTAACTCGACAGATGCAGGCAACATGCGATTTTGTATCCGATGTTTTAGAAGCGCGTCTGGTCGCTGACACCGGCGAGTGGGGAACCTTTTCTTGGGCNGGTTTTGTCCTGGGTCAGCCGGCAATGCGAATAGCTGGTGGTTCCGACGAAGTAATGAGGAACATAGTTGGCGAGCGCGTGCTTGGACTTCCCAAGGAGCCGGGCATCGACACCACTAGCCCATTTAAAGAACTCAAGGTCGGAACCCAACGGACCGAGTAGTCGGGCACTAGCCGTTGAGAACGATCTATGAATTTTGAGCGGTTGCAACCCAAGCCGCTCCCGGAAGTTGCACAACTCCATTGAGCTCATATGGCTTTAGCGCATCTTCAATAGCCCGGAGGACACGTTCGCTCGATACTTCACCATTGGACTCTACGACTGCCTTCACCGGGCCAAATTCATATGCGTGCAATGCTGCCTCTCGTAATCCCACTCTTCCCCCGACCGCGACTTCAGTCTTATAGGGCACAATGTCGATTCCGCGCCAGCCAGCCTGGTAGAGAATTTGCGTGACGTGTTCGGGGTCAGAAAAAGAGAATGGGTCTGGCGCGTCTGGTCCACGCGAAGGCATTTCTACTAGCGCCATAGCCGCTCGATTCGGCACCGTAATCCAAGGATTTTCTTCAGGTCCTTGCCAACACACGAAGCTCAGTTTCGCTTTGTCCGATGCCGCACTCCTAAGATTTTCAAACGCCGCAATAGGGTCGCCAAAAAACATGACCCCAAATCGTGAATAAATAAAGTCGTAGGGGCCACCAAGCGGGGTTATTTGCGCATCGGCCTCTACAAAGTCGNCTCGACCTTCNCTCCGCAGACGCGCAACCGTGAGTAGCGCTGCGCTGATATCGACGCCAACTACACNCCCGCTGCCTANCCGCCCTTGAAGTTGCAGNGTTGTGTGTCCACAACCACAGCCCACGTCAAGCACATCTGAATCGGTGATCTCTCCGAGGGCTTCCATAGCAGCAATACCGAAAGATTCGAGTTGTATATCCATTTGCTCTTGATGATCGACCCATGCGTGACGCGTTTGCCAATACTTACGTTGTGCTTCGTTCGCAATACTCATGCTGCGAAGAGATTCCCCTGATGTGCCCGGAAGCGGTCGACACGTCGATAGTTCGTCCATACAAGTTCATCCATAAATGCCCAGCTCTTCCGATGAATAACGCAAGGTCCATAACCGGCTAAAGCGATGAGGTGCTGCGGGGCGGGATACCCTTTGTTGTTCTCAAACATATAGGCAGGAAAATCTGCTGCAGCGGCAGCCATAAGCCTGTCTCGGGTGACCTTGGCCATGATGGACGCCGCTGCTATCGATAGACAGCTCTGATCTCCTTTAATAATTGTGGTGCTGGGAACCCAATCGACGTAGTCCCAGTTCCCGTCAACCAAAACTCTGTCAGGTTTAAGGGTCAGCAGGTCAAGTGCTCGGCGAGTAGCAAGTCGTTGCGCTTCGGACATGCCCAACTCATCGCATTCTTGAGCAGAAGCATGACCAATGGACCAATCTTTAGCCCATTCTCCAATTTTGTCGTAAAGCTTCTCTCGCTTATCCGGTGTAAGCATCTTGGAGTCTCTAATGCCCTTCACCCTTCCCGAGGGCGGAAGAACAACCGCTCCAATGGTCAGCGGGCCTGCCCATGCTCCTTTGCCAACCTCATCGATACCGACCACCACCGATTCGCCCTGGCTCCAGCAATGCTGCTCTTGCTTCATCGTCGGTGGCGATATTTCGGGCATGAATGAAAAGTAGTCGCCTGGGCTCGATATTTTGTCGATTCAAGCTCAACTAAAGCTGCCCGAGGGNGGTGAACCAAGATCCTCATCTTTGCTTGTTTCAAATTGAGGCTGTATATCTCCCGTTCGCAATAAGNCTTCGCCGACGCAACCTTCACCCACAAAAGAGTCATCGAGGCCCGGAACTCGAACCANTAGATCTCCTGGNCCCCCGTCCACTTCCCATAAAAGCGCCGGTCGTTCTCCATGCCACCTCACAGCCCACGAAACGGTGCCATGACGCGATGGAACTCCATGAACTTCTACCCCCTGCCCAAGCCACTCATTGGGCCATGCCAAAGCGACAAGCAATTCATCGGTTGTGTCATCTACGAGCAGCCGCAGAAAGCTTCGAACAAAGCATGCGGTAACCCGCAGATCATGGCCGGCTCCAGCAATTCCTCTCTTGGTTCTCGGATCAATGAATGAAGGCCAGTTCATNGTGGGAGAGGCAAGTGCAGCTANTTTTTCTATATCCGCGAGGGCCNCCTGAGGGTCAACAGCTAGCTGAGCGAAGGCCGAGCGGGTCATTGCTAAGACATCTGTCGTCGCTTCTGCCTCATTCATTTCTATCTCTGCTTCAATCTCGGGGGACATCAAGTCCGCTAGCTCGCGAGCAGCCCTGTCAGCCTTCAAGGCTTTTAACAGCTTGTGAGCAGCNTCGAGTCCTGCATGTGCAGTCTCATCAGGGTTAGCAAGAATCCATCGTGCCCCATCTGCAACAAACTCTCCTAGTCCTGTTAACAACTGTTCATCAGGCGCTAGATCAAAAGCTCTACCCAACGCACTAATAGTCGCCGAGGTCACATCGAGTCCCGCGTGGTTGACTGCACCTAAAGGTGTTTGACGTTTGGCTCGAGCAATAAATATTTCTCGCGCTGCAGACCCGTAGCCAGCTTCTACTAGGGCTGCCAGCACTTCAGCTTCGTCGCTCGCGCTATGCGGTGGACCACCGGGCGATGGAACAATATCTTCGCCCGTCGACGCAAGAAGAAGTGATTGACGCGATGCGTGGAACAACTCGCTTAAATGACTTTGGGGCAAAACAAAACGGCTCGCGTTGACTGCATGATTGTTCCATCCACTNGCAACTTGAGTTCCGCTCGGTGGAGAGGGGACCATTTGAGTTTGAGCAGAAATATCAAGTGGAATCATCCCTTGNACAGTTCCACCGTGCACGAGAGGCATGATGATCGCTGCACTGGCCATTCCTCTTTCACACGTTACGACTTCAACTCCTTCTTCAGCGTCGAGCAAAGCTGTTGGATCTACCCCACCAGTGCCGCCAACTAGTCGTCCGGGGGCACGACTAAACGTCAGAGCGACTTGACCGTCAACATGCAGCTGGCGATCATCGACTGTTATTTCGCCCACTTTCCCGCCACCTAGGTGGTCGTAGGGTCGGATTGCCCAGGCAAGGGCAACAGGACGGGATCCATGGTTTTCAACTTCAACGACTAAGTATTCGGAATTGAGTCTCGCCCCGTAAACCCTGTGAACTAGATCTCCTCCCGCCGCTCTGATGATCGTTTCAACAACCGGGGCTCCATCAACTAAACGTTGGCGAACCGCTGCGTGCTGCGAAGGAAAAATCCAGTTGTCGTCAACGCGTAACCACCAATCCAAAGACCAATAGCCAGGTTTGACTGCGATTAGCCCCCGTCTGTCAACGGCAACTCTGTGAACACTCTCAAGGTTTCCCAACAAGGTCCACGACCGAGCAACCTTGTTCGAGGCTGGAACCTCATCTTTCTGTTCTCGCCAACATTCAACCCACCAGGGTTGCACCCAATCTTGGGGCGGCAACTGCTGGACTAGTTGTTGACGGCGAGAACGGAACAGGTGACGGAGGGCAACCATGACTACGCCAGCGTAGAGCGCTAAGTCACTTTGTCCCAGCCAGAAAGCCAGTACGGTGTTGCGTTCTCTGTATTCAGAGAGATGAGAAAAGGNGGGTCATCTCATCTGCTAGTCGGTCGGGCGTACCGGGACAATAGAATTGTGCTTAATGGCGACGTCAACCACTCCGGATCACAACTCGATCGCAGTGATCGTTCCCATAAAGGACTTTCGGCAAGCTAAGCACCGCCTCAGCGATCGACTTGANGCCGAGGCGAGAGAGTCGCTGGCTCGCAAAATGGCTGAAAGAGTGCTCTCAGCCGNTAAAAATTTCACCATTCACGTGGCCTGCAACGATGATGAAGTCGCAAAATGGGCAGCGTCGTTAGGGGTAGAGGTCATTTGGGTCGAACAGGAGGGCTTGAACCCTGCTGTGAGCCATGCAGCCCAGCAGGTAGCGGGTGACTTCCCACATATGACGATTGTTCATGCCGATCTACCCCAAGCACAGTCGCTGGATGGGATCGCTCGCGCCAACGCGGTTTCAATCGTGCCTGATCGCCACAAACAAGGGACTAATGTCCTCAGTTTGCCTACCGGTACTTCTTTCGAGTTTCAATACGGCGCAAATTCGCTTTATCTTCATATGAATGAAGCTGTGAGACAAGATTTAGACCTCAGAGTGTTGCAAATCGCGCACCTTCAATGGGATATCGACACTCCAGAAGATCTTGATGGCTTCTTAGAACGCACCGACTCGGATTTTTCTCAATGAAAAGGTCCTTTTCGAAACCCGACTCCGCCCTGGTAATTGCAGCGCATCCCGACGACGCCGAATTTCAATGCGGGGCAACTTTGGCAAAGTGGGCGGCGAGCGGAACAACCGTTCACTACTTGATCTGCACTGATGGCTCAAAGGGCACGTGGGACCCTGATACGGACCAAAAAGCTCTCGTCATAACCCGTCAAAAAGAACAGATAGCAGCAGCCAGAAGGTTGGGTTCAACGGGTTCTGTTCTTTTCTTAGAGCAAATAGATGGCGAACTCCAAAGCGATCTCGCCACGAGGTCGCAAGTAGCAAAAGCTATCCGCCAGTTACGTCCCGACGCCATACTTGGCCACGACCCTTGGAGGCGATACCGGCTGCACCCAGACCACCGACATGCAGGTCTATTGGCTATAGAAGGCATCGTCGCCGCTCGCGACCCTTTGTTCTTTCCAGAGCATGCCCTCGATCCCCATCGGCCAGCAGTTGTGCTTCTCTTTGAAGCCGAGGAGCCCGATCATGCGGAGGAGGTTACGGGATGGGCCTCAGCCAAGTCAGCAGCACTCTTGGAACACCGGACCCAGTTCATTACTACGCACGGCATTGAGGACCCACATGACAGCGAACAAGTCAGAGCGTTTGAATCCCGAGTTGAACAAGAGCTCAGTGACGCGGGTCAACCGTACGGATTGGCGTCGGCGGAGCTGTTCAAAGTAATTCTCGATCTCTAAGTTAAGACGCGACAAGTGAGCCGGGTGTTACCCGGCTCACTTTGATTCGCGAATCAGTTGAGGGTGAACCTCAACCGTTCATTCGGTCCTTAAGAGCTTTCGCAGCCGTGAACTTCACACTGCTGCTCGCTGCTATTTGAATAGTCGCGCCCGTCTGTGGGTTTCGACCTTGCCGAGCAGCACGATCCGAACGTGAGAACTTACCCACGCCGGGCCAAGCAACAGCATCACCAGCTTTGGCAGCGCCTTCAACGCATCCAAAGAAAGCTTCAATAACCGCCTCTGCGTCCGCTTTGGTGCAACCAGCACTACCGGCTACCGCAGAAAGCACGTCATTTTTGGACATATTGGCCATGTGAGTCTCCTCATCGCCGAACATCCACACGCCACGTGCGAATGTCATCGGTGTTATTTGACCCGTGATCGACGCTCAGGTCAAGTATTTCCTGGCTTTTAAGGCTTTATGATCGCTTCTTAGCGTTTAGTGGGTTTGATAGTTATCGTTGGCGTGGCGCTTCAATTTCCTTCTCGACCGCTCCTCAACGGGAGGCCATGTGTCAGGACTAGAACTCTGTCTAATAGGGGTGGCAGCGCTCATCGGCTCGGCAATTGCGGCGATCGCAGGCCTGGGTGGCGGTATCTTGCTGATGGCTGTCCTACTTCAGTTCCTGAATCCCCTTGAAGTGATCCCGATTCATGCCGTAATTCAGCTCGCTTCGAATTCTTCTCGGGCTGTCATTTTGCGAGATGACGTCGATTGGGGAGTTGTTTGGCGCTTCGCTCTTCTTTTGCTGCCGGCAGGCATGGCTGGCCTTCTGGTCGCCGGCGTCTTTCCGGTTGACGTCGGCAGCATTCTTATTGCTGTCTTTGCCTTGGTATTTGTGTGGTGGCCTCAAGCCCTCGGGAAGATCGCCTCGCTCCTCGGCAGTGGCCGCCAAACTTTCATCCCCCTTGGTGCGATCGCTGGGTTCCTCAACATTCCGTTTGGTGTAACCGGCCCCGCTATTGCGCCTGTATTCAGAGCCGAACTGCCTCTCCGAACCGCCATGGTGGCTACTTTCGCCATGGCTCAAACGTTTGGGCATCTGGCGAAAGTATTCCTTTTCGCAGCGGACGGATTCGCCTATTTCGATCATCTGCCTTTGCTAGCTATTGGAATTAGCGCGGTGATCGTTGGTACTTGGTTCGGTACACGAGTCTTGCGAAACCTCAGCGAGCAACTGTTTGGACATCTGTTTCGCTTTGTCTTAACTGTTATTGCTATCCGCGTGATTCTGGTCGCGCTATTTAGCTAGACCGTGAATTGAGAGGCGTCTCGAAATAGCGGTGAGAATTGCAGTTGTGCGCCTATGAGGTCCTCAGGTAAGTCGTTTTCGGTGTAGACATGCAGATGCGTGTAGACGTCTACCTCAATGCCCATTAGATCAATCCATCCCAGGACCGCGTCACCCCACCGCTCGTCGAGGAGCGCTCTCCTGATTGCCTCTGTCTCGCTATTGGTCAGCACATCTGAGGGTGTCCGCGCAACTAATTCCGAGGCTAGAACCCTGTGGAGCACATCGACGTCGGTGGCGAGAAACACTTGCGGAGGTTCTGACCTCACGACGGCGTAAGCGACTCCTGGCATTAGCTCCACCCAGAGGTTATTTCTTTGGCTTTCCAGAACCCGGGGATCGGTTCGGTCGCAGCACCGTTGGCATAGCGAGAGAGTCGCTCTACCGCTTGTTCATCGAACATCGGTATTGCATCAAAAACCCCGTACGGACCGACAGCTCGAAGCGCCTTATCGCCTTCGCTCCCTGATCGAGGTAAGTGCGAAGTCAGTACCAATATTCTGGCTTCGGGGTCATAAGCCTTTAGGACTGAGGCCCTACCTAGCGTTTTCCAAATCGTGTCTATCCGTAACAACCCGGGACGAACTGTTGTAAAGGCTCCTGATACATCAATCCACCACTCTTCGCCGGCTGCATCTTCAACCTTGAAGTTGTATTGAACTCCAGCTCGGGGAACTTTCACGTCCTTTTGAAGCAATGTGAAGCCACATCTTTCTAGGAGATCAATGGCAATGTCTTGAGCTTTTTTTCCTTCTTGGGTGGCTCGTCGCTGGAAATCTTCGGCGGCTATCTCCTCTTCTGTAACTTCCGCGAGAGCTTCAGCTATCTCCGGAAGGGGAGGTTGTTCACCGGGAGGTTGTCGATGCGCCCATACTCGCGCATGAGCAGCATTAATTCTCTCACGGGCTATTTCCACATAATCAGGGTCGAGGTCGTAGCCAACACCACGACGGTCTGTAAGCGCGGCTGCGACCAGGGTGGTTCCAGACCCCATGAAAGGATCAAGTACCGCGTCGCCTTCGAAGGTGTATAGGTCGATTAGTCGACGTGGCAACTCTACGGGGAACGGTGCGGGGTGGCGGACTCGTCGGGCACTTTCGGCGTGAATGTCCCAGACGTCAAGTGTTGCCTCCATGAACTCATCTGTAGGAAGCGTGCTTTTGTGTGGAAGTCCAAGTTCGGCGCGCGCTGCTGGTGATTTTGCTCGGTCAAACCGGCCTTTACTCGCCACAATGATGCGTTCGGTTGTGTCTCGCAAAGCGGGGTTCGCGGCGCTTCTAAACGAGCCCCAAGCACAGGATCCGCTACTTCCTCGACTTTTCTGCCAAATAATCTCGCCACGAAGTAGAAGCCCTAGATCCTCGAGAATTCGGATCACATCTGCTGACAAACTTCGATAAGGCTTACGACCAAGATTCGCAACGTTAACTGCGATTCTTCCACCGGGTTCTAGAACTCGCACACACTCGGCAAAAACCGAATCGAGCATGCCCAGATACTCGAAGTAGGTGGTGGGGACTCGATCATCAGCGTCAGCTGCAATGGAGTCCTCATATTCTTTACCAACGAAGTAAGGAGGAGAAGTCACTACTAAGGCAACGCATGAGTCAGGTAGGTGATGCATATCGCGCGCATCTCCTTCCAAACATCCATCACCTAAGTCCGGAACCTCATTAACGGTCTCATCGCTAGTTAGAACCGGTGGGTTAAAGCGAGAATAAAACTCGGAGGCATCGTGCCCTTCGCGACGAGATACCCCAAAAGCTGAAGTCGACGTGCGTTGCCGATTTTCGCTCACTTCAAAACTCCTGGATAATTTACGACTCGCTGGTGTTTCGAGTCGGTAAAGGTCTTGTCGGCGAGTGTACGGGGATGATGGGACACTGAGGAACAACCGGTGCGGCAAACCAACTTAGATTCTCTTAATTTGCGTCTCTAATCCCAGGAAACGGGGATACGGTGAATGTGTGCGGATAGCGACCTGGAACCTGTGGTGGCGGTTCGGTGACTGGGAATCTCGTCAGGTCGCAATTCGTCAGACGTTGGAACAAGTAAACGCTGATGTGATCTGTTTGCAGGAAGTGTGGAGTTCGGAAACTGGAGACGATCAAGTCAAAGAGTTGGCTGAACACTTAAATTTGCACTTTGTGAGGACGCCTGAGCGTTGGTGGAAAGGCCACTCTTTCGGAAACGCCATCTTAAGCCGGTATCCGATCGCTGAAAGCGAAGCCGTTCGGCTACCCCCTGTCGATAGCCCCGGGACCCGGTGGGCCTTGCTGGCAGTATTGGATCGGCTAGGCACACGAATTCCTGTCATCTGCACCCATCTGGAATACCGCTTCGATCAGAGCGTTCGACGACAAGAGCAAGTTAAGGCCATTTACCAGTTAGTCGCTAGCAACCACGATCCGGAAGGTCATCCTGTCCTCCTAGCCGGTGATTTCAACGCAACGCCAAACTCGACGGAGATTCGGATGATTACAGGAGAAGCGCCGACCCCTGTAGAAGGTCTCGCTTTAACTGATGCTTGGCCACAGTGCAACGAGTCACCAGGTTGGACCTGGGATAAAGCAAACCCTTACCTGGAGGACGCTACATGGCCTCAACGAAGACTTGACTATGTTTTCGTGTCCTGGCCTAGGCCGGCACCCATGGGGAATATTGCCGCAGCGCACCTCGCAGGGGTCGAACCGGTTGACGGCATTACAGCTTCGGATCACTGGGCAGTAGTGGTTGATCTCGTTGACGGGACAAATCGGTAAGTTAGGTTTCTGGTCGCGTCCAGTTCACTCCATCGTGGATTCGGACGACTTTTGCTGGCACGCCCGCTATCACTGCGTTAGGCGGAAAATGCCCGCGAACCACTGAGTTCGCTGCAACAACACAATGTTTTCCGATTTGAGCTCCTGGTAGGACGACGGCGCCGGATCCAATCCAACTTCCTGAACCAATTACAACAGGGTCGTCTTGCGGATTTTGGATACCAATAGGCATCTCGAGATCTTCATATCCATGATTTTGGTCAGTGATATAAACGTTCATCCCCGTGTACACGTCATCTCCAATATCTATTCGATAGTGCCCAACTATCGAACTCCCCCTTCCAATCAGGCAGCGGTCGCCAATGATCACAACGGGGTCGGTCATCATCTGCTGGTCGGGCACCATTCCCGCGGAGAGCGTGACGTGAGCGGCGATCATGGTGTTCTCACCGATACTGATCCATCGCTCTCCATACATGTTCCCGGTGGGCCAACTAATTATCGAACCGTTACCGAATTGTTTATACGGCCTAGCTCCATGATCATTGGGGCCAATTGAAGCCGCGCTGTTGATCCTTCGGGACACAGCACGAATCAGTCGACCAACAACCGAGCGACATCGAGAGCGAAGTCGAAGCATGGGCGGGACCCTAGCCTGCTATCAGAGCTGCTCGTAGCGACTCAGTAAACGTTTAGCCGCTGTAGACGCGAGGCTTTGGAAGGGTTCACTCGCTGTTACTTGGGCATCTGA
>PBOM01000003.1 GCA_002724355.1 Actinomycetota bacterium | reverse complement strand
GCCAGAACGGTCATAGCCACCCTCCAGCCCTCACCGATGTCCCCAATTCGCCACTGGTCGGAAATTCGAGCGCCATCGACGAAGACCTCACTGAAGTGAGCATCTCGATTCATTTGCATAAGAGGCCGTATCTCTACACCAGGGAGCGACATGGGTATTGCAAACATGGTGAGACCCTTATGTTTGGGCTGCGTGGGATCTGTGCGAGCTAAACAGATGGCCCATTGCGCCCACATAGCTCTACTTGTCCAAGTCTTCTGGCCGCCCAATACCCATTCGTCGCCGTCCTGCTGGGCGCTAAGAGCCACATTCGCGAGGTCAGAGCCGGCTTCGGGCTCTGAAAACATCTGACACCAGATCGACTCTCCTGAGGCGATAGCTTTCAACCAATCGGTTTGCTGGGTGTCGGTGCCATGTTCCAATAGCGCAGGGCCTACCATCCCTAAGCCAATAGCGAAGGGGTAAAGGTCAGGTACTACGAACTCTCGAAGTACGCGACCGATGAGCGAATTTTGGTTAGCGGAAGCGCCTTGACCCCCATGTTCCTTAGGCCAAGTGGGAACATGCCAACCACCTTGCACGGTGTTTGCGAGGTACTCGCGGCCTGCATCCAGATCATCTGACCCAGCACCCATAGTGCTTAGCCTCGTATCTGCATTTCGTCGATCGAGTATGAGTGCCAACTCGGTTCGGATTTGTTCTTCGGTCAAATCATTCACGTATGGACACCCCTTTCCCCGCTCGTGCTCACTTACGAGAGAAATTAGGAACACGACGCTCGTTCATTGCTGCGACGCCCTCCTTCCAATCCTCTGTACCACGCAATCGGTCTTGCTCTTCTTTTTCCCGGTCAGTAGCAGCTTTAACCGCTTGAGGCAGATGTCCCCTCATCGTTTGACGAATTGATTCCACCGCAAGGGGAGCGGATGTAGCTATTTCCGAGGCGAAATCGATTGCCTCAGAACGAAGATCGTCGAGTGGCACTAGGTGATCCACTAGACCGATGTTCGCCGCCTCTTCGCCGTTTATGCGAGCACCGGTGTAAAGCAACTCCAACGCTTTTTGTTGTCCGACAAGTGCGGGAAGAGTGACCGTTAAGGCGAATCCATGGTGGAATCCGAGCCGAGCGAAGTTCGCAGTGAAACGAGCTTCCGGAGCAGCGATTCGAAAGTCAGCAAAACACGCGACACCCAAGCCACCGCCAACAGCGGCGCCCTGCACTGCCGCTACAACCGGTGTTTTGCAGCTAAAGAGATCAAACGCAGCGTCATAAAGATGCCTGGCGGACCCGTCGGCGTTCTTTGCAGTGATTTCACCACCCCGGCTCCCGTCGTTGTGAAATTGGGCACCTGCACAGAAATTTTTGCCTTCCGCACACAGAACTATTGCTCGACAGTTTTCGTCGTTGTCTAAGTCCCCGAATGCCGATACAAGTCCATCTATCAGTTCCAAGTCGAAGAAATTGTTAGGCGGGCGGCGGATTTCCGCAACGGCTACATAATTATCAAGAGAGACGTGTAGGTCTCCGTATACAGCGAATTCAGTCATGCAGTGATGCTAGATCTGATCGCGTTCATTCGCGCCAATGACCTATCTCTAATTCAGGGCGGCCGAACCGCCGGTGATCAATGGATAGAGCCGATCAGCACCTTGGGACACGGCGATTTTGCCCAACCACTTACTCCACTCGGCATCACCTCCGTACTCCTTTCGCCACGACCACAGCCGCCGGCTCAAATGATGGAGCGGGTACTCCTGGGTCATTCCCATAGCGCCATGGGCCTGGTGGCATGCTTTCGTTGCCCGCGCCGCAGCCTGATTGGCCACCAACTTTGCCGCCGCGATTTCGAATTGGGCAACACCTCGGGTGGCTTCTCTCGCCGCTGTTTCTGCCACCATTCGAGCCAGTGCGGCATCCTGAGCTCCCCAAACTAGATGCTGCTGGACGGCCTGGAACTTGGCGACAGGACGCCCAAATTGGACGCGATCGTTCGTATAAGAAACCGTCAGTTGACTCATCTTCTCAATTGCGCCAGCCATTAGCGCTGCACGAGATAGGGCTCCTCGAAATCGAAATGCTTCTAGATCCACACCGGGTGCCGCTAAAGCGAGAGGTACTCGAACATTTTCGAATGTCACAGTGTCGCGAGGCTCACCGGCCATGTTCGTCATTGGTTCAATATCGCATTGAGCGCCGTCGACGGAAGCGATCACAGTTTGTTCTTCGATAACCAAAGGAACCACAATTCGTTGCGCGACGCGAGCCCATGGGACGCGCAGTGCACGTCCCGAGATCGTGACCTCCGTGCCAGCCGCAGACCCGGTTAGGGCCTCACCTCCATTAGGGACAACGGTGGTAATGCCGTCAGGCAACTCCTGACCTGAGCTAGCGAGCAGCCACCCGCCGAGAATCCCTGTTTCGGCAGCTGGAATAGGAGCAGCGTGATACCCAACCAGCCGCAATACCTCCAGCGCGTCGAGTAGCGATCCACCCGACCCGCCAGCATCTTCATCGATTGAAATCCATGGGAAGCCAGTCTCTGCAAACGCATCCCAGATTTCGGGTGCTTGACCTTTTGCTTCTGCAGCTTGAATTGATTCATGGTCGCAGATTTCAGAGAAGAGCCGATGAGCGGTTTCGGTGACTAAGGGGTCAACCAAAATGTCTTCTGTCATGTCGGTAACCCTTTCAAGCCCTTGGAAGCCACGGATCTGAGGATCTCTATAGTTCCACCTCTAATGGTGTTGCCCGGGAAGGTGACTACGCATTGAGCCAGGAGTCGCTCAAATAGAGAGTCCGAGTCAGGCGAATATTCGAGATCGATCAGATGAACGAGTTTTTCAACTACTTCCTGTTCGTACCGGGTACCCATTTCTTTGACGAGAGACGACTCGACTGATGGAGCTTCGCCTGTATCGATGAGACGAGCCACGGAAAGCGAAAGGTTGCGGACGCCCCACCAGCGCGCAACGAGCTCGCCGAAAAGCTCGGTCACGGTATCTTCAAGGTCGGTTCCCTGCGCCTCGCGCAGCAGTTGCTCGACTGTAGAAAAAGGCGATAACCAACGATCCGGTCCACCTCTCTCATATGCCATTTCTGTCGTGTTCTGGTGCCAACCCATTCCGAGGTCTCCAACCACGTTGGTATCTGGGACAAAAACTTCGTTGAAGGTGACTTCGTTGAAGTGATGCGAGCCATCCAAGAAAGGAATCGGGCTGATCTCCAAACCAGGTGACTTTAGGTCGATAAGAAGCTGCGATAAGCCGGCATGTTTGTTGCCGTCCTCCATCGGGGAGGTCCTCAACAGGCAAACAAACCAATCATTTTCATGTGCACCAGACGTCCAGATCTTCGTGCCATTGATTATCCAGCCGTCAGATGCCCGCTCGGCTTTGGTGGAGACTGAAGCGAGATCGGACCCACTGTCCGGTTCGCTCATCCCAATAGAGAAGCCAAGTTCGCCCCGGCAGATGGCGGGCAGGAAGCGTTCACGTTGCTCCTCGGTCCCGAATTTAAGAATCACATTTCCTGTCTGGCGATCAGCTACCCAATGGTGGCCCACCGGTGCGCCCCATCTGAGCATTTCTTCGACCACAATAAATCGGTCTACTGCCGTGCGATCTGAACCACCCCATTCCTTCGGTAGGGCCATTCCTACCCAACCTCTGGCGGCCATTTTTAAGGAGAAGTCTTTGTCTTTTCGCGCCGCCATCCCGAGACATGGTTCGTGTGAACCTGGTGGTAACTCTTCGGAGAGAAACTCTCGCACCTCTCGTTGGAGATGGAGCTCCGCTTCGGTTAGTTCGGTTGGGGTAAAGCGCATGATTCTTATTCTCCGCACAGGCGATGAGGAAGTCAATCTAACCTCACAACCGACGGCATAACGGTTGAAGTTGCCGAACGAACAAATTGCTTAACCGGCGGGCATCTGATGGTATTTGTCATGTCAAGGAACTTCTGAGTGCAGATCGGAGTATGAGCATCGTGGACAGCCCGTTTCAGGGATATTCAGCCGTAGTTAAACCAGAGTGGATTGACTTCAACGGTCACTTCAACGCCGGCTATTACGTTGTGTGTTTTGACGATGCGATCGAATCTTGGATGGATTTTGTTGGTCTCGGGCGTGCGCATCGGGACGTACACGCTGTGACGACATTCTCCGCTCAGAATCATGTCACCTATGTACGCGAAGTACATGAAGGAGCGCATCTAACTGTCAACACACAACTCTTAGGCTTCGACCGGAAGCGTATACATGCCATACAGATCATGATGAACGAAGACGAGGGGTATGTAGCCGCAACGTGCGAAGTTATGTCGCTCCACGTCTCAGAAGAAACACGTCGTGTGTCAGAAATGCATCCAGATGCGCACGCGCGTTTAGAGGAAATCTGGAAGAGCCATAAAGAATTGGATACGCCACCACAAGTTGGACAAGTGATTGGTGTGCCCGGTTGGTCAACGGACCGATAGCAGGAGGGAGAGATAAGAATGGGACAGCGATTAGAAGGTAAGCGTGCCGTTATCACCGGAGGCGGTAGAGGCATAGGCAAAGCAATAGCCCTCTCTTATGTCCGAGAAGGTGCGCAATGTGTAATTACCAGCCGCAACTTAGATGACCTCGAGGCGACATCCAAAGAAGGACCCGACGGGGCGATTAAGCCATTCGTCTGTGACGTGTCGAGTGACGAATCGGTCACCTCGATGGCCAAATTTGTCAACGACGAACTAGGAGGGGTGGACATCGTTGTCAACAATGCAGGTATCCATGCCGCTGGAAGGTTTCTAGATATTGATCCAGCTACGTACTCACGCCTTTATGAAGTGAATGTTGTGGGAATAGTCCGAGTAAGTCAGGCGTTTTTAGGCGGGATGATCGAAAGAGGGCGCGGCAGTATCGTCAACATTGCTTCCACCGCAGGACTGTTTGAGTCTCCCGGCCAAGCGCCTTATAACGCGTCTAAACACGGAGCTGTGGGGCTTACCCGATGCATGGGTTTGGAATTAGCGTCATCCGGTGTGACATGCAACGCGATTTGTCCCGGCTTTGTCGATACACCCATGCTCGACGGGTTCGCCGAACTGGTGGGTGCAGAATCGGACGAATTGCGTAATCAGTTGGCGAAACGAACTCCTATGGGGCGAATCTTGTCGCCTGATGAGATCGCCAACTTGGCTGTGTACTTAGGTAGTGATGAGGCGTCTGGTATGACCGGACAAACTATGGCGATCAGTAATGGCATGCGAATGTCGTGAATTTGGACGCGGAGCTAGTAACGCGAGCCTTTAATCGTGTCGGGGCAAAGTGTCGAGAAGACGCGCAGTTTGCTCAGAGCACGAAGTTCTGGGACGGGACGCTTCGATTGGGGATAGGACCCACTGTTCTGATCTTCCGATTTGATGCAGGTGAATTGCAATCTGTGCACGAGGGCGACGACGACGGTTGTGACGCTCCCGGAAACTTCGGCTTTAGTGCCTCGATTGAAGCATGGAACCAGCTCTTGTTGCAGATGCCTAATGATGAACAATTGGCAGGACCTGGTTGGACTGGTGATGTCGTGCGTACTGGCGACAGGGACACCTATTGGCGTTATTACCCTGCCCTAAGGCGCCTAATTGAACTTGCCAGTGAAGAACTTAAGTAGATGCAACTTGAAATATGCACCGGAATTTTCTATCCGCATATAGGTAGATAGTTCTAGGCTAGAGATATGCCTCAGCATCGTTCGAACACTTCCACTGCCGGCCGCAACCAAGCAGGAGCGCGTGCACTATGGCGCGCCACCGGTATGACTGACGAAGACTTTCATAAACCGATCGTCGCCATTGCCAACTCCTTTACCCAGTTCGTCCCGGGTCATGTGCACCTTAAAGATCTGGGGCAAATGGTTGCTCGCGAGATCGAAGAGGCGGGCGGGGTGGCCAAAGAGTTCAACACTATTGCTGTTGACGATGGAATCGCCATGGGGCACGACGGAATGCTGTACAGCCTGCCGAGCCGAGACTTGATAGCGGACTCGGTTGAATACATGGTCGAAGCGCACTGCGCTGATGCCCTTGTGTGCATTAGCAACTGCGACAAGATCACTCCAGGGATACTCAACGCGGCGATGCGTCTGAATATTCCGACGGTGTTCGTTTCCGGTGGTCCAATGGAGGCAGGTAAGACCAAACTTGCCGAGAACAAAGTCGACTTGATTAACGTGATGATTGTCGCCGCTGATGACTCGGTCAGCGACGAAGATGTTCTTGAGATGGAACGCTCGGGGTGCCCGACCTGCGGCTCGTGTTCCGGGATGTTTACAGCCAACTCTATGAATTGCTTGACCGAAGCTCTTGGACTCTCTTTGCCGGGGAACGGGACTGTAGTGGCTACGCATGCGGACCGGAAAGAGTTGTTCTTAAGGGCCGGACGATTGGTCGTTGATCTATGCCGCCGCTACTACGACGAAGACGACTATTCGGTCCTGCCTAGAAATGTCGCTAGTTTCGACGCTTTCGAAAATGCAATGTCGTTGGACATAGCCATGGGAGGCTCGACAAATACGATTTTGCATCTGTTGGCTGCTGCACAAGAAGGTGGAGTGGACTTCACAATGGCCGATATAGATCGGTTATCAAAGAAGGTTCCTAACATTTGCAAGGTTGCTCCTGCCACCGAACTCTTCCACGTGGAAGACGTCCATCGCGCTGGAGGGGTCATGGGCATCTTGGCTGAACTGAATCGCGCCGGACTGTTAAACAATGAAACTCCAACGGTTTATGCACCAAGTCTTTTCGAAGCCCTCATGCAAAATGACGTCGTTAGCAATGACGATGAGTCCCTGCACGAATTTTATCGAGCGGGCCCTGCGGGCATTCCTACCCAGGTGGCGTTTAGTCAGGCAGAGCGGTACAAAACGTTAGATCTCGATCGGCAACAGGGCTGTATTCGCGCAGTGGAGCACGCCTATAGCGCCGATGGAGGATTAGCCGTTCTCTACGGCAACTTGGCTGAAGATGGGTGTGTCGTCAAAACAGCGGGAGTGGACGAAGCAAATCTTGTGTTTACCGGTAGAGCACATGTTGTAGAAAGCCAAGATGAAGCTGTTGACCATATTCTGAATGACAAAGTCACTGAAGGATCAGTGGTAGTTGTTCGATACGAAGGTCCTCGAGGTGGACCTGGAATGCAAGAGATGTTGTATCCAACGTCTTATCTGAAATCAAAGGGTCTCGGTAAAGCATGTGCGCTACTAACTGACGGGCGCTTTTCGGGTGGCACTTCTGGTCTCTCAATTGGGCACGTCTCGCCTGAGGCCGCCGCTGGAGGAACAATTGGCCTGGTTCGAGACGGTGACGTTATTCAGATAGACATACCGAACCGCTCGATCCATCTTCAGGTCGACGATGATCTGCTCGCTGAGCGAAGAAAGTTTCAGGATGAGGTGGGTTGGAAACCAGAAATGCAACGGCCGCGAAAGGTTTCTGCTGCTCTCAAGGCTTACGGCTTGATGACGACTAGCGCCGATAAGGGCGCAGTCCGTGATTTGAGTGCGTTCTTATAAAGCAGCCCCCGCCCTCGCTAATCGATCTTCTTACGTCTATCGATCTCTTCGTTTCCGTCGAACCGCCAGGCGATAAGTTCCTTATATGGAGATTTTCGGGGTAATTAATGCATCCCCAGACTCACTTGCAAATTTTTCGGTTGTCTCCGATGAGGAAGAAGCGAAAAAATACGGAGCCAGTTTGCTGGCTCAGGGGGCAGACCATTTAGACATTGGGGCTCAAGCTTCACATGGAGATGCAGCTTTCGTCAGTCCTGATCAGGAGTGGGAGATTGTCGAAGGGCCCCTTAGGGGACTTCTATCACTTGGCGTCGACGTTGCTATCGACACCTGGCAGGTTGAGACTGCTAGACGAGCATTGGATGCCGGTGCCCGTGTTCTCAACGCCGCCGACGCTTTACAGAGCGAAGAAATGATCGAGCTTGCCGCCAGCCGCGAAATCCAAGTTGTGTTGCCCTTTATGTTGGGACCCGATCCTCGTCACCTCAAGCACATAGAGGGTGACCCAGTCCAAGTCATGGTGGATTGGTTCGACCTACAACTCGAGCGAGCAGAGCGATGGGGAATCAGAGAGCGACTTGTATTAGATCCTGGGACTGGCTTTTCTCCACCTCATTGGAATTGGGAAGAACGGTTCGAATACCAAAAGGCGATCTATTCAGGGCTTAGCAGACTCCGACGGTTTGACCTTCCGATATATGTTCCGATTGCTTGGAAGCAGACTCCGGACAGACTCGAACTTGTCGACTTAGTGTTGGCTCAAGAAGTCGAATATGTAAGAGCGCACATACCCGAGCAAATCCGCCAAAGACACGCGGCGATTCGAGAAGGAAACCCGTTGCCTACATCGGAAATTTGGGAAGGGTACGACTGACGATATCTATCCAGGTATTGCCTCTAAGCGCGCCCGTACGTGCTTGTGGTGAGGTGTCAGAGCTAACCAATCGCGATCCTCAATGTCGGTCAGCTCATTTACTGACACACCGTGGATCTTGTGTTCACCGTTCTCGTCGGGGTACTCCATACCAAAACCATGAGGGAGGCTCACCTGACCTTCCATCATCGTGTCGGTGATATCCGCTGGGGCCTCAGCTTCCCCGCGCTTTGTGATGACTCGAACCCTTTGCCCATCTACCACTCCGAGCCGGTCGGCATCGAGAGGGTTAATCCGCAACGCTCCGTCCTTATCTTTCTTCCGCCACGACGGATCGCGGATCACGTCGTTCACAGTTGAACCACGATGTTCTCCGGCGCTCAGAACAAATGGGAAAGCGTCGGTAGGAGAAGCGGGCTCTTCGGAAGCTAGCCCCCTCAACTCGTCCACGAGTTCTTCTATGTGTATGTGAATTTTTCCGTCTGGTGTTTTGATCCGGTCGAAACTGGTGGAGTAATCGCTAGTGCTAAAAATCATTCCCGATTTGGCGTTGATGAGCGCATCGAACAAGTTATTAGCGAGTTCTAGGCCATCGCCCTTAATGCCGGCGGCCCTGATCGCGTCAGGGAAACGCATCGATGCCTGCATTGCAGAGCCAAACATGATGGCCGCTGGGCCCATCTCGCCAAGGCTTTGCCCAAGGGAACGATATAGCGCCGTTGGCAGTTTGGCGCCGAGGTCTGGGTTCTCGGAAGATAGGCGCGTGAATGTCTCTATAAACGCTTCGCGGCTTTCCTTAGCTGCTTCAGCTAACTCCTCGACACCATCGGGTTCACCGTCCATTGCCTCAACTAAGCGTGAATAAATTTCAGCTTCTGGCAGAGTGTCGCCTAAAGGTTCAAAAATCGGTTGGCGTATATGGAAATAGTTTGACGGCATCTCTCCTGCGAAAAACGTTGCTTCAGGTTTTTCGTATTGCGAGGAGGCAGGTAAGACGTAATGCGCTTGACGTGCTGTTTCAGTCATGGCGACATCGATTACAACGAGGCATTCGAGTTTGGCAAACGCCTCCCGGAATCGCTTGGAATCAGGCAAGGTGTGCACTGGGTTCGACGAGTCGACGATCATGCCCCTAAACCTGTCTGGATGATCAGTATCGATGGCGTCGGGTATAGCTGCACATGCAACTAACCCACAGAGCATGGGAGTGCCGGTGACGGGCTCGGTCGTACCCTCGGCGCTATGGCCACAAATAGGTGCCAGCCGCGTGGGGATGTTCATTCCCCCCTCATTTCCAAAGTTCCCAGTCAGCAGAAACAAAAGTCTCTGGAGCCAGCTGTTGAGAGTCGAGTGCGGAGCCATTTCGATGCCCAGATCCTCTTCAGTGGCCAATGACTTTGCTTTGGCCATAGCTCGCGCTGCGGACCTTAAGTCTTCTTCTGGGACCCCACATTTTCGGGCGTAATCCGTGACATCGACTTCTTCAAGCAGAGGTCGCAAATCATCCCAGCCAACACACTGATCGTTGAGGAACTTGTCATCTGTAAGACGTTCTTGCGTCATGATCGCCAGCACCGCCGCTAAGGCCCAGGCATCGGTGCCGGGCTTAACGCGAAGGTGGTGGTCGGAGATATTCGCTGTCTCCGATACTCGAGGGTCGAATACCACAATCTTTCGTTCGTCATCATTTTTTATGGCATTCAAGACGTTCCTAGCTTCCGGAAAGCCATGACTGTGCCAAGGGTTTTTGCCGATGAACACGGCGCAGTCTGTGTGATGAAAGTCCGGCGAAGCCCCAATGTCTTGGCGGCCGAAGAACTTGCCTTGGACCCAATACATGCCCGTCTTTTCCTGTGCGAGAGCATTACTCCGGTACTGCATCCCGAGTGTTTGCATAACGCTGCGCACATACGCTCCACCAGTGTGATTACCTTGACCCCCACCGCCGTAATACATGATTTTGTCGCCGCCGTAAGTGTCGCGAATACCAACTAGTTGATCGGCCACCTCTTTAATCGCCTGATCCCAACCGATCTCCTCGAAGGTTCCATCTTCCATTCTCTTGAGGGGAGCAGTTAGGCGATCGCGTCCGTTTTGGTAGTGATTGACGCGGAGCCCTTTTTCACAGGTGTAACCCTTGCTAGCCGGATGGTCTTTGTCTCCGCGCACGCGCGTGATTTCCCGTCCGTCTATTCGAACCTCAATCCCACAATTAGCGGAGCACAGGACACACGCAGTTTTGTGCCACTCTTTCGTTGGGTCAACCTCAGGATCAGGGGTAATAGGTGCTTCGTTCTCGGCCACGGTACAACTCCTTGTGCTTTTCCTATATTAGGTGGAATTCGACCGATTGGCCTTCTTGTCCTGCAAGCGGCATCGGCACCTGCTCTAAAAAAGATTCGACCGCAAATAGCGCTAAGTTATTGATGAGGGACGAGAGGTTCGAGGAGCGGCAAATGCGGGTGAAGGTCGATGCTGAAAAATGTCAGGGACACAATCGCTGCTTCTCTCTTGCCGTGGAACTGTTTGACGTAGACGATTACGGATACGCAACAGAGATTGGTGATGGAGAAGTGCCTTCAGAGTTGGAAGATAAGGCTCGGTTAGCGGCAGCTAACTGCCCTGAATTCGCTATTTCTCTTGAGGAATAGCGGAACCACGCAGCTTGTCGCGAAGACCGGACACTGTTTCGCCAGCCCCCCAAGAATTGCCTTCCAAGGCAAGCAAAATGTCAACTAAATTGTTATCTCGAATCCGTTCCAGTTCGCGAACCGTTAGATGGCCAGATTGCCTATCGGATTGACTGCTGATTCGTTCAACGAGTTGGTCACTGAGGTCGGGCGTGTTGGTCAGCTTTGACCACGGCCAATCAAGAGAGGGTCCGAACTGTTGAATGAAGTGTTTCATCCCTCCCTCACCTCCAGCGATTCGATAGTTCTCGAAGAGTCCCATTTGCGCCCATCTCAAACCAAACCCGAAACGGATTGCGTCATCGATCTCCTCTGTCGTTGCGACCCCGTCGTTGACTAGCCATAAGGCTTCCCGCCAGACTGCCTCAAGAAGGCGGTCGGCGATAAAGGCGTCGATTTCGACTCGGACTTCTAATGGCTTCATGCCAGCGGTCTCGTATAGCTGTATTGCTGAAGAGACAGAGTCCGCGCTGGTGCGCTTTCCACCTACTACTTCAACCATCGGCAGTAAGTAGACGGGGTTAAATGGGTGACCGACTAGGAATCGTTCTGGACACCTCATCTCTTCCTGAAGTTCAGAGGGCAGCAGCCCTGAGGTGGAGGATGCGATCAACGCTGATTCTGGCGCCGATTTTTCGATCTGTTCCAAAACCTGCTTCTTTAAGTTGACACTCTCCGGAACGCTCTCTTGGATGAGGCTTACCTCATCGGTGGCTTCCTCAATTGACTTAGTGATTGTCAGCGAACCTTCCCTAACAGGGGCGAGTCCCATTCGTTCCCATGAATGACGAGCGTTCTCTGCTACCTCGGTCACTATGCGTTCTGTCTCTGGCCCGGGGTCGTACACCAGTGCATCGGAACCACACAAAATCCATCTCGCAGCCCAAGCTGCGCCAATGACTCCTGCCCCGATAATCGCGACCCGTTCAGGTTGTGATATTTCTGCTACGGGGCCCATTTCGTTAATTCCAGCTTTTCGCGAACTTGCTCTGGCCCCATCACGTCAAAGTTCATGGCCTCCAAGATCTGCTTGGCCCGAGACGTGAGGCCTTCGTTGGTGGCCAACTCGCCGCGATCCATGTACAAGTTGTCTTCAAGTCCAACACGGGCATTTCCGCCGGCTACAGCAGCCAAGGCGACATAGGGGAGTTGGTCCCTTCCCAGAGAAAATGCTGAGAACGTCCACTCGGGTGGGACGTTATTCACTAAAGCCATAAAAGTGTTCAAATCATTTGGCGCACCCCAACGAACGCCCATACACAGCTGCACCATCACAGGAGAGTTGATCAACCCTTGCTCTACAAGTGCCTTGGCCTCCCAAAGTTGGCCCGTGTCGAACACTTCGATTTCGGGACGTACCCCGATTGTTTGAATTTGGCGGGCCATTTCCGCCAAGGTGTCGTGAGTGTTGGTGGCAACGTAGTTGCCTTCCCCAAAGTTCATAGTTCCGCAGTCGAGAGTGCAAATTTCCGGATGCAGCAAGCGGACATGGTCGAGACGTTCAGTAGCGCCGGCTAAATCAGTCTGAGCTGGATTGAGTGGTAACGGTTCCTCGACGGTACCGATGACGAGATCGCCGCCCATTCCTGCCGTCAGGTTGAGGACGACATCTACGTTTGATGCTCTAACTCGTTCGACTACCTCCTGGTAGTAGTCAACCTGACGATCAGGGTCGCCGGTAATTGGGTCTCGGACGTGAATGTGGGCGATGGCCGCCCCTGCCCCGGCCGCAGCGATGACGTCACTAGCTATGGCCTCGGGGGTAAACGGCACCTTGTCTGATTTACCAACGGTGTCGCCGGCGCCCGTTACGGCACACGTGATGAAAACTTCAGGCATTGCTGTCCTTTCGTGCTGCGGAGAAAGCTAGTGAGTGGCCTGGCTCATGAATGAAATGACGCAAGACGCGCATCCTTGAGTAGACCTCATCAGAGTCAATGTAAGTTCCACGGAGTCTCCTGCTTCCGTTGCTGGACTCAAAAGACTTTCGTCCGTGCAACACGCGTCGGTTGTCAAAAGCGACCAGATCACCTGGGTTGAGGTCGTATCGAATTTGGAAATCGCTGCTGTTAGCGACTTGACCGAACCGCTGCATAGCGAAATAAGCATCATTGATCCGCTCCGAAGGCATAGCGGGAAAACCACGAACAGGATGAAATGCGCGAAACGTCCACGGCACGCGACCGTCTCCTCTGTCGATCATTGGCCCAGTCCATCGGTGGTCATGCTGGTCATCACGGTTAAAAAAGACCCATTCGTCATTGGTCAGCGACTCCATCACCTCAGGTTCGTGTTCTTCGAGATATCGAGTGACAGCTAATCCATCGGTCATCGTTGACTGGCCACCGGACACCGTATTTTCTTGACAGTGCAGGAGTTGAAAGCCGGGAGGGGTCTCCCTGGAAGGCAGATCGCTGTGTGCGGGCAGTTCAATCGCAGTGTTCGCTGTCGAATTGGGATCGAGATCAACGCTTACATGCCAGGTTGCCCCAAAGTTCGAATCGCGTAGAACCCCAATTCGCCTACCGATCAGCTCGATAACACCGTCTTCGACAGGAAGAGAAACCAACCGAGCCAACCCGTACTTAAGTAGATCGTCTAGCCAGCTAGCAAAGGCATCATCGTTTTCGAGCACTAAGGGGCCCAGATGTGTCGGAGGTTCAGGCAGATCTCTAGATTTCCAGACAAAGAGATCCGGCAATAAAGCAAATGGGTGATGGTCCCCGTCAGCTACGTGGCGCAGCCACCCCGGATGAAAGCTTGCCTTACGGCCTTCGGGACTGAACTCGACAACCAGTCCACCGTCTTCAACCGAAATAGTTTTTATCTGTGTGTCCAGATTCAGCTTTGCGACATCAAGATTATTCTCTTTGGAGCGGGGATCGATGCCACCGGGGCCAGGGGAGTTCTCGCGTAGCCACAGAGGATGACATTCCAACTCATGTCCGTCCGACCAAGTAACCACAACACGGCCAGTAGGTAAGAGGAACGCAGACTCGAGAGGAATCCAGTCGTAGCTGTAGTAATCAGGTACTAAGAAATCGATCACCCCAGTCCTCCCTTCTCCGCGAAAGCAGCTGACCTGCCGCTCATCAACAACTCCCAACGGCCAACCGTACTCAACGGCAATTAGCTCAATGACCATGGTCCGAAGGTGACGGGGCAGTCCTAATCTCCTAAGTTTTAAGGATGGTCAAACGCGACGTGTACACGCACGGTCACCAACCTGCAGCAGTGAACCAACACGCGAAGAGAACAGCCGCAACTTCAGCAGCTTTTTGTCGAGACGTGATTTCATCAACTTCCCAAATTCTTGACGTCGGGTGTGGACCAGCATCGATTTCTATTGGTTTAGCGGAGTGGGCCGACCAGGGTTTCGTAACTGCAATCGATCTCGGAGAACAAATCCTCGAGACGGCCAACGAGACGATCCGAAATGCAGGCATTTCGAACATAACTGTCGAACAAGCATCTGTTTATGAATTGCCCTATGAAGACCAATCATTTGATGTGACGTATGCACATCAGGTTCTTCAGCATCTCGCCGATCCGGTTCTGGCAATAACAGAAATGGCTCGCGTCACGAAGAGTGGTGGGTATATAGCCGTCAGAGACGCCGACTATTACACGATGTCCTGTAGCCCCGAATCAGAAACGATCGATGAGTGGCGGCGAATTTACCGGTTAGTGGCGAGGCATAACGGTGCCGAACCGGACGCCGGTCGCCATCTTCTTGGGTGGTTCCATCAAGCGGGTATTCACTCAGTCAGATGTACAGCGTCAGCAGGTGTCTATGCGACCAAAGAAGAAAGAGAAAATTGGGGACTCTCTTGGGCGGATCGTTGTTTAACTACAGGTTTCTCTGAGCAAGCAATCGAATATGGTTATGCGTCTCGCTCAGACTTAGAGGCATTAGCCGAGGGCTGGCGCGAATGGGCTGCTAACCCCGATGGCTATTTTCAGTTCATCAATGGCGAAGCCGTTGCTCAGGTCTAGAGCGCGATGAGAGGACGTTGAAAAAGAAATGACGACACCGATTCCAGACAATTTTCCTGCCTTGGTCGCACGAGCATCGAGGGAGTTTGGTTCGAGCGAAGCAATCTCAGATGGTGATGTCAGCTTCGACTTTGCCGAAATGAGGAGACGGATTGACAACGCATCTGCCTCAATGGTGGCTTCGGGTATCAACCCGGGGGATCGCGTGGCTGTATGGGCTCCTAACTCCTGGGAGTGGGTAGTCGCTGCGATGGGTGTTTTCGGAGCTGGAGCAGTCCTGGTTCCTGTTAACACTCGGTTTAAGGGGCGAGAAGCAGCGTTCGTTCTCCAAAAAGCCGAAGTGAAACTCCTATTTACGGTCGTTGGTTTTCTGGGGAACGACTACGTAACCGATTTAAGAGAATCGGGAGAAACCGTCGAGTCTTTGAGGGATGTCGTAATTCTTCGAGGTGACATACCTGAAGGGACGACCTCGTTTGAAGGCTTTCTTGCTCGAGCTACCGAGGCTGATGAGCAAGAAGCGCAGGATCGGGCATCCGGGGTATCGGGATCAGATCTAGGCCTAATTATGTTCACCTCTGGCACGACTGGCGTCCCTAAAGGCGTGATGGTCGAACAAGGTCCAATTATTCGTGGCTTTAGTCACTATGCACGCGAGTTGGGTATGAGGCAGGACGATCGCATGTTGATCGTCAACCCGTTTTTTCATGCGTTTGGGTTCAACGGGGCTATCAATCCTTGTTTCATTCACGGGGCGACGATGCTGCCGCATCCTGTATTCGATGTGGCCACAGTTTTGCAGCGGATCCAGGATGACAAGGTCACAGTCTTTCCCGGCCCTCCCGCTATCTTTCAGGGCCTAATCAACTACAAACATATAGATGATTACGACACATCGTCACTGCGTTCGGCTGTCACTGGTGCCGCAAGTATCCCGGTTGAGACAGTCGTTGATATGAGGGACCGATTGGGATTCGATACTGTCGTTACTGCCTATGGGATGACCGAAACTCATGGCCTGGTAACCATCTGCGCAGCCGATGACCCGCCTGAAGTTGTCGCCACCACAAGCGGTAAAGCTCTGCCTGGGATCGAGCTGAGGCTTGTCGATGATGACGGCAACGACGTGGCAGAGGGCGAACCCGGAGAACTTTTGGTCAAAGGGTATGCAGTCATGCGCGGCTATCTAGACGAGCCCGAACAAACTGCCGAGACTATTGATGAAGACGGGTGGATGCGCACGGGAGACATTTGTGTCATGGACGCCGCCGGATATATCGACATAACCGACCGCAAAAAGGACATGTTCATCAATGGTGGGTTCAACACCTATCCCGCAGAGATAGAGGCCACAATGCTTGAACATCAAGCAGTGGGCCAGGTCGCAGTGATCGGCGTCCCCGACGAACGCCTNGGGGAGGTAGGAGCTGCCTTCGTTGTGCCAGCACCAACGGGCCCTCCTGATCTAGAAGAGCTGGGCGAATGGTGCAAAGAGCAGATGGCGAACTACAAGGTCCCGCGCTATTTCTGGATTGTTGAAGAGTTGCCGCTCAATCCGTCGAACAAGGTTCTAAAAACAGAACTTCGCGACATAGCTACAGACCTTCTTGCCTAATAGTGGTCTCTAAAGCCACGAGCTAAAGCTCCGCATTGCTAGTTCAGAAAGTCGTCGCTTTCAGCCAGAATTTTGTCGTAAATCGGTTGGTAGCTGAACCAGCCAGCCAAGTGACTGCCGACTTGTCCTGCGGTGTGCCGAGCGACATCCTCACGTATGGGACTTGGAGTGCCTGCAGCCTCTGCTAATAGCTGACTCTGGCATGTGCGTTCCATTGTGATGAACCACCAGGCTGCTTCATCCACTGTNTGGCCAACGGTCAGCAGGCCGTGATTTTTCAAAATCACTGCCTTCTTNTCTCCCAGGGCGGCACCTATCCGATCACCTTCATCTGTATCCAACACCACTCCCGTGAAGTCATCGAATAAAGCATGGTCCTCNAAGAAGGCACAGGAGTCCTGGGTCAAGGGATCNAATAGACGTCCCAGACTTGACCAAGTCTTGCCATAGAGCGAGTGAGTATGTGCAGCCGCGATGACATCGGGCCGTGCCTGATGAACCCGGCTATGAATCGCGAATGCAGCCTGATTCAAAGGATGTCTACCTTCGACGATGTTGCCGGCATGGTCAACGAGCAAGAGATCGGAAGTCTTAATGTGGGCAAACGGAACGCCGAAAGGGTTAACCCAAAAATGATCTTCTAACTCGGGGTCGCGTGCAGTCACGTGTCCGGCTAGACCTTCCTCGAACCCAAACTTTGAAAAGACTCGAAACACCGACGCCAAACGCTCTTTGCGATGCTGCCGCTCCTGTTCGATGGAGTCAAACGTGGGGGCGGTGGGAATCATCTGATCGATGGTTTCTACAGGTTCAGTGGTATCGGTCATGGACTCAAGCTTAGAAGCTAGCCAAGAGCAGCGCATCTGTTCTGGCTAGCAAGCGGAGGATTTCGGTAGTCTGAGCACTCAGGTAGCGCCAGCGATGGGGGAGTCGGTGACCGGATTTGGGGCCTATTCAGGTATCCGCGTAATCGAACTTACAGAAGGAATAGCGGGGCCATACGCCGCACGGTTTTTAGCCGACCAAGGCGCCGACGTCATCAAGATCGAATCANCTGATGGTGACGGCTATAGGAATGACCCTGGGTTTCAGGTCTTCAACAGAAATAAGCGCTCCGTTGTCCTCAACGATGACAGCGAATTGTTGAAGACAGCTGACGTTGTCATTGCCGGCAATAAAGGTGAGGCTGACCGTGCTCGATCCCTAGCTCCGGGCGCAGTCATCGTCAGCATGCCCACTTGGGGTTCGGCAGGCGCGATGGCAGAGCAGAGTGGTTCGTGGCAGCAAGTCGCGGCTGCGACCGGGATCAGTTGGAACCAAGTGAGTTGGACCGAAGGGCCCGTTCACGTGGTGTTACCCCTGGCTGCTTACGGAGCGGGCATGCTAGGCGCATTAGCCGCAGCATCTGGGTTGTACGCCCGAGAGGCCCATGGCTCCGCTCCCACATACGAAGTCTCAGAACTAGCTGGTTCAGGAGTTATGCAAATTGGAGATTTCTGGTCACCCGAGATCCCCAAGGAACGAGACGGAGCAAGCCCCCTTGGACCGGCTGGCCGTGCCCCTGCTTATCGACCATTTGAAGCAGGTGACAACAAATGGCTCTTCGTTGCTTGCGGCACCTACCGATTTTATCGCTCCATGCTTGAAGCTATAGGCCGCCTAGATCTCCTTGAGGACCCCCGCCTACCAAACCCGCCATGGGGACTGATCGAACCTGACCCGCTGGCACACATAACACCAATCTTGGAAGAAGTATTCGCGCGTCGCGATCGGAGTGAATGGATANAAACCCTTCGAAACCACGACGTGCCNTGCCAGCCGATTCAAACCAGACAGGAGTTCCTCGCTTCCGACTTNGCCACGAGAAACAAGCTGATCGAAAGCATTCATCACCCAGACCTTGGACANTTGTCAATGCCCATNCAGCCGCTCCACTTGGATGNATGCCCTGCCGTGCCAATGGTGCCCGCACCTGCTATCGGTCAACATACAGATGAGGTTCTCAAGGAAACACATGAGCCTGGAAGCGGATCTGGGCAAGGTGGCCCGCCCCTCGCTGGAACCTTCGCTATTGATTTAGCTTCCTTCATAGCGGGACCTGTCATCACACGACACCTAGCGATGCTTGGGTCCGAAGTTGTGAAGGTTGAGCCCCCTGACGCAGACCCTTTTCGCAGTTTTAGCCCGATGTTTAACGGTTGGAACCAAGGTAAGAAGGGGATCACGCTAGATCTTAAAAATTCTTCGGATAGAGAATTCCTATACAAAATGGTCCGTTCCGCAGACGTTGTTGTCGAAAACTTCAGGCCGGGCGTAGCGGAAAGACTGGGTTGCTCAGCGGATGAGTTGCGAAGAGTTCGCGATGACCTTGTTTTAGTGAAAAGCCCTGGATATGGCTCTGATGAGTCTCGAGCGAATCAGCCAGCTTTCGACCCACTTTTGCAGGCCCTCGGAGGGATGATGGCTACCCAAGGAGGTGATAGTGAACCTGTATTTTTGACTGTCCCAGTTCACGATGCGGCGACTCCCGTCATTGCAGCCTTTGGGGTTGTTACTGCCTTGTATCACCGGCTAACGACGGGCGAGACACAAACTGTTCACACGTCCTTGGTGCAAACAACTACTGCCGCTCAAGCGGCAGAGTTTGTCGACTATGAGAACAGATCGACTCCGGAGTCAGGCGGCTTTGACTACAAAGGCCCGGACGAAACTCACCAATATGTAGAAGAAAACGGCGAGTGGTTCTGGGTTGACGATCAGGGCCGCACACCTGTTGAAACCAAAGGGTTTGTGGGTAGTCCACTTGCAATCGCTAACGGCTTAGTTTGCGAACACCCGGATTCACCAGGCTGGGGACCTCTAACGCAAGTCGGCCAATTAATTAAAGGTGCGGGGCCGCACCCGAATCGAGCGCCACACTTGAACGAGCACGAAATGGAACTCAAAGCAAATTTTGGCTGATATCTAGTGCCCTAATCGACGTGGGTAAGTTTGGGAGCTGGTGCTTCAGTTACATCGACCCACCCCGAAAGCAATCCAGAGGTGTAGCCCCCATCGACGACAAGATGGTGTCCGTTAACCCACCCAGATTCTCCAACCGCCAGCCACTCGATGGCTTGAGCTATTTCATCGGCCTTGGCGGCGCGGCCTGAATGGCTCAATACCCAGTCGATTCTGTCGTCACCTATTTGTTCCCGAAATGTTGGGAGTAGTGGTGTTTCCACGGGGCCAGGACTCAAGACATTGCAACGGATCCCAGTACCGCGAAGCTCGCCAGCGTGGAGCATGCTCCAAACAATCACGGCCTCTTTAGAAAAGGTGTACGGATCAACTCCCACTGATTTACTTCGGTCACTCCACCAAGCGCGAGCATCTGCATTGTCCAATTCCAGCAAGGATTGATACATGTGCAAACGTTCTTGCCAGCCATTCCCAGAAATTGAGCCGACATTTACAATGCTGCTGCCCGGGCTGAGGTGCGGGACGAGACACCGACTGAGGTATCGAACAGCCAGGACATTGACATCAAGAACTTGGGCCGCGGGTCGAGTCCCGGGAACTCCGGCAACGTTCACTAACGCAGCAATCGATTGGAGGTCGAAATCGTCCGATAGAACTTCGACCATGGCATCAATCTCTTCTTCGCTGCTGAGATCACAGATGAAGTGCTTTTCTGGAGCGAGATCAGGTGGTTGTTCGCCAACATCAACAGTAATGATCGGTCGATCCGCTGCCGTCAGCCGACGACAGACAGCGTGACCGATACCAGAAGACGCACCAGTGACAATTACTGTTCCCTGCGAAGTCTCCGGGCTAGCCATTGCGTCACGCTAGCTCCCTGCCAGCGCTACAGAAAGCAATAACCAAATATAAGAAAGTGGCAAGACTTGATGAGACCCCTGGTTAGGTCTTCGTTGAGGAACGATCGGTTCGGGCGTAGCATCGTTATCGAACGACTGAGAGATAGCGCCATGGTTGAACCGGATTACCTAAAATTCGACACTTTGTCTTTACACGCAGGTCAAGAGCCAGACCCAACAACAGGCTCACGAGGCGTGCCGATCTACCAGACCACGTCGTATAGCTTTGCCGACACTGAGCAGGCCGCTGGTCTTTTTAACTTAGAACAACCAGGCCACATCTACAGTCGTATTTCCAACCCCACGGTGGCAGTTCTAGAAGAACGGCTCGCAGCGTTAGAAGGGGGAGTGGGGGCCGTGTGCACAGCCAGTGGAATGGCAGCGTTCCACCTGGCCTGCGCCACCATTATGAGCGCTGGAAACCATGTCGTGGCTAGTCGTAACATTTACGGAGGTTCACACAACATGCTGAATCTCACGATGCCCCGCTTCGGGATAGAGACGACATTTGTGGATCCCCGAGATTTGAATGCTTGGGAGTCAGCCATCACTCCCGATACCAGGGTTCTATTCGCCGAAACACTTGGTAACCCGGGAATCGAAGTTCTTGACGTTCCAGCAGTGGCAGAGATAGCTCATTCACACGGCATACCCCTCATGGTTGATGCGACCTTTACCACCCCGTATTTGATGCAACCGATTGAATTGGGAGCCGACATCGTCATGCATTCCGTTACCAAGTTCTTAGGCGGTCATGGGATTGCGCTCGGCGGCGTGATTGTTGATGGGGGCCGTTTCGACTGGGCGGCGAACGACAAATTCCCCACCCTGTCACAACCCTACGATGGTTATCACGGCATTACTTTCTCCGAAGAATACGGACATCAGGCCCTGTCCATGCGAGCACGGGCCGAAGGACTTCGCGATTTTGGGGCTGCAATGAGTCCAACAAACGCCTTTCATCTGCTGCAAGGTGTTGAGACCTTGCCGCTAAGAATGCGGCGTCATGTTGAGAACACTGAGGTCGTCATCGAATTCCTCGAAACAAACGACGCTGTCTCTTGGGTCAGCCACCCCTCAGTTTCCACCCACCCTGACCATGATCTCGCCCAAGCGTTACTACCAAATGGAGCCGGAGCAATTCTTTCGTTCGGCATAGCGGGCGGTCGAGAGGCTGGTCGTAGGTTTATCGAGAGCGTTCAACTTGCATCACATGTCGCAAACGTAGGGGACGCTAAAACCCTCGTAATCCATCCGGCTTCAACAACCCACCAGCAGTTGAGCGCTGAAGACCTTGCTGCAGCTGGCGTAGGCGAGGACCTGATCAGACTTTCAGTGGGTCTAGAAGATCCATCCGACATTATTGCCGATCTTGCCCGAGCACTACGTGCCTCACAAAAGGGTTAAACATGCAAATCAAATTTCGCGAGGTCATGATCAATGTTGCTACGGGCGGAGTGGAGCTAGATAAGCAGCTCCCTCCCGTATTGTTGCTTCACGGCGCCGGGATGGACCGGACCGTGTGGAGTCAGCAAACGCGTTACCTCGCACACCATGGGTTCGCACCAATGGCTGTGGACCTACCCGGACACGGCGATTCAGAGGGTGCGCTCCTCTCCACCATCGCCGAGATGGCAGAGTGGGTAGCAGCATTTGTAGACATGATGGCACTCGGCCCCGTTCGACTAGTGGGTCATTCGATGGGAAGCTTGATTTCGCTCGAAGTAGCAGCTCGTCACCCTGAAACCACAGAGCGGCTGGTCTTGATGGGAGCCGCAGCTGCAATGCCGGTACATCCCGATCTCTTGGGAGCAGCAGAACGAAACGAAGTCCTGGCGCCCCAGCTAATGACAGCGTGGGCTCATGGAAACAGAGCTCATATAGCAGGAAACCCAACCCCAGGTCTCTGGATGCGTAGCGGGTGTCAAGCTCTTCTAGAGCGCGCTGCGCCAGATGTCATCTACAACGACCTCTCGGCGTGTAACAGCTATGAGGCAGGTGATGTGGCTGCCCGAATTGAATGTCCCGTCAGTGTGATGGTGGGTAGCGAAGACAAAATGACACCGCCGAAAGCCACCGCCCAGCTAGTAGCAGGTTTCTCGGAGGTTGACTTACAACACCTAGACGGGGTCGGGCACATGATGATGATGGAAGCTCCCGATCAAATCAGAGATTTACTCTTACAGGCTTTGGGGTAAGTCGAGGCGACAAGAGTCGCTGAAAATGTCATGATCAAGCAGACATCATTGAAGAAAAGGGTGAGATATGGCTGTTGAACGCTTCCCAGTCGAAGCTTCGCACATTTTGATGTTCGCTCGAGCAATTGGAGATTCGAACCTCATCTATTCAGACGACGCACATGCAGCGGGTACGGAGGTGGGTTCGATAATCGCGCCGCCGACATTCGCACAGGCGAGTGCTCAGTTTGATCCAGACTACTTTTTGCGACCGAAAGACGGTCAAAAATGGTTTGGGAGCGGAGCGACTGCATCAGGGACACTGCTGAAAGACTCGAAAAAGGAATCTGAAAAATCTGATGACGAAAAATCCGGCTCATCGGCGGGGGGGCTGCACGCAGAGCAGCATTTCACCTACCACCGACACTTGAAGCCGGGAGATGTGCTCAGCGCGGAAACCAAACCGGGTGAGAGTTGGGAAAAAGAATCTAAACGCGCCGGTGTCCTTAAATTCAGCGAAAGCATTACTGAATACCGTGATCAAAATGGCGAACTTGTCGTAACCGCGCGCAGCGTTGGTGTTGTGACTGAAAAAGTGATCGAACAGTAGGAGTTGAAGATGGGATTAAGTGCAGAAGAACTTAAAGTCGGTGATTCCTACTCAGAAGTAGTGGTCGAGGACCTGACTAGAACTCAGATCGTTCAATACGCCGGAGCCTCCGGGGATTACAACCCAGTCCATAGTGATGAGAAATTTGTTACCGAAGTGGCGGGATATCCAACCGTGTTCGCTCACGGGATGTTGACCATGGGCATGACGGGGCGAATGTTGACCAACTATGTGGGAGACGGTCGCCTTACCTACTACGGCGTACGGTTCGTTAACCAGGTATGGCCGGGAGATACGTTGACAGCACGCGCAGAGGTAGCAGCGTTTCGCGAAGAAGACGGTGAAACTCTGGTCGACTTAACGATTACGACAACGAACCAAGATGAGAAGTTCGTCTTGACAGGTAACGCTACAGCTCGGGTCGACTAGTCATAAATAGGCTGGCGAACCGAAGGTCTACCTAATCGACCGCAGCCTCAATTAAAGGTTCTGAGGCCCATGTGTCGCGCCCATCGCGTCCACCCGTGACCGGTCCGCCCAGTCCGATGTCTATAAAAGACGCTGGACTGGCCGACCAGTCGTACGCCTCTATTTGGCTGATGCTTCTTCGACCGTTCAACATCCGGAACAGTTCNTGCTCTGATATGCGCAGAGACATTCCAGGATTCGTACCGACAGTTAGAGTCGGCCCCTGATTTAGGTCNATAGTGAGGCTAGGAGAGGCGTNCTCGCTGAGATGTTGGCGCCAGACAACAAAGCTACTTTTGGTGGCCAGGGTCAGTGCCTNCNGCGGCAACGTTGTTCCCGGAGCAAGAATCGCTCGGAGGTCGGCCTCGTGGGCCGCCGCGTCGCCGAATGCNTANCGAACCGGATCACCCATCCCAGGTTCCTCGTTTAAGGAAGNCATTTGGTCTATCGCCGTCCGCCAAGCAAGGGAAACCTGATCNAAATNAAGCGACGAGAGACGTTCGATGCCTTCTCGAGTCCATTGCTCCGTCCCATAACCATCAAGTCGATGCTCCACCCAGTCCTGGCAGACGGCGGTGACATGGCGCAGAAGATCCAAGGCGGACCACATTGGGCAACTCGGTATCGAAGCTTCTTGATTGTTCTCGACCAGGGCAATCGTGCGATCGCTAACGCCTCTGTAAATCTCAAGCACTTCTGTGTCGACCATGCCCTCTCCCTCAACTCTCCCTATGAAAATGCAATTGGATTATCTGAATATCACACCGCCCACGTCGTGCCGGTCAGATGAATTTGTGGTGCGCTCGATAGAACCTTCTGGAAGAACCCCAGCGTTTACGCAGACCGAACAAATTTTGCCCTTATCCCTTAGCGCGTCCCGAATACCCAAAAAGTTTTCCGGCTACTTTTCGAATCTGGATCTCCTCGGCTCCCTCAGTTATCCGGTAGCGACGATGATGTCGGTAGATGTGTTCGAAAGGCATTTTTCGNCCATAGCCAATNCCNCCNCAGCTTTGCATTGCTCTATCTGCGGCATCGCAACAAAATCGGTTACCTCGGTAGTTNCACATGGCGACNCGGTCCGTGATCTCCATATGATCAACTCCCTGATCCATTTCCCAAGCGGTTTTCCAGATCAGCGCTCTAATCATCTCCGCCTCGGTGTAGAGCTCTGCGAGTGGAAATTGAATGGCTTGGTTCTGTGAAAGCGGCTTGCCGAATGTAGTTCTGTTATTTACATAATCGACCGCCAGGTCAATGCAGTGAAGCCCTGCTCCGACAGAGGAAGCTGCTTGACGAATCCGGTTCTCATGCACGAATAATTGGGCCGTTTGGAGACCCCTGCCTTCTTCTCCAAGAATGTCATCGTTATGGACTCGTACCTCGGTCAGACGGACGTGAGCGTGGTCAGTCGGCATGTTNAAAGTCCACATGAATTCTTCAACACTGAACCCCGGAGAATCGACAGGGACAATAAAGCAAGTTATGCCGTGCCCCTCTCCTGGGTTGCCTGATGTTCTTGCGAAGATGTAGTCGTGGGTCGCGTGGTGTAGGCCCGTGTTCCAATATTTCTCTCCGCTTATNACCCACTCATCACCATCTCTGACAGCAGTAGTTTCCATCCAAGTGGCGTCTGAACCGTGAAGGGGTTCCGTCAGCCCGAAACCAATACGGGCATTGCCTTCCAGCATTTTGGGAATCCAGTACTGCTGTTGCGAGTCGGATCCATACTTCTCCATCATCAGAACAGTCGGAAAATTCCCGACGATTGAGTTTTCGTTTTGTAGGTCGTTGTGAAGACCTAGACCCTTTCGAGCTAAGTGCTCCCGGACAATTGCCATGCCGAGGTTGGTGCCGTCCTGCCCGCCGAAACGTTTAGGTAAATGCCACCTCAGGAAACCAGCGGCATCGGCTTCGTCGCGCATGCGACGCAGTAACCCCTCCCATTCTGCATTGGGTAGACCATCGCGATCCCAGTCGGTTCTCGCGTCTTCGCGTCGGTGATCAAAGAAACGGATNTTGTCGTTTTCGTTCTCAATCGGCTTAATGACATCTTCTATAAATTCGTCAAGATCGCTAAGTAAATTTTGAATGTCTGCGGGAATTACGAAGTCCATACCGTGCGAACGTATACCGTCAAACAATGTGGCGCTTCCCATAATCGTCTGGTCTGACTATCTGTGACCCTGGTGTCACTTGGCGCGGGCCCGGGCGGTTCGCCTCAAAGAGCGTCACAAAGTTGAAATTTCGTGGCTTCCCTATGAGTTGCACCCGGAAATAAGCGACGGAGGAACAGCTAATTCACGCAANTTTTCTGCGCTAACACCAATAGCCGAAGAACTAGAAATTGTGATGCGTCCTCCCGAACGCTTCCGACCGACGAGGAAAGCTCATCAGGCGGCCTTGGTTGTAGAGCACGCTTCGCCAGATGAGGTGGATACTTACCATCAACGTCTTTATGAAGCGGTGTGGGTCGAGGAGAGAGATATCGAAGACCCGCTCGTCCTCTGCGATTTAGCAGCCGATCTGGCAGTCCCTCATGAGTTGATAGAACGGGTGGTAACTGAAGATGAGTTACTTCCAGCCGTGCGCTCCTCAATGGAGCGGGCACACGCCTGGGGCGCTACCGGAACTCCCAGTTGGGTCATTGACAACAAACTGATGGTTCCGGGGCTCCAAGACGATGAATTCTTCGACCGAGTAATACAGCGTCTCGAAAGCATAAGAAACGCTGAAGGTGACGCCGACTAATCATTTGGGTCGAAGGTCGGGTACTGTCCTGTGTATGCAGCCGATCTATTCCGAAGAAGCCGAGGCCTACCGCGACAAAATTCAAGATTTCATTTCGAATAACTTGCCAGCAAACTGGCAGGGCATCGGGTCGTTGACAGGCAACGCCAAGGCCGAATTTTTAGGTGAGTGGCGCCGAATTTTGAGCGATAATCAGCTCTTAGCGACTATGTGGCCCAACGAGTACGGGGGCCCTGGACTCTCAGCCAACGAGAACGTCATCATTGCTGAAGAGTTCACCAAGGCCGGTCTGCCTACTGGAGGACCCAATGACGGGTTTGGTATCGGCATGGTTGGCAACACCCTGATCGAATGGGGCACCGAGGAACAAAAGAAACACTATCTACCCCGAATCCTGCAAGGAGAGGATCTCTGGTGTCAGGGCTACTCAGAGCCAGGAGCAGGATCTGACCTCGCTAATCTTGGATGTAGAGCTGACCTTGATGGTGAAGAGTGGGTGCTCAACGGACAAAAGATTTGGACCTCAAGCGGCCACCTCGCAAATTGGATTTTCGTTTTGGGCCGCACCGCTCCAGAACACGCAAAACATCAAGGCATCACCTTCTTTCTCTGTCCAATGGATCAGCCCGGCGTCGAAGTCCGACCGATTGTCAACATCGCTGGTCACAGTCACTTCAACGAAGTGTTCTTCTCGGATGCTCGAGTACCGAAAGAGAATGTGATCGGTCAGGTCAACGGCGGGTGGGCCGTGGCAATGACCCTTCTTGGCTATGAACGCGGATTCGGAGCTACCACGACCTATTTTCGATATCGGGCTGAGTTAGACCGCCTAGTCGCACTGGCGCAAGAACGAGGCCGTACAGATGAAGACAGTATTCGTCAGAGGCTCGCCTGGTGTCACAGCAAGGTTGAAATCATGCGATGGTTGGGCCAGCAAGTATTGACGTCGTTCTTGAATGGAGAACCCCCGGGGCCGAAAAGTTCGATTGGAAAGCTGAACTGGAGCGAGTATCACAGAACTGTTACGGAACTTTCGTTGGACATTCTGGGCGCAGACGCAATGATCCTAGAGGGAGACCCCTCCTATGCTGCCGGTTTAGGAGCCGCAGATGCTGGCACCCCGAATACGACTTCGGCCTGGATCAATAGCTTCCTATCAGCACGCTCGGGAACTATTTACGCAGGAACCAGTCAAGTTCAACGAAACATTATTGGTGAACGAATTCTTGGGNTACCCAAAGAACCGCGAGCCGATGAAGGCCCCTGGAACGAAACCCTGCGCTGACATGCTGCTAGGGCTCGGCGGGGGCGCATGCAGTGGAAAAACCACTCTGGCTAGCGCTCTGCTAGCGCTCGAACCCGACGCGACTCTTCTCTCATTCGACGACTATTACCGCGACCTTTCGCACATGACCCCTGAACAGCGAGCAGAGGTTAACTACGACCACCCAGATGCGTTAGACACAAAACTTTTCCTCGCCCACATGGACGACCTGGCCGCTGGTCGCCCCGCCAACGTGCCTGTCTACGACATGGCGACCCACACTCGCACCGGAGACACTCAGCGAGTCGACCCAGCGCCGCTAGTTATCGTCGACGGTATCTTGCTGCTGGTGTTAAAAGAGTGCCGAGATCGGCTGGACTTCACGGTTTTTATAGAGGCCCCTAAGGACATTCGCCTGCAACGCCGNCTCGTGCGNGATGTCGCAGAGCGAGGTAGGGATACAGCAGGGATAGAGAAACAATTCTCGACCTCGGTTCAACCAATGCACGAACAACTTGTTGCACCNAGCTCGGCGNACGCAGACTTCATCGTGAGTCACCCCTGGACCCCCGAAGCAGTCGCTCAAGACGTACTTGAACGTGTGAGAAAGCTTTAATCAACCGGAATAGCTATCGCTCTATAAATTCGACCCAGTTGCCATCGGGATCTTCTACCATCCCCACCACAACTCCAGGTCTAGCCTCTCGTCGATCCCAAATAATTGGAGCGTCAACAGCAGCACACGCGTCTAGCGCACCCTGAACGTCGGCCACCGAGAGCGTGAAGTAACGCATGCCAGTTGAGCCCATCATTCCACCACCAACCCCAGATCCAACCTCGCTGGTTGGCACCACGATTTTCAACAAGCTGTCGTTAGCCCACAAACGGTGCATAGCGGCGACNCCGAGCGCTTCCATGTTGATAGTCGCTTCAAATGTCATGCCGATGACGTCACGATAAAACGCCAACATCGCATCACCGTTGGTCGTAACTATTCCGAGGTCAAACCCAGGTTTTGTAAAGGTGTTGCTCACAGGTCCTCCAGAATTGTCCAATTCGCTCAGTCGTAGCTCGCGCCTAGGCCAGCCCGAGCATCACTCTGAATACCGTAATTGGGAATTGGGTATCGAAGCCCGTTACGCGAAAGAAATTCCATTCCCTCAATAGCGATCAACAAATCACGAGGACTCAAGGCCATCAATAGTTCATCCTCCATGACNCCTCCGTACCTGCGTTCAGCGAAGCAAGGTATAGACAAGCTCGGCTCCCCTGTTGCTAGCGCACGACCCCAACTGTCAGCGCATGCGGACTCACCCACGCAGCCCCAATCGAGTTTTTTGTANCCCCGCCACTGCAACCCATTAATCAACAAGATCATTTGTGCGGGCGTTGCATAAACCAGACAAATATCAGGAGGGTCTAACCGCTTAGCGGAAAGAGGTGAAACCGCCATAGCTGAGAATGTCCCAAAAGGCACGCAATCCATAGCTTCCTGATGAGCAGCGCTGTCGTCTAAGGATTCGAACCAAACGCCCTGCATGCGCTCACCCGATAACCATTCTTCATCTTGTGGATGTAACCCAATAACGGCCCCGCATTGGTCACCAACGAGGTCATCNCGTGTAATACCAACAGTCCAATTCAAACGACTTGCCATTCCAACTATCTGATCCGTGGTGTGAATGGCATCGGGCCGCCGAATGCGCGGCACCGCCTCCATNTCNTCAACCGAGGCAAANANCTTCATNCCNATTGGNGTAGTTCTAATCCTCAANAGNGNCTGCANGCGGNTCAGNAGATCATCCCANTCAATNTTNTCGGTACGCAGATGCACCTGTTGTTCTTCGNTNGTGTNCATNNTTTCCCCTGACGTGCTNNAGCCAACCTACCGCGCCACGCTGGANCTTAGAGATATCGCTTTGGATAGTCCCGGTTCCATCGATGCAGGCTCCTACGGTTTGTAGGATTAGGGTNANTAGNCGGTTGTCTAAAGATGGCTGCAGCGATCCAAAGTTGAGGAGAACGTAATGGCGGAAGGTCTTCGCACCGAAGTTCACGGAAACGTAGGGGTGGTGATCATGGATCGACCACCCCACAATTTTTTGAATTTTCG
>PBOM01000020.1 GCA_002724355.1 Actinomycetota bacterium | reverse complement strand
GCAACCAGTACGCCGACGCATTTCCTGGGCATGAAGAAGCAAAGGTAACGATCACCCCACGCAGGTGGAGAACCGACGTTTTGGGCTGATTACCTTAACTCTGCCTGTCGCGACACGACAGATTAGAGAAGCGACGCTAGAGCAGCCCGGGTTCGGTCCCGTTGATCAGGATCGCCACCAAACTCGGCGACAATCACGTCATCCGCGCCCGCATCAAAAGCTGCCTGTAGCCGGTCTTTAATTTCAGCTTCGTTGCCAACAATGGCTATTTCTTCAGGTCCTGCTAATCCTTCGTGATCCAACATCGCTCGATAGCTCGGCAAAGTCCCATACATTTGCCAAACTTTCGACGCTCTGTCCATTCCTGCGTCCATGTCATCGGTACACAGAACTGGAAGGCCGGCAAGCACACGCGGTTTCGGTCGCCCCGCCTCTTCAGCCGCTCCGCAAATCTCAGGAACCGTTAGGTCGGCCAGTGTTTTGTTTCCTGTCATCCAGGTAATCGTGCCGTCAGCCAAACGTCCTGTTAAGCGCAACATTTGAGGACCCAAAGCAGCTACGAGAACCTGTGGGACCGGAGCGTCTAGTCCTAGAGAAGGATTTCGACCAGCGAGTGTTTCACCTTCGAAACGAACCGGTTCGTCGCGTAGTTGCGGATTTAGAACCTCAAGATATTCCTTCAAGTGTCGCACTGGCTTATCGAACTCGTATCCATATTGCTTTTCAATAACTGGTTTATGTGAAAGACCGATGCCTAACGCCAGACGATCACCGATTATTGAAGTTACCGATAGAGCTTGTTGCGCCATGACCATCGGGTGTCGAGGGTAGGTAGGAATGACAGCAGTACCTAATTCGATCTCTGGCACCGCGGCACCGATATGGCTAAGTGATGTGAGAGCGTCAACTCCCATTGGCATTTGCGGCAACCAATAAGAAGGAAATCCAGCTTCGTGAGCGGCTCGAGCGTCACTGATGGCCTCTTCTACATTGAAAAGTTTGCCTGCTGGGCCACTGAAAATACCTATACGCATAGATCCTCCTGTTGATAGTCAGATATTTCCTTCACCTTCTCACACAAGGGACTATCCCTGTCGGCGGAACGTCACCAGGTTGCGAAAACGCGCACACGATTTTGGTCACCGTTAAAAACGCGGAGGACTTCGCCGAGCAATTTGGTCGGCTCTCGCTGCGATAGGTTCATCCCAGTCTTGATCAGTGAAGAGCCAGAACTGGTCGTTGTAAATCGCGTCGAGAACTTGCTGCCCAACGACTGCAGGGTCGAGACCTCCGCTTAAAGCTCGGAGCGTAAGCTCGAGCATTTGGTCTCCCCTGTCATCTATGGCTGAACCAACTGAGCCACTCTCTCGAGCTGCTGTAGATCGAACAATGTCTGTGTTTACAAATCCGGGACAAAGACACGTCACTCCCACGTTGGATTTTTCGACTTTCAGTTCATGAAAAAGGGTTTCGGCCAGCGTGGCTACCCCATGTTTTGCGATGTTGTACGGCGCACCAAAAGGGGAGGAAATATGACCGGCGATTGACGCGGTAATCACAACGTGTCCTGCGTCTTGATCCACAAGGTGTGGCACGAAGGTGCGAACCCCGTGAATGACGCCGTCCAACAGGATTCCCATCGTCCATTTGTAGTCCTCTGCCGAGAGCGCCCACGAACGGCCGATAGAACCTTGAACCCCGGCGTTGAGGCACACCACGTCAACTGTGCCGAAAACATCAATCGAGGCATCTAGAAGTTGGACATTGTCACTTTCGAGAGAAACGTCGGTTACTACTCCGTGAGCGTTGCCTCCATCGGCCTGAATTTCGGTAACCGCAGCGTCAAGTTTCGACTCGTCTATATCGGAAAGCACGACGTTCATTTCCTCACGAGCGAATCGACGGGCCATCGCTAAACCCATCCCTGATGCTGCTCCAGTTACGACTGCGGTCTTTCCAGCAAGTTTTTCCATCTCCGCAGATTAGACCGAAGAGCAACTCAATCCATTTCTCCGACTACCGTTCAGGGGTGCCAGATTTTCTCAACGAAGCACAGCTCGAACTTCAAGGACGAGCCCATGACCTAGGTCAACGGCTAGCTGGTCTCGACGTGGACCCCGACTACCCAGAAAAGCTGAGAGCCGAGATTAGAAGCCTCTCGAAAGAGGCAGGCATTTTCTCCCTCACGCAGCCACGCGACTACGGGGGCTTACAGGGGTCATCGACGGACCTAACTATTGTTCGTGACTCATTAGGAAAGTGGAACGTAGGTCACTTTCCTGGAGTTTTCGGACCCAGTCCGGGGCTGCTCGGTCAAGCGTCCGCGGAACTGAAAGAAGCTTTCCTGGATCGATACCTATCAGGTGAAATCACCGGCGGCTTCGGCTTTACCGAACCGTCCGATGCAACACGTCATACTTGGGCAACCTCCGATGGTGAAGATCTGATTGTGAATGGCGCAAAATCCTACGTAACTGGAGGCTCAGACGCAGATTTCGTTAACACTCTCGTGGAGTTAGACGATGGCGGACCTGCGATGGTCCTCATCGAAACCAACAGACCAGGCGTCTCAATTGACAGGCGGTTCGGTTCGCTTGATGGAAGTCATCATGCAAGTTTCGTATTCACCGATGTTCGTGTACCTCGCATGCACCTCATCGGCGAAGCTGGAACAGGTCTAAGTCGCGCGCTTGCGCAAGTGAACTCGGTTCGGATGGCTATCGCTGCCGACTGTGTAGGGCTGTGCGGATTCGTTTGTGAGTTAATCGCAAACCACATCAAGAAAGTTGAGGATAAGGGACATAACAGTCACGCTATTCGCATCCAGTTCGGGCGCATGCGAGCGCAAACATTTGCTGTTCGGAGTGCAACATATCGGACCGCGCGACTAATCGATGCAGGTGAAAATTCCGTAAATGAAGTAATGGCATCAAAAATTCTGGCTACCGAAACTGCGACCGATTTAGTCGATTCGGCCATCCAAATCGTCGGCGGTGAAGCCCTCGTTGAGTCTCACCCACTGGCCTCAATCTTTCGTAGAGTTCGGGCGACGCGCTTAGCTGAGGGTCCAACCGATCTTCTTCATGCAAACATTTCGCGTGGTTACCTTGATCTTGATGTCGGCAGAATCTGACCTCCTATGCCTTATCTGAATCAATTTTCTTCGTCCAACGACCCACTCGACATGACAACGTCGTCAGAGTTTTTGAGTCTTTGTGAGAGCGCCAACGATTTAGGCATAAGTCACGCAGATGACATTCGTTACGTATCACGCAACGTCGTAGTCCGACATCAACGTTTTCATCTGTTGGAGTGGGGTGACCCTTCTCTACCGTCTCTGCTGTTCCTGCACGGCGGAAATCAATCCGCCCATTCTTGGGACCTAGTCAGCCTTCACTTGGCTGACCGGTTCCATATCATCGCACCCGACCAAAGGGGCCACGGGGATAGTGAATGGGCTCGGGACGCTGATTACTCCTCGCACGCTATGGCTGCCGACGCGCACGCCATCTTGTCGCAGTTCAACATCGACCAGCCCATAGTTATTGGCCATTCGATGGGAGGAATGAACACGTTGAGACTCGCTTTGGAGCAACCCAACCTCCTTGACCGTCTCGTACTTGTCGATGTCGGACCCGAGTTATCTGACGCCGGAGCCAAAACCATCCGAAATTTTGTGATTGATAACCGCGAGTTTGATGATCTCGAAGACTTCATTCAGAACGTCCAGAAGTACGACCCTTATCGATCCCGGGAACACATCGAGCGTACGGTCAAATACAACCTGTTGCAGAGAGCGGACGGCAAGTACATCAGCAAACGCGACCACGGCCCCAGATTGGCGACTACCCAAACGCAGCGAGAACAAAGCGACCGCTTCTCTCTCTCTGACGCATCCTCTATTTCCCAGCCGACGTTAGTTATCAGAGGTGCGGACTCGAACCTGTTTTCTCCAGAAGCAGCCCTACGATTCGCCGAGGCTCTACCTCAAGGGCAACTCGAAACTGTCCCCGACAGCGGTCACAATGTTCACGGTCAAAACACCTCGGGATTCTTGGCGGCTTTAATTCCTTTTCTGACCTCATAAACAATCAAACTGTTGGCTTTATGCGCAACTGCTATGGGTTAGAGCCTATGGTGACGAGATGAATTCACAAGAGCTTGAGACTCTCCTCATCGAATCAACTGATAGCGGAGTGGTAACAGTCACAATGAACCGCCCGGAGAAAAAGAACGCCGCCAACGCAGTCATGTGGGACGAGCTACGCGACACTTGGAACGCCCTAGCGGTAGATCCAGACGTACGCGCGGTGATCATGACTGGCGCAGGTGATGCATTTTGCAGCGGCGCCGATCTAGCAGGACAAGGGCGAGAGCGACATCAACTCGTATCAATGAACCTCATCCATCAAACCGTTGAAGCCCTGTACTCCATCATGGTGCCGGTCATAGCAAAAGTGAATGGCGTTGCGGCGGGAGCAGGCATGAACATGGCACTCGCATGCGATTTGATCGTCGCGAGCGACCAAGCACGCTTTAGCGAAATTTTTGCTCGCCGCGGCTTGAGTGTCGACTTCGGCGGCACGTGGATTCTGCCACGGCTGATCGGCCTACATCGCGCCAAAGAGTTGGCCTTCTTCGCCGATGTCATTTCAGCCCAAGAGGCGGCAGAATTCGGCTTTGTCAACAAGGTCGTCCCCCACGACGAATTGGATACCGAAGTTAGTGATTGGGCTGAACGTCTCGCCGCTGGCCCTCCCTTGGCGCTGGCAATGACCAAGCGAATGTTGACCCTTAACGCAAGCAACGATTTTAAATCTGCGCTCGAAGCAGAGGGATTGGCCCAGACCGTCAACTTTTACACCTCCGACACCAAGGAAGCCGTCGCCGCCTTCTTAGATAAGCGGGAACCTAAGTTCCAAGGCAACTAACCCATTACAACTAACGAATAAGAGAATCTTGGAGCCACCATATGTATGAACTATTGGCAGCAGGAAACGATCTGGAGGCGGCGGAGTCAGTTGCCCGCTCACTTGGCGGGGTCTGCTACCTTGGCGATCCGAATGAGCAACGGGAATTGCCTTTTCGGGCCTTGGTTAGGTGTGTAACTGACACTCCGCAGTCGCTTGCACCTGCCGCGAGCGTTGGTCTCTATTTAGGATTTTGTCGGGTTGTTCGCGAACGTCCCATAGCGAACCAAAGCGGGAGCGCCTCCCCAGGGGTAACCGCAATTTTTCCGTTGCTGCATCATCCCAACCTCACCCACGATCAGTCCGATGCTCATTGGCGAGACGTACACGCGCCACTTGCTTTACGTCATCACCCCGGCATGTGGGACTACACCCAACTCAGCGTCGTCAAGACGTTGAGCGGACTCGAAGTCGATGGGTTCGCTCTCGTAAGTTTCGAATCGGCCGCTTCCATGAAGGAACGCTTTTTCGGAGACGACAACGATCGCGAAGTCATATATCAAGACGTCGCAAAGTTCGCTGACCCGAAATCCCCCCGCCGGGTTGTCGCCACGGAGACAATCTTTGGGTCACGTCCGCCTACCGCATCTGTTACCTGGCCTCAAGGGTGAACAAAATCGCAGCGATCGCCATTCTGGTCGCTGCGACTGCTGTATCTCAGGCCTTTGGTCGCTTTACCTACTCGGTGCTGTACACAGAAATACGCGATGATTTCGAGCTCTCTAACACCATCGCCGGAGGCATCGGGTCCCTGAATTTAGTTGGCTACCTCCTCGGTTCTTTAGTGGTGGCCTTTACCATCGGTGCTTTCGGCTTGGCTAAAACCGCAAAGTTTGGTCTTTTGGGAGTCACGATCGGCCTAATGGCGTTGAGTTGGTCCCCTAATTCCGTTGTGACACTCGTGGCCCTATTCCTGACAGGGTTAGCCGCAGCAGGTGTTTGGATTACAACCCCAGCGCTGGCAGCGAACGTTTTGGGACCCGACCGAAAGGGTCTCGCGATCGGCTGGGTTACCACGGGCGTCGGCATCGGTTTTTTTGCCGCATGCTTGTTTGACATAGCTATTTCCAGTTGGCGTTGGGTATATGCAACAGAAACTGCAATTGGAATCTGCACTTTGTTGTTGCTGGCCTTTACCGTAAAGACCTCTCCGGAACCCACCACAAGTTCGGGGTTAAGTCCCGCTACTCTCAAGCGCGTACCTGGTTGGTTCAACCTTTGCGCTACTTACGGCATCTTCGCGGTCGGTGCTTCTTTGGCGATGACGTTCTCAGCGGCACTTCTGGAAGAAGACGCTGGTTTCAAGGAAGGTTCAGCTTCCCTCACCTTTGCTCTGATCGGATTGGGTCTAGCTTTAGGCGGCCCGACGATGGGTTGGCTAAGCGACTCCATCGGAAGGAATTCTGCTCAACTGGTTTCCTTTGCTGCCCTGGCGGTGAGTTGCATTCTGATCGCTAATGGACATCCCATAGGCGCGCCCGTATCAACTCTCCTTTTCGGGATGGCTTTCACGGGAGTTGTAATAAACATCACAACTAAGGTCAGCGGTCATTTAGACGACGAAGCCTTCGGTGCTGCCTATGCGCTGGTAACTATCGTGTTTGGCGCCGGATTGGCTGTGGGTCCCCAATTGGGGGGAATCATCGCTGATACTTCGGGGTCTTTTCGCCCCGCCCTCATCGTCGCGGCTTGCTGTGCCGCACTGGGGTTTGCTCTGACCCTCGTCGACCGAAAGTCAGAAATAAGCAATCCTCTAGGCCGGAATACCTAAACGCTCGTGCACTGGTGCTAGTGCTTGTAATTCGGGCATGACGTCGCGTGCAAAGAGTTTCATGTTGCGATCCGATTCGGCATGGTCCATGCCTGCGAAACTGAACACGCCCATGAATCCGTCCATATACGTTTCCTCTTGCAAGGTCACAATTTTGTCGTATACCTGCTCAGGGGTTCCCCAGAGCTGTAGATCGACGAAGAAGTCCGTCATCATTTCGAGGCCACCTGGAGCTTTAAGGCGGTCATACATCTGACCATGGTGCTCGTACCCGGGTGTGTCCTTCAGGTGAGGTTTATCGAATTCGTAATGCTCAATGATTGAATCCCAGTAACCCCCGATGAATTCTCGAGCTTTTTCTTCCGCCCTATCAGGGTTCTCGTCTACGAATGTCCAACCTGCAACCATTGGGGGCGGTGGCTCTTCTCCATTCGCTTCACGATAAATGTCTCTGTAGTCCTGCAGTTCTTGACGTACCGCCTTCCAGGGCTTTTGTGGCACGATCAAAATACCTACACCCATTTCGGCCATGATCCGAGCAGAGTCGGGTGATACAGCTGCCGCGTAGGCCCTGCCACGCATCGACTTGATGGGCCTTGGTCGAATGTCAACTCGTGGTTGATCTATCAGTTCGCCGTGATACTCGGCGTATCCGTTTTCTAAAGCGTTAAGGACCAACTCAGTTGATTCTTTGAACCGAAGCCGCGCCGAAGCCATTTCGGTTCTGAAACCATCAAACTCAACTTTTCCGGTGCCTCGACCCAAACCAAGAATGAGACGTCCGTCTGACAAGTTGTCCAGCATCGATATTTGTTCGGTAACTCTCAACGGGTCGTGCCAAGGGAGCACACACACCATTGAACCCAACTTGATGGATTGCGTAGCACCAGCCATATAGGTCAGGAATTGCAGCACGTCAGGACACATGGTGTAGCTAGTGAAGTGGTGTTCAACACTCCAGACTGAATCAAAGCCAAGATCCTCAGCTTGCAAAGCTAGGGCGAGATCTTGTTGGTACACCTGCTGATCCGGAATACGTTCTCCCGGGTTTTGAAATATGACGCTCATTCCTACATGCATTTGTTTTTCCAACCTTTGCGGTCCGGTGGTCGAATACCTTAAGGCTATTCGATAATTAACTGTCCAATCAGTGCATTCCACTCCTGCATCTCTTTTACGGGCTCAAACTCGAGCTGGGGGAATGCTGCGACGAGGCGCGAGATTTGTCCTCGTGAGACGCCGCTAAGCCCAAGCCAGCCGGTTGGCTTTAGACGCGCCACAAGATCACTTGCGAGTTCACGCAATGTTTGATCGTGGATGTTGGCGATCACTACATCGAACTTTTGCGTTAATTGATCCAATTTTGTCGAAGCGAAATGGGTGATGTCTGTGACCTCGTTGCGTCGTGCGTTAGCGGCCGCCGCCAGTAGACCAGCTTCGTTGATATCAATTCCTATCGCCCGAGCAGCTCCAAATCGCACTGCCGCTATAGCCAAGATCCCGGATCCGCATCCGACGTCGAGTACTGATTCACCACCTGAAATTCGCGATGCAAGTTCCTCCAGGAGCAGCCGCGTGGATGGATGATCTCCACGCCCAAAGCCCACCCCCGGATCTATCTCAATCACAAGCTCGGCGTTAGAAGCCACCCAAGGAAAACAAACTTCTGTGCTCTGCCCGACTGGTATGGGACTATTCCACTTCTTCCAAGCAACTGCTCTCGCACTGTCCGGCGGGCCGGCAACTGCGACATATTGGGCGTCACGCAAGTCGGCGACAGTCTTTAAAGCAGCTTCTTCGCTGTTCGCTTCATAGGTCGCTACCCACCGGTTATTGCGCAGCTGAGTCCATTCTGTCGCTCCGAGAATGCTCTCCACTTCTGAACGCGAAACTTCATCAACTGCGACAACGACGTTGCCGCTCACGGCTCTAGTGACAAGGCGCGTCTTCGGGCTTCGATTGTGTGACCTGCCGATTGTCGCGATTCGTTAGCTGCAGATTCGAAGATTCCTTTTGCCATTAAGGACGACTCGTCNACCCGTCGGTCCATATAGATGGATGCTCGTATNTCATGAATCTCCTTAGAAGTGGGCGCCGAGTCGCTAGCCATATCGATCAAATGGCANGCAACCCTAAAATCGCCTGCGTCGGCTAATTGACGAGCCCGTCGTGCGAGGTCAGCAGCACCTCCCGCCATGTCAGCCACAACGTTGGCTAAAGCAACATCACTAGCGGGTTTAAGTCGCGAAGGTTTGCCATCCCACCAACCTCCGTACAGGCGCCATATGTTACGAATCACGAACTCAGGTTCGTCGTACATTGGACGCAGATAGGGCAGCTCAAGCACCGCTGGGTCAACACCAACAGACGAAACGATGTCATCAAGTGTTGCTCCTGCGTTCATAGCCGATACGACGTCTTCAACCAGTTGTTCAAGCGTCGAAGCAACCACCTCTAAACAGGAAACAATGCGAGCGTGACCGGAGATCGGTAGGCCGTGGGCCGGGACGAACAACTCGACGTCGGTACTCATCATCTCGCGTAATGATCTNGCCCATTCCAGCGGGTATCTCTGNACTTTCTGTGGGTTTCCGCAGTTCGGGAAGTTCCATATGAACTGATCCCCTGCTGAAATCATCTTGTGCTGGGGTATCCAGGTCCACGTGTGATCGTCCGTTTCACCTTTTGCATGATGAAGCTCGAAGTCCACGCCACCAACCTCTAAGGACATCGTCTGCTCGTACTCCACGCTGACGTCAAGAGTGCCTTCGGGCACAAAGGGTCGATTNCCCGCTTTTCCTTTAAGGCTGGAAACCGGCAAACCACCGAATTGTCGGGCATTGATGACTTTGTTGTAGCCGTTCGTGGCTCGGTAGCGATCCATTCGTAAGGGTAGATTCGCGTGACCAACTACCTGCGGTAGTTGACGNCCCTGCTGTCTCGCTTCCTCCGCGACAGCACCGCTGCCACCGACATGATCGATATGCCCGTGNGTGTAGACAAGAGTGTGAATTGGGTCCGTATTCCACTGTCGCAAACTCTCGAGAACCTGGCTACCGCTCCCGGGGCCACTTGAATCAAAGGCCACAAGTCCATCCTCAGTTCTCACAATCACCACGTGGCTAAAGGCTTCAACGAGCGCCANATCATCCGTTAGCTCGCTGAGTTCGTGTGACACCCGGTTGGGAGGACCATCTGCGCGTCCACTGTCGATAAAGCGCGCAGAGAGATCCAAAACATGTTCAGTCATTAAGCCAAACTAGATGAATTGGACCGCCTGTGAAGTCACTCGAAATGTCGTTCATCCCACCAAGGGAAGAATTCGGGCATATCTTCGCTTGTTTTCAGCGTGAACGCTGCAGGCCGTTTCTCTAAAAACGAAACCACTCCCTCATGAGCGTCGGCTCCCTGACCGAGGTGGTAGATGCCTCGGCTGTCGATCTTGTGAGCTTCCATTGGGTGGTCGGCTCCCAGCATTCGCCACATCATGTGACGAATCATGGTCACAGAAACAGCTGAGGTGTTTTCNGCTATTTCCAAAGCGACTTCACGCGCAGCTGGNAGCAGTTCGTCTGGTTCATGGATGCTACGAACCAGCCCTGCCTCATGGGCTTCCTNCGCATCGAATACTCTGCCACTNTAGGCCCATTCGAGAGCCTTACTGACTCCCACCGCCCGAGGTAGGAAATACGAGGAGCACGCTTCAGGNACGATACCTCGGCGACTGAACACAAATCCGATCCGAGCTGCGCTGGAGGCCATGCGAATGTCCATAGGTAATGTCATGGTGATTCCAACCCCAACGGCGGGTCCATTGATAGCGGCAATAATTGGTTTGTTGAATTCGTAGATCCGAAGCGAAAGCAGTCCCCCACCGTCGCGCAGCCAGGAGTTCTCNCCTTCTTGTCTTCCCTCATTTGAAGCACGTTCCTCTTGAGCGTCGCTGTCCTGATTGTCGTAATCNAATGTTTCAGCTCCTCGAGCTAGATCAGCGCCGGCACAAAACCCTCGTCCCTCACCGGTAACGATCACGGCTCGGATTTCGTCATCTTGATCTGCGTGATCAAGGGCTTCGAGAAACTCGCGTTGCATTTCGCTGTTGAACGCGTTGAGTCGTTCTGGCCGGTTCATGGTCAGCGTTAGAACATGATCAACGANTTGGTATTGGAGGGTGTTGAATTCAGGCATCGATTTCCTTTGACCGCTCGAAGATGGTGTTGCGCATAGCGCGGAACACTGTAACTCGCCTAGTTACCGGGTGAGCCAGTTGCCTTCAGGAATGTCGACAAGTTCCTCTGATGTTCCGCCGTATTGATATGCGTGAGCTTGGACACCCATTGCTGTTGTGACTCGAACTCGGTGGTACAAACCATCGACCGCCCCTTCAATTTCNTCGAGGAGTAACAGCGCCTCTCGTAGCTGTGCGGGGTCGAGACGGAAGCGAAATCCGTGTATTACTCCCACACGGTCAAACAGAGCGGCGGGGTAACCCAGGCCGGTGTCGTAGACACGTCCACTTACTTGATCTGGTTCGTACGCCAAAACATAGGGCGCCAAAAACTGCCAGCGTTCCTGACCAGGTAGAAGCGTTCCNTAACAAAATATCTCGTTGATGTCGTCGGGTTCGTCAAACATCTAAGAAGCGGCCGGCCGCGAATGCCGAACCAAGAGCTCCGACAATGACGCCCATAAAAATAGTGGCCAGTGTCGCCGTGGTGAACTGCCCTGATGTAACGGTAAATGACCTAAAGAAGGCGAGAATTTCGGAACGCCCGAAAAGCTCTTCGACGTGGTTACGTAGTACGGCGGCGGCTGCCGCTCCGACGAGACCNCCNGCTAAGCCGTGCANCATTCCTTCCAAAATAAACGGTAATCGAATNAAGCTATTGGTAGCACCAACCAACTTCATCACTTCTATCTCGCGTCGACGCGCGAACATGGCAACTCGAATCATGTTGAAAATCAGCATGGCGCTGGCCGCGGCAAGAACAATGGACATCAATAAAACGATCCANCTAAACGAGTTAAACCATTCTCGGATCGCGTCTACTTGTTGCCGGCCGGTTTCAACCGAATATACGCCGGGGCGTTGTCGAAACTGAGCTGCCAGCGATTCGATAAGTTCTCCTTCGGCGTCTCGAGGTACNACTCGATACGAGGGCGGCAAACTTTCAACGGAAATCTCAGCTAGGAGTTCCGGCTCATCGGACAACATGTCTTCAAGCAAATTAAAGGCTTGATCTTGAGTAATGAATTGGATTCGCTCTATGTCGGGATGGTTTCGGAGTTCTTGNCCCAGAGCGTCGATTTGCCCCCCGGCAATGTTTGGCTCTAGGAAGATCTCGAACTGGACGCCACCCTGCCATCGTCCGAGCGCGTTGGCGCTCGCGTATCTGGCCATCAGACCCAAACCAACGAGCATCACCCCAACCGCGACGGTCAGTATCGCAGCGACAGTTAGGGTGAGATTGCGGCGAACGTTGATCCACGTTTCCCTCGCGAAATAGGCCGCACGGTTTACGAATCCTCGCACCGCTATCCGTACACTCCCTGTTGTTCATCTCGAACAACTTGACCTGCGCGCAAGGCAACAACTCTACGTCGCATTTGATCCACNATTGTTTGATCATGGGTTGCCATAACTACTGTGGTACCGGTTCGGTTAATTCGATCCAGTAACCGCATGATTTCTTGAGCGGTATTCGGGTCGAGATTTCCTGTTGGTTCATCGGCCAAGAGAATGAGCGGTCGGTTCACAAAAGCTCGTGCTATAGAGACCCGTTGCTGCTCACCTCCGGAGAGTTCGTCGGGAAAGCTTTTCTGCTTGTGGGAAAGGCCCACCAATTCCAAAATCGCCGGAACTTGAGTCGTAATAATGTTTTTNGGCCGCCCTATGACTTCAAGCGCAAACGCGACATTCTCATAGACGGTTTTTTGGGGAAGTAACTTGAAGTCTTGAAACACAGANCCGATGTTGCGACGAAGATAAGGGACTCGCCAAGAATTGATTCGACTTAAGTCTTTTCCAGCTACGTGAACCTGTCCTGCCGTTGCCGGCTCTTCGGCAGTTAGAAGCCGCAGCATCGTTGACTTACCTGACCCTGATTCGCCGACTAGAAATACGAATTCACCTTTGTCAATGTTGAGACTGACGCCATCTATGGCGCGAGTCTCACCCTTATAGATTTTCGTGACGTCGTTGAGGCGAATCATAGGTGTGTGGCTCGCCAGCAAAGTTGTGGAGATCTAGGCGAGATACCCCAGAGTACGGCAGGATTACTTTCTCTTCGCGTCAGCGAGCGAAAGCTTCTATNTCCTTCAGGAATTCNGATCTCGNTGGCTTCGCTGCCATTGGAGAAACGCTTCCATCAACGAATCGACATCNCCNTCGAGCACGGCNTCGACATTGCCAACTTCNAAGTTAGATCTCAGATCTTTTACCTGTTGATAGGGGTGTAATACATAAGATCGGATTTGGCTTCCCCAAGCTACGTCNCGTTGCTCGCCGGCTAGTTCTGTAAGTTCCGCTTCTCGTTCTTGTCTTTGCAGGTCAGCCAACTTCGCCGCCAGCATCTGCATCGCTCGATCTTTATTTTGATGTTGGCTTCGTTCGTTTTGGCAAGCGACAACAGTGCCTGTTGGCAGGTGCGTGATGCGCACGGCTGAGTCGGTCACATTCACATGCTGACCTCCAGCCCCCGACGACCGATAAGTATCGATTCGCAGGTCCTTTTCATCGATAACGACTTCATCCGACACTTCGTCGAAGAACGGAACGACCGATAGAGAACAAAATGCTGTATGGCGTCGTGCTTGAGCGTCAAATGGCGAAATTCTGACTAACCGGTGAACACCCCGTTCAGCTTGNAAAAACCCGAACGCGAATCGGCCCTTCACGATGAACGTCGCTGAGCTAATGCCAGCTTCTCCTCCGTCAGTCGCTTCTTGAATCTCTACTGAAAATCCCTTGTTTTCNGCCCAACGGAGATACATCCGCAGAACCATTTCCGCCCAATCACAAGCATCGGTCCCTCCTGCGCCGGAGTGAACTTCGCATACTGCGTCATTCTCGTCATGTTCTCCGTTGAACAGCGCAAAAAGTTCAATGTCGTCNAGTTGGTGTTCTAACGATGAGATCGCCGCACCGATTTCCTCGTCGAGCGATTCATCTTCTTCTTCTCGCGCTAAGAGCTCCAAGGTGGAGGTGTCGTCCAATTCACGGCGAACCTTTTCCCATCGATCGATGTCATCTCGAAGGTTGGCCAGGCGACCTGTGACATTTCGCGCTTCATCAGGATTGTCCCAAAGGTCGGGACTTGCGGCTCGAGACTCCAATTGGGTCATTTCTTCGCGGGCCTGATCAATGCCTAGGTAGACGTGCGCTTCGGTTACACGACGTTCGAGTTCTTCAAGTGTCTCGGATTTATCTGACATTAGAGGTCTCGATGCTCAGCGCCCGCAACAGTGTTTGAATTTCTTACCTGATCCACAATGGCAGGGATCGTTACGGCCGATTTTTTGTTCTTCGGTCTTGACTACTTGTGCTTGTTTGCTGGTTTGACTGGGAGCCACGGGTTTNGGTGGCGCGGCTGCGGGGGTGAGTTGGGGGCTGCTGTCGGACGACGAGTACGTCAAACCATCACCGCTGCGCTGGCCATCGGCAATCACTACTTCAGCGTGCATCGCATACTTAACAAAATCGCTATAAACCGATTCAAGCATCGATGAGAACATGTCGAATCCCTCACGCTGCCATTCGGCGACTGGGTCCTTCTGTCCTATGCCTCGAAGGTGAATGCCTTCCCGCAGGTAGTCCATCTCGTAGAGATGTTCGCGCCAACGCTGATCGATGATTCTGAGTAGAACCTGGCGCTCAACCTCACGCATGGTTGATGCGCCGAGTTCCGTTTCCCTCTTTTCGAAATGTCGGACGGCGTCATCAACCATGTCTTGTTCGAGCGTGATCACATCGTTAATTTGCTGCATCTTGTCAACAGTGATCTCGGTGGGCCAGTAGCTGTTGGTCTCAGCGTGAATCGCTTCAAGGTCCCATTCGGACTGGTCTTCTTCGCCGCAGAACTGATCAACTATCTGAGCTACTGCAGATTCGATGTACTCCAAAGATTCTTCTCGTAGGTCTTCTCCGTTGAGAATCTGNGATCTTCGGGCGTAGATCACTTTGCGTTGTTCGTTCATGACCTCGTCGTATTTNAGAACATTTTTCCGAACCTCGGCATTCTTTTGCTCAACCGTGTTCTGGGCTCGCTCAATTGCTTTGGTCACCATGTTTGCTTCGATAGGGGTGTCATCGGGAAGCGCNCGGTCCATAACCCAATTCATTGCCCCTGTGGCAAAGAGNCGCATGAGGTCNTCTTCTAACGAAAGATAGAAGCGGCTTTCGCCTGGGTCGCCTTGGCGACCNGANCGACCTCGTAACTGATTATCGATACGACGAGATTCGTGNCGTTCGGTTCCTAAAACGTAGAGTCCGCCGACGTCTTTAACTTGTTGNCCTTCCGCTGTGCAGGACGGCTCATGGTGNGCTACGCGCGCTTCTAGCTTTTCCGCGTTCGCTGGNTCGTCGGGNTCCATTCCNTCTCGGAACAAGTCTTGACGTGCCAGGCCCTCTGGATTGCCTCCTAGCAGGATGTCTACGCCTCGNCCGGCCATGTTCGTTGCGACGGTGACGGCACCGAGTCTCCCGGCTTGAGTAACAATCTCTGCTTCCCGGTTGTGTTCTTTCGCGTTGAGGACATTGTGGGTAATGCCCCGTTGGTCCAANGCACGCGNGATCTTTTCGCTGTTTTCGACACTTACTGTGCCCACCAGGATTGGCTGCCCTGTGGCTCGTCTTTCTTCGATGTCGTCGACTACCGCTTCAATTTTAGAGTTTTCGGTTTTGTATATGAGGTCTGCGTGGTCCTGACGTTTAACGGGACGGTGGGTAGGCACAGGCACGACATCGAGGCCGTAGGTGTTTCCGAACTCGGCTGCTTCGGTGGTCGCGGTACCTGTCATGCCTGCAAGCTTGTTGTACAACCGAAAGTAATTTTGAAGGGTGATAGTTGCGAGAGTTTGGTTCTCTGCTTTTATGCTCACTCCTTCTTTGGCTTCCACTGCCTGATGCAGACCTTCGCTCCAGCGTCGACCGTCAAGGATGCGGCCGGTGAATTCGTCAACGATTCTGACTTCGCCGTTTTGTACGACGTAGTCGCGGTCTCGGCGATATAACTCTTTGGCCTTCAACGCTGCACTCATTTGATGGACGAGGTTCGANGAAACTTGGTCGTACAGNTTGTCGACATTNAGAGCTCGCTCGACTTTTTCTATGCCTGGTTCCAGNACCGCCACGTTTCGTTTGTCCTCTTCGACTTCNTAGTCAACGTCGCGGGTCAGGGTTCGNGCGATTTGGGCGAACTGACCGTATAGCTTGGCGGCGTCCGCTAGACGTCCGCTGATAATCAGCGGTGTNCGAGCTTCGTCGATGAGAATTGAGTCAACTTCGTCGACGATGCAGTAGTTGTGGCCNCGCTGTACTTGTTGATCTTTTGACGGCGCCATGTTGTCTCTTAGATAGTCAAAGCCGAACTCGTTGTTTGTGCCGTAGGTGATATCTGCGGCGTATTGGAGTCGTTTGACTTCTGGGTCGGTTTGCCCTGGGACAACTAGCCCGACCTCTAGGCCAAGGAATCGGTGAACGCGACCCATCCAATCGGCGTCGCGGGTTGCCAAGTAGTCGTTGACGGTGACGATGTGTACTCCTTGGCCGGAGAGCGCATTCAAATAGACGGGAAGAGTTGATACGAGCGTCTTTCCCTCGCCCGTCCGCATTTCTGCTACCCAACCAAAATGAAGGGCGGCCCCACCCATTAACTGAACGTCGTAATGCCGTTGACCTAACACTCGCTGGGCTGCCTCTCGTGTAACGGCAAAGGCGTCGATAAGTATGTCGTTAAGGTCCGCGCCGCGGTCTATTTCCAGCTTGAAGTCAGTTGTTTTCGCTCGTAGTTCCTGATCAGAAAGTTTCTGATAGTCGCTTTCAACGGCGTTGATCTCAGGTACTAGCGACTCGAGGGCTCGTATCTTCTTCCCTTCGCCCGCGCGCAAAAGTTTTTGAAACACCGCCATTGCATTAAGGCTACCGGCGCATACCTGCCACTGCGGGTCGCCTAGGTCTCAGACCGATGGGAAGTCAATAGCGGTAGTGGTCGGGTTTGAATGGCCCTTCCACTGGGACGCCTATGTAATTTGCTTGCTCTTCGGTGAGGGTTGTGAGTTTTACACCCAGCTTGTCGAGATGGAGTCTCGCAACTTCTTCGTCTAAGTGTTTGGGGAGAAGGTGTACTTCGTTTGCAAGAGAGTCGGCGTTCGCGTGCAACTCAATCTGGGCGAGTACCTGGTTGGTGAAACTCATTGACATTACGAAGCTCGGATGGCCCGTGGCACATCCCAAGTTCACTAGACGGCCTTCTGCCAGAACCAGGATGCTGTTTCCGTTGGGAAAAATGTATTCATCGACTTGGGGCTTGATGTTGCGTCGCTGCACATCCGACATTTTTTCTAGCCCGGACATGTCGATTTCGTTATCGAAATGGCCAATGTTGCAGACCACAGCATTGTGTTTCATTGCGCCCATGTGTTCCGCTGAAATGATGTCGCGGTTGCCGGTGGTGGTTACAAAGATGTCGATGTCGCCGACGACATTGTCCAGCCTGTCAACTTCGAATCCTTCCATCGCAGCTTGCAGCGCGTTGATCGGGTCTATTTCGCTCACTACGACGCGGCAACCCTGCCCTCGTAGAGACTGCGCGCAGCCTTTCCCGACATCTCCATATCCGGCGACGAAAGCGAGTTTCCCGCCCAGCATGACGTCGGTGGCTCTGTTCAGCCCATCAATTAACGAGTGTCGGCAACCGTAGAGATTGTCGAATTTAGATTTAGTGACCGAATCGTTGACGTTGTAGGCGGGAAACTGCAGTTCGCTTTGTTCGACCATCTCATAGAGCCGATGAACTCCGGTGGTTGTTTCCTCAGACACACCTCTAACATTTGCGATCATCTCTGACCAGAATGTGGGGTGGCTTTCGGCAACTGTTGCAAGAAGCTTCAAAATTTCTTCCTCGTCGTGAGAAGTTGCTTCTTCTACTGCCGGTATTGAGCCTTCTTGTTCATAGCGCGCTCCTAAGTGCACCAACANAGTAGCGTCGCCGCCATCGTCAAGAATCAGGTTNGGTCCNCTCTCACCTGGCCACCTCAANGCCTGTTCNGTNCACCACCAGTACTCTTCGAGAGTCTCGCCCTTCCAGGCATAAACAGGAACACCTTGAGGGTCCTCTACGGTCCCATTTCTGCCTACTACNACAGCCGCAGCCGCATCATCTTGGGTGGAGAAGATGTTGCAAGACACCCAACGAACATCGGCTCCNAGATCAACCAGCGTTTCTATCAGAACGGCGGTTTGAACAGTCATGTGTAAGGAGCCCATAATTCTTGCACCCGCNANCGGCTGCGAGTCATACCCCTGGGCGCGCAATGCCATTAAGCCAGGCATCTCTTCCTCTGCTAACTCAATTTGCTTTCGCCCGGATTCAGCAAGACTCAAATCAGCGACTTTGTAGTCTCCTTGGAGAGAGCTATTGGGTGCCATGCGGCGCTCCTATGCGGTTTGACGCCTATCGGGGAGCAAGGCGCACGTCTCAAATCCTACCGTCATCTTCGGCTGGCAATCACGATGATCATTGAGCAAGCCGATGTTTAAGTTGAGTCAACACATCGATGGGTCCAGGGTCCTGTCCAAGTAAGGCAGCCACTTCTAATGATGTTTGATCTCCAAACAAGATCAGGTCAAAAAGCTGGGCGAGTTCGGAATTGCCTTCTGCCCAGACAGTGATGACATCAGATTTGTCACTGCCTGCAACGGCTTCGTTAAAGTCAAAGCGAGGAGCTAGGCGCGGATGTTCATAGGTGTGACGTAATTGAACAGCAACAATGTTTGGCTCGCCACTATGAGTTGCGCCCCACCCTGCGAGTTCGTTGTGGCAAGTTTCGGGCATCACATTGCAAAACGCCGGCGTCTTGGCATTTTCATTTAACTGGTTCTTAAATCGAACGGCCGCTACTTCACCTAATGCTCCCCCTCCATAAACGAGTGGAATGTGGGTTGCGAGGCTCTCTCCTACCGAACGCGACATATCCGAGCCATTGCGTATCCGCTCACACCGATTTCGAAGGGTGTTAACCACATCTTCAAGGTCGGCTTCGAGGCCTTCGAGGAGTCTCATCGAATTCAATGCTCGTAGTAGCGGCACTGACATTGCACCTACGGCGCATCGCGGCATCGGAATTGCGGCATCGACTATCGACAGTGAGGCTTGCCATTCCTCCGCGAGACGGCTCAAAGTTCCGCCGCAAGTTACAGCCAAGAGATGAGCGTTTCGTTCATTCGCTATTGCCGCAGCGTGAAGGGTCTCTTCGGTTTCTCCGCTGAATGAGACGACCATCACCAAAGTCCGGCGACCAACAAAGTTCGGGCATTCATAGCCTTTGCTAACTACAACTGGGATCGAGATCCGTGGACCAACTATTGCCTTGACGATGTCGCCGGCGATCCCTGAGCCACCCATGCCCAGCACCACTAGCTGATCAATGTCCGATGCGTTCGGGAGATGATCGGTTTGTAGGTCTCGTGCCATGGATTCTTCTATTTGGTCAGGCAACGCCAGTGCGGCTTCTTGCATGCCAAGCGAATCAGGTCGAGTTGTCACGTTAGTCCTCGGAACTCGGGCTTCCAGTTTCGTGTCCCGCTAGCTGGTCCAGTCGTTGTCGTTCTTCTTCGTTAAGCGAAGTCGACTCCGATGTCAGCAACACTGGAATCCCATCCTTTATCGGGTATGTGATCCCCTGTCGCGGGTTGTAGAGAATATTTTCCTCAGCAAAATATCGCAGGGGTCCCTTGTCGTCTGGACAGGCGAGAATCTCGAGTAAACCGGGATCTAAAGCCATTTTCTCTCCTTCAGATCTTGCTATTCCGCTGGGCGAGTTAAACCTCGTTCTTATTCGTCCAGGGTACGGCAGCAATTACTGAATGAGGTCCAGAATTTGATCTACTCGCTTGGCGACCTCGGATGCATCAGGCCCTTCTACGTTTAAACGCAGCAGTGGTTCAGTGTTGGAGGGTCGCACGTTAAACCACCAATTGCCGCAATCAACTGTTAATCCATCTAAATGATCTTGGTGCTGATCGCTGAAGCTATTCGAGATGTTCTGAATGGCAGTTGCCGTGTCGCCGACGTCAACGTTTATTTCACCCGACTGTGAATATCGCTGGAACGGGCTACATATTGAAGAAAGTGAACCGTCGCTTTGCGATAGGCGTTCCAACACAA
>PBOM01000019.1 GCA_002724355.1 Actinomycetota bacterium | reverse complement strand
CGTCCTTCACCGACGCCGCGCGGGCCTTTTTCCAGTCGGCATCGCCGATGAAACCCTGCCAATTCTTGCCCGCCTGCTTTTTGCTCTTGTGGGAAATAATGTACGTGAGCGTGTTGGCCTTGCCCTTGTTGACGTCCATCGGCGTCCAGTAGGCGATATTGGTCATGCCGTGTTTCTCAAACAATGCGCATGTGTGATCGCGAAACCGGGCGTGTAGATTTTTGAGGCGATTCTCGGCGGTCACGTAAGTGCGCAATTCAAACACGCGCTTGCCTTTCACCTTGCCCGTCTTCACGGCCGGCGAGTAATCCACTGCGCTGAGAAAAGTGCTCTCGATCTTGGCCACCAACCGGCCGTTCTTAGTGGAGGCGGCGTACGCTTTCTTCCAATCCGGATCATTCAGGAACGCCTTAAACGATTTGGCGTGTGCCGCGCGGTTCGGCGAGCTGATCACGTAAATGAGCCGTTTATCCTTGGCGTCCAGCGGCACCCAATAGCCGATATTTGTGAGCCCATGCTTTTCGAACAGCGCGCAAGTGTGGTCACGGAACCGCGCATTGAGCGCCTCCAGTTTACCCTCCGCCGCCGTGTAAATGCGCAGCTCATAACAACGAGTGTCCTCCGCGAAAACGCCCGCGGCCAGTATCAAAAATGCAAAGAAAGGAATGATGCGTTTCATGTGTGCCGTGATGTTGAGGCACGCCACCCGAAAGGCAACTTCAAAAGGAGATGTTCGTTGGGTTCGATTCCCAAAACACATTTGGGGTCATCGCAGCGAAACTCGTGTGTAGGGACTTGAGATGTAGGTGTTGTAGGCACGTCCGTTACGGCGAATGGTTTTGCGATGGTTACTGAAGAAATCGATGTGTTTTTTTCCTGCTTCCCGGGGAAGGGTAAAATTCCATGAATTGTCCTTTGCCTGAAACTTCATGGGAGCGGATTGGTCATCAGGGAAAAGTTCTCCAAGATAAGCCGCACTGCCGTCTGGGCCGCGGTCATACATCCACCAGATTTGCCCACTCTGGGCTTTGGTGCCTTCTGGAAAGATCACTTTAATCTCTACCTTATCCTCATCGGCATGACTTTCCACTCGGGGCGGAGGCAATAAACCTTCTCCACCGAAAAAATGGCGCAGCAGAAACGCTGCCTTATTCTGTTCCCCGCGTTCGGCAGCCGGATGTGGTTTGCGAATCCCATGGCCGGAATTGGCGCGCAGATAGACGGGCACTTCCGGATAATGTTTGCCGCCCCAGGCGAGATCGAACGCCACAAAATCATGGGTACCCGGGTGGAACAATACCTCCGCCCCGCGCTTTCTTAATTCAGCCAGTTTCGGAGCGACAAATACTTCAGGAGTCATGGCCTTGGCCAATCGCTGGAGGTCACTCCATTTGTGCCCCGCCCCAAGTGCGTCCCGGTTGTAAACTGGACCAAAGGTTCCACCGAGAAAGGCATGATTATGAATGCGCCGTTCGTTCACTCGTTCACCGCGCGCACGAAGCTTTGCTGCGTATCGCTCATTGGCTTTTCGAAGATCACCCCACGCCTGTTCATCACAAAGCCGCAGTGGCGAAGGCCAAATGGGCGAGACCGACGCGTGCAATGCCGTCAACCGGTCATCCTGCAATAAGGCCACCGAAGGCGAAGCGCCATTCTTTGAGCCACCGGACATAGCGACTTTTCCCTTTTCGAAATGATCCTTTTCCGCATACGCCGCAGTGGTCGCACGCATCAATGCCGCCGGCCATCCCCAGTATTGGATGGAGTGTTTGGGATTTAAGGTCTCGATGAAGCGCCGCTCGGCCTTCCGGCCCAGTTCGGGTTGGCCTGAGGCCGGCAAGACCTGCACCACCGTAAACACCAGCCCCACTCCGCCCCGTAACAATTCAACATCCAAACCGCGCGGCGGAAAACTATTCTGCATATTGCGCAGTTGATGGCCGCCGGTGAGATGAAAGCCCTTGGCCTTGCGGTCATGTGGCACAATGAAGCGCACGGGCAAACGGTATTCCTGCCCCGGCACTAGTTCCCCGACGCGAATGGTAATGAGCTTCTGGCGAGTCATGACCTCCCCGCGCACGGGATACCAGTCTTTCAACACCTTCACATCAAGCGTGGAGGCATCGCGGATGGCGGCCATATCGAAAAGCGGCGCGGCCGGCGCCGCCAATGCGCCGAGCCAGATTCCAATCAAAAGCCAGAGCTTCACCATTTTCATTTCACGATCAATTTAAGTGCGCTTTCGGCAAAACGTTTGCCCAAGGTTTTGTATCCCTCAGCCGAATAATGCAGGTCATTCTTGATTTCCTTGCCGCGCCGATTTTTGCCGTCGTTCAAGTCGTCGGTATTGACCCAAACAAAGCGCGAATTGGAATCGGCCACCTTCATCTGCGCTTCGCGCACCATGGTCCAATGCGGATAACGTTTGTTGGCCATATCAAAATCACTGAGCCGGCCAATGACAAACCCGACATCTGTCAGCTTGAGATCGGCACTCAGTTGAGCGTGCAAGCCCCGAAGNCTAGCCTCATAAACTGGCCCCCATCGCATCTTTGCATCCCGTTCCCCCTGCATCCAAATGAAAGTCACTGTCTTCAGCTTCTGCCCCTTGATCGCGGGGTTCACCTTGCCCATTAAGCGATCGTACAGGTCACCCGTCTTGGCCGGCTTCGCGNCCTGCGGCGAGGNCCACTTCTTGAACCAACGCTGGATCGGCTGCCCACCCAACGCATCCTGCACAACNATCACGNTGTCCTTGCCCAGTGCCTTCTCCACCGCCGGCGTAAACGCCTCCTGCGGCCGATGCCCCTGCATGTTCGATTGNCCGGACAGGATGAACAGGTGCTTCCCTTCCTCCGCCGAAGCCGTACCTGCCGCCAGCAGNCATGCCGCTGCNGCGCTTTGGATAAGTTGTCTTGTTTTCATTTGTTTAAAACACTTTGCCGATACTCGTTGCTGCCTTCCNGGAACAACTCGTCGTGCAGCCGCACACCCANCCCGGGNCTNTCTGGAAAGCTGGCGTGACCGTTTTCAATTTCCGGCAGTCGATCAATCAACTTGTCATAAAACGTGCGGATGTGCGCGCGCACCGTCTCTTGCCAAGCCACGTTCGTGTGCGCGGCGGAGAGATGCAGTCCGGCAAAGAGCGTCAGCGGCCCCGTGCAATCGTGCAGCGTAGCGGCGATGTTGAAAGACTCAGCCAGTTGCAGGATGCGGCGTGACTCGCTGATGCCACCACACCACGTTGGATCCAGCATCACGTAATCGGTCGCCTGCTTGTTCAACAGGTCGAGGAAATTGTTGCGCGTCAGCAGCATTTCGCTAGCAGAAATTGGCAGGCGAGCCTGACGGCGGAAATTAGCCAGCGTGTCGAGGTTGTCCAAAGGCAGAATATCTTCCAGCCAGCACGGCTCAATCTCACGCAGTGCCTCCGCCAGCCGGAGTGCCGCGGGCAACTGAAAGAATGCGTGCCCCTCGATCATGATTTCAATCTGCTTGCCGACCCGCTCGCGAATCTCCCGCAGCGGCCGCATCCCCGCCTCCAGATCCGCCCACGAAATCTGCTGCCCGCCGTGCTTGTGCGCAAACCGATCGAAAGGCCACACTTTCATGCCACCGATGCCCTCGCCCACCAGTTCCTCCGCCAGATCACCCGCAGTGTGGAACGACGCCCAGTTGTCCTGCAGCAGCCCCGGCTCGCCTTCGTCGCCATAGCCCGACCAGCCGCCGTGCCGCGAGCCATCAGCCGGGTGCACCCCATAACCCGGTCCGCCACAGGTGTTATAAATTCGAATCTTTTCCCTAACCGGCCCACCAAGCAGCCGCCATATCGGTTGGCCGCACGCCTGCCCCAAAATGTCCCACAGTGCCACGTCCACCGCCGAGAGTGCCCGCATCTCCGCCCCAGGCTGCCCAAATGAACGGCTGCGCTCGTACAGGAATCTCCAGTGCGACTCCACTGCCAAAGCATCTGCACCCAGCAGTCGTTCCGCCATCCACTCGTGCACCAGCGCCGCCACCGCGCCCGGCGTGTAATACGTCTCACCGTGTCCCACCAGTCCGTCGTCGGTGGCTACGCGCACCAACAGCAGGTTGGGCATGATGGATGATGGATGCGCCGTCTCGATGGAAATGATTTTCGACATGGACCGGCCAACCACTAGTCCGAAACGCCCCGTTCGGCGATGCCAAAGTATCTCCGGCATCCCGCCAGAAAAAGTCACCCGGTCGCCTGCATCAACGCCCGGATGTAACCGAACGCAAACAATCGCCCCTGCATCGTGTACCCCGGCTCGCCCAATTCGCCTGCGAACTGCGGCACGTGATCCGGACGAATCGGCCCATCGAACCCTGCCTCTCGATACGCCCGCATCGCCGCCACCATGTCCGTCGGTCCGTTGTCGTGAAATGTTTCGCGGAAATGCTCTGCTGTCCCCTGGACATCGCGGAAGTGCACATACCGAATCCGCGGCCCCAGCCGCCGGATGGCATCCGGGATATCCGCACCCATCGCTGCAAAGTTGCCTTGGCAAAAACAAACCCCATTGCGCGGGCTGTCCGACAGCGCCACGAGCCGCTCGAAATTCTCCACGCTGTTCATGATGCGTGCCTTGCCGCGGAACTCCGGCAGTGGCGGGTCATCCGGGTGCATCGCCAAGTCCACCCCCACATCCTCCGCCACCGGCAGCAATTCCTGTAAAAGAGATTCGAGATTCGCCCACAACGCCTCCGCATCAATTGTTTCCTCATCAATTTCCGGCGTCACGTCGCTCAGGGAGACTGCCCGTTCTGCCTCTGCCAGATTGAACTCCGTCACCGTCGCCCCACCGCGTTCCGCAACATCCATCCGCGTGCGCACCCAGTCCGTCCCCGCCATGAAGTTGTAGCAAAGAATTGGCACTCCCGCCTCTCCCATGTGCCGGAGCAACTGTTTCATCGCCACCAATTCCGACCCATCATCGCGTCCCCAGACCAAGTTCTCCATCGGCACAAACCCCTCGATAGCCGCCAGCCGCAGCCCAAATTTCTCCACCCGCCCCTTCACCCGCAGAACATCCTCCAGCGCGGGTCCTGGGTAACGCTCCACCACATCCGTCACCCCGCACTGCGCTGCCAAACGCAGGTTGTCATCCGACAAGGGAGTGAGAACCGTGGCCAAACGCATGCCCCATTCAACCCAACTTCGACTGAGAAAACAACGC
>PBOM01000018.1 GCA_002724355.1 Actinomycetota bacterium | reverse complement strand
TATGGCCCCGGAGAGATAGCTGAATTAGTGAATTGGGTGCAACCATCGATCTCGGTGCTTGCCTCCATTGGGCCTGTCCATCTCGAACGATTCGGTGATTTAGAAACCATCGTTTCCGCTAAGAGCGAAATATTTTCGACAAGTCGAACTGCGGTAATCAACATCGATGCTTACGGTCTAGCTAGCGAAGCGGATCGTCTTCAAGCATCGGGAATCGATGTCGTGAGATGTTCTTCCAAAGACCGATCAGCTGATGTTTACGCAGGTTACGACGATGGTTTAACTGTCACCCTCTCAGGTCGCACCATCGCGGCCGGGTTAACCTCCGATGCAGCTGCAACGAATGTCGCGTGCGCAGTCGCCGTAGCCACAACCCTTGGTGTCTCCGACGACACAATAGCTAAGCAACTGGCAAACCTCCCCGTCACTGAACATCGACGTCAAATGCTGAAAAGCCCCACGGGAGTCACCATCATCGACGACACCTACAACAGCAACCCCGCCGGCGCCGCCTTAGCTCTCCAAACACTCGCCGACCTTGATGCCCGACGCAAGGTGGTAGTCACGCCAGGAATGGTTGAGCTCGGGAGCCGACAGGCAAGCGAGAACAGGCGGTTCGGAGTCGACGCGAGCCTTATCGCCGACGACCTCATCATCGTGGGACATACCAACCGGGCAACTCTCAACAACGGAGCCAGAGACGGAACGGCGCGGATCAACCTGGTAAGAACACGCAATGACGCGATCGAATGGGTCCGAGCGAACCTGACTTCAGGAGACGCTGTCTTATACGAGAACGACCTTCCCGATCACTACGCATAATTCGACAACCCGCATCAAGCAAAGGGTGACATCAAACTCAGCGCCATCTACGGTTTCATAGAAGAACATGACTCTTCCAGCAGTCTGCTTCGGCAGCCCTTCTCCTGAACACGACATTTCCATCCTCACTGGGTTGCAGGCAGTGCGCGCATTGACTGAAGCAGGAAACGACGTCATAGCCCTGTACTGGTCAAAAACCGGTAACTGGTTCCAGGTTCCTGCCGACGTTGAAGCAAACGAATTCGCTGACGGATTACCTCGATCCGCGGAGCCGGTGACTATCCAAGTCGGAGAGCAAGGAGGCTTCTACAGATCTGGAAAACGGGGAAAGCAAACTCCGATCGAAATCAGCGCTGTAGTGGTGTGCTGCCATGGAGGCCCTGGAGAAGATGGGAGCCTGCAGGCGTTGTTTGACCTCGCGGGCATCCGTTACACCGGCCCGAGTCAAGCAGGCGCGGCCGTAGGGATGGACAAACTCGCATTTTCGGGGATCATGGACGCCGCTGGCATTTCAAGTCTTCCCCTACACCTGATCACCGCCGACCTTGAACTCGATGAGCAAGGACCCCTCATTGTTAAGCCACGGTTTGGTGGATCCTCTATTGGAATCGAAATCGTTGACGACCTTCCAACCGCCAAAGCACTTGCAAGTTCACAGCCCCTGCTTCGCGGCGGTGCGGTAGTCCAGCGATACCTCGACGATGCAATCGATCTCAACATCTCAGTTCGTACCTTCCCAGAAAAATCTCTCAGCGCTATCGAACGTCCGCTACGACCTGAAGAGGACGGCATTTACAGCTACGCAGACAAATACCTGACCGGGTCTCAAGGAATGGCAAGTGCCCCCAGAGAACTCCCCGCTGAGTTACCTTCAGATGTCGAAGGGCAGCTAAGAACAATGGCGTCTCAAGTTGTTGATCTAGCGATGGTTCGTTCGGTTGCCCGCATCGATTTTCTCTGGAATTCCGACGGGCTCTGGGTCAACGAAATCAACACCATACCTGGCTCGTTAAGTTGGTATTTCTGGTCATATGAAGGAGTCCCATTCGCACAGTTGCTGGCAGAAATGATTCAAGAAGCCACTCAAAGCCCATCGACTACTTTTCGAACCGACGGGGCCGACGGCACCGCACTGCGAGACGTTGGGGCAATCTCGCACAAACTGGCTTGATGAACACTTGGAGGACATTTGCGGCCGTGTTGTTGGCCGCTACCTCTTGCTCATACTCAAGCAGTTCGGACGGCCAGGCACCAGCACTCACCAACAACCTCACTCAACAAGAACAGCTATGTGTTGAGGAACGCCTCGCTTCTGGCTGGGAATTGAACCTCAGCAACCTCCAAACAGATCTCAGCCCCGAACAGGAAATAGCTGTCGATATGGCCGTAGAGCTATGCCGACTCGACACCAGTCCAAGCCCAACTTTGCCTATCTTCAGAAACGATCAACCCCAAGTGTCCGAAGAACTACTGGAGGCCCCAGTAACTTTCGATTCCGATGACAGCCCTCCGGGCACCGATTCGCTCTTAGACAACTACTGGCTTCAATGCGGGTTAGGTGAAGCAAAGGCCTGCGACGACCTGTTCTATCTGGCTCCACCTGGCAGCGACTATGAACAATTCGCCTTCAGTTGTGGTGGCCGCAGAAATATGGATTGCGCCCTGCTACTCGGGATCGAACAACCCGAGGGAGACCTCAATCCTTCAACCCCCGCTCCCGGTGACGACGAAGACCTTGATAAATGGTGGAAGCTATGTTCTGAAGGCAGCACAGCAGCCTGCGGCGAACTTCGGCTAATTGCTCCCAGCGGGTCTCTCTACGCGCAATTCGCTGCCACGTGCGGAGCACGAGGAACCAGCTACTGCGCCCTCATCTTGGAAGACGATGGTGAACCGCCGACACTGAAAGATTTGAGTCCCAATCTCAGCCCACCGGGAGATGACGAGTTTTTGGATCAGCTTTGGCTTTTGTGCAGCGGCACCGACGCCAGAGCATGCAAAGACCTAACGAAATACGGCCCAACGGACAGCCTGTATGTCCAATTCGGTGTTTCTTGTGGCGGCAGAGCCGTAGCTCCTTGCGCTCGATTCTTCGCAGATCTAAATAGTTCGTCCAGCTAGTCGGCTATCAACGCTGCTCTCAGAAACTCAATAGTTTCACGACGAGCCCGCACTAGAGAACGTAAATCTGGTTCAAGACCCAACGCTCGCATCACCTCAGGTTCCGTAGCAACTCCTACAACAGCGGAATAGACCGCCAACAACAGCATCCGAGGTTCCAACCGGCGGAACCGGCCAGCATCCATCTCAGCTTCAACGAATCGAACCGCATCACCGAGCATCACACTCATCGCAGACGCCAGCTTCCCTGACGCAACTCCACCTTGGCGAGAAACCAAACGAATGAGCCCAAGCACTTCGGGGCGCCGAGCTGCAAGCGAGAACGTAGCTCGCACAAGATCTTCGATTCGTTCGAAACCGCGAGCCTGCGGATTAGCTGCACCCGACAAGGCAGAACCCAACTCACTCACCGCTAGCTCAATGGTCGCCTTCAATAAAGCTTCTTTAGACGAATAGTGATACAGAATCGCCTGCTTGGTGATCCCAAGATCTGCCGCAAGGTCATCCAACGAAGTTGCGTCGTACCCGCGCATGCCAAATGCAGCTAACGCCGAGTCCAAAATACGATCGCGGGTACCAGTGGGCACTCCAACACTTTAGATCGAATCCCCGCAAATACTTACCATTTGGTAAGTTTTCTGATAGAACTAGTGTTGTGATCAGTGAGTCCCTCTCGGGCAAACGGATAGCCATCACCGGTAGCACCGGATTTTTGGGTACTGCTCTAGTTGAACGGCTTCTTCGCGGGGTACCCGACTGCGAACTAGTACTTCTAGTACGTCCGAATCGCAGAAGCAGCGCTCAACGGCGAGTTGATCGAGAAATACTTCGTAACGATGCTTTCGACATTCTCAGATCACAATGGGGCGAGGAATTCGACACTATTTGCGAACAACGCATCTCAGTGGTCTCTGGTGACGTTACAAGCGACGGACTTGGCCTCAACGAAGACGACCGGCATCTATTCACGACCTGTGATGTAGTGATCCATTCCGCCGCAACAGTCAGCTTCGACAGCCCTCTCGACAGCTCAATAGAAATCAACTTGCTAGGCCCTAATCGAATCATTCAATTGCTAAAAGACATGGAAGTGCGACCCCATCTAGTCGCAGTGTCAACCTGTTACGTAGCGGGCAACCGTCGAGGCGCAGCCAACGAAGAACTCTTAGCTGGAACTCCCTTCCAGGTTGACGTTGACTGGAGAGCAGAAGTCGACGCAGCTCGTAGAACACGCACTGATCTCGATGCACGCAGCAGAATCCCTGAAGAGCTCAACAACTTCCGCAAAGGCGCCCGAGAAGAACTGGGCGCCGCAGGGTTACCTATGCTCGCTGCCAAAACAGAGCAACTACGCGAGGCATGGGTCAATGACCAAATGGTGGAGGCAGGCAGAAGTCGAGCCACCTCACTCGGATGGCCCGACGTATACACCTACTCCAAAGCTCTAGGCGAAACAGCTCTCGTAGAACTACACGAGGAAATACCGATCAGCATCGTTCGACCCTCGATCATTGAATCAGCCTGGTCACAACCATCACCAGGCTGGATTCGCGGATTTCGAATGGCCGAACCACTTATCGTCTCGTTCGCAAAAGGTGAACTCAACACCTTCCCGGGCTACCCGGAGGGAATTATCGACGTAATCCCCGTCGACATGGTCGCTGCCGCAATAATCGCCGTCGCCGCCAAAGGCCCTGCAGAGGAACCCGAGGTCTTTCAAGTCGCCTCGGGATCCACCAACCCTCTCCAATTCAAAAAACTACTCAACACAGTGATGGAATGGTTCGGAGACAACCCTGTTTACGACGCAAACGGGCACCCCACAGCAAGCACAGAATGGAAATACGCTGGCTCGAGTGGACTCGAAGAACAACTTCATCGCGTCGTCAAAGCCTTTGACGTCGCAGCCAAAGTAATCAATCGCCTACCTATTAGGGGAGAGAACAGTTTCACCAGCAAGTTCGCAGAACGCCGTCAAAATCTCGACCAAATTAAGGGATACGTAGACATCTACGGCGCATACGGCAAATGCGAAGCGCTATATGGGATCGAACGCACTCTGTCTCTATGGAACTCGCTACCACTTGAAGATCAACAACAATTCGGGTTTGACCCCAGCATCATTGACTGGCATCACTACATCACCGAAGTTCACCTTCCTACCGTCGTAATCCAAGCCCGGGTCAAAACCACTCCCGAAAAGCGCAGCGGACCAAGTCGGTCAGAAAGACTTCGCACCGCAGTCTTAGACCCAGATCGCCACTTCGCCGCATTCGACTTAGAAAACACACTGATTGCCAGCAACGTTGTCGAAAGTTACGCCTGGCTCGCTACCAGACACTTGAGCCCCAAGAAACGCTTTGAGTTCACTCTTCGAACCCTTAGTGAAACCCCGGGCTTATGGAGGCGAGATAAGCGAGACCGCACTGACTTCCTTCGATACTTCTACCAACGCTATAAAGGCGCCCCACTCCAGCAACTAGAGCGCGATGCAGCCGAAATGCTTAGCGATCTCATTCTCATCAAATCCTTCCCGGCGGGTTTGCGCAGGGTACGAGCACATCGTGCCGCTGGTCACCAAACGGTTCTCATCACAGGCGCACTCGATATAGCCGTCGAACCTCTTCGTCCTCTTTTTGATCACATAATCGCCGCGAGAATTGACCGCAAAGACGGCAAGCTCACTGGCGAAATGCTCGATGTCCCCCCTACCGGCGAAGTACGGGCGCAACTCATGGTGGACTGGGCCGAAGAAAATGGTCTCGACCCCCAACAGGGAGTCGCCTACGCAGACTCAGCGTCTGACCTTCCAATGCTCGAAGCCGTTGGATATCCAGTAGCGGTTAACCCAGAGACACGACTAGTCACCATTGCCGAGCGGCGAGGGTGGCTAACCGAGAATTGGCCGAAAACAGCCGGTGCACCTAAACCGTTGCTCCCAATGGGACAAAGACCTAAATCACAAGCAACCCCAGAAGGAGTTCACTGATGCCGGCTCGCCAAGGCCTTGTGCTCGAAGTCGATCGGACCACTCCCCCAATCGTGTTCCACCACGGGGAGGGATTTCGCTTCGAAAAACTTCCTTCAGGAAGCCGCGTAATTTATCCCAACGAACCAATCGAACCAATCGAGGACGTTGACGGGGCTATTCGAAACGCTCTGGCCAACCCCCTCGGCGATTCCCCTCCCCTCGAAGCACTGCTCTCGCCGGGAATGAAACTGACTATCGCTTTCGACGACATTTCCCTGCCTCTGCCTCAGATGCAAGCACCCGACATTCGGGGAAGAATCATCGAACATGTATTAGACATAGCAGCCAGCGCTGGAGTCGACGACGTTCACTTGATAGCGGCACTCGCCCTACACCGACGAATGACCGAATCAGAACTTCGCCACGCTGTTGGTGACCGGGTATACGACGCTTTTGCTCCAAATGGTCAGCTGTATAACTTCGACGCTGAAGACCCCGATGGCCTCACTCACCTCGGCGAAACCGATCATGGAGAAGAAGTAGTCATCTCCAAAAGGGCAGTCGAGTCCGACTTAATCATCTACGTAAATATCAACCTCGTCTCAATGGACGGAGGCCACAAGAGCGTCGCCACGGGACTATCGGGGTATACAGCCCTACGCCACCATCACAATGTTGAAACCATGCGGCGCTCAAAGTCCTTCATGGACCAAGAAAAGAGCGAGCTACACACCAAGAACTGGCGCCAAGGTCGACTAATCCGAGACGCTGGCGTAAAAATTTTTCAGATCGAAACCACACTGAATAACGACACCTTTCCTGAACCCTGGGACTTCCTACAAAAACGCGAATGGGAGATGAACGCCAAAGAGCGCCTATTTCTATTAGGCACCAAAAAGTTCTTGGACAAAGTCCCCAGAAAATCGGCTCGAACCATTTTTCAAGGAATACGGGCTCCCTATGGACTGACTTCGATCCAGGCAGGAGAAGTAGAAGCGGTTCACGAAGTCACAACAGCGAATGTCTACCGGCAGCATCTGGTCCGCGTTGAAGGGCAGACTGACATCTTGTCGATGGGTCTGCCATATCTCGGCCCTTACAACGTGAACTCCATCATGAACCCAGTTCTTGTTGCGTGTCTTGGTCTGGGCTATTTCTTCAATCTGTATAAAGGCAAGCCGTTAGTCCGCGAGGGCGGTGTGGTGATCATGAGTCATCCAACCCCCTGGGAATTCCATCCAGTGCACCACCCCAGCTACATCGACTTTTTCGAAGAAGTACTGGCAGACAGCACGGACCCAGAAGTCATCGAACACAAGTATGAGAAACGGTACGCAGAGGATGAGTGGTACCGGCATCTTTACCGAACTTCGTACGCCTATCACGGAGTTCACCCGTTCTACATGTGGTACTGGTGCTCCCACGCCCTTGAACACGTCGCACAAGTGATAGTGGTCGGCGGAGAACAACGCGCTGTAAAGAGAATGGGCTTTCGTTCTGCTACTACTATGCGCGACGCTTTAGAGATGGCGACTGATGTCGTAGGACGCGACCCAACGCTCACTCACATTCACAATCCGCCGGTCCTGATGGCGGACGTTGTTTAGGATTAGGACCGACAGATGACGGATCCAAATCGTAGAAACCCCATCAGCCACTTAACTGATCGGCGCGCCAAGGCATCAATTTCGCGCGTGGTTAGAAAAGTCGAGTTTCCCCTTAAAGCAGCTGAAACACCTGAAGGGGAAACTCCTCTACCCTCAAACGTCGGGAGCAACTACCAAACAGACTGGGCACGCAGATACGCGTCTCGAGTTACAAGACGTCTCGCTCTAGCCACCCTTGGTAAGGGTGTCATCAGTTATTACGCCAACCCAACTATCCGAGGTCTCGACAGACTGCATGACCTAGAAGGTCCAGCAATATTCGCCGCCAACCACCAAAGCCACGCCGACACGCTCCTGATGTTGACGTCGATGCCGGCACCGTGGAAACACAAAGCTTTCGTAGGAGCAGCAGCTGACTACTTCTTCGGCAATCGAGTGACTGGTGCTATCTCAGCATTATTCATCGGCGCAATCCCTATAGAACGCACTGCAATCAACCGCAACACGATTGAAAAAGCTGTCGATTTACTTCGGAATGGTTGGAGCATGGTGATCTATCCAGAAGGCGGACGATCTCCTGACGGTTGGGGTCAAGAGTTCCGACCAGGTGCTGCTTTCCTGGCCAAACAAGCTGGAGTGCCTGTAGTACCAGTGCATATCCGAGGCACTTTCGACATCTTGCGCAAGGGGCGCAACTGGCCCAAGAAATCAAAGGCGACGGTTAATTTCGGCCGCCCACTCGAATTTGCCGAAGAAGACAACAACCGACGGTTCACCCGAAAACTTCAGTTAGCTGTGGAGTCACTAGCGGATGAAACCGCTACTGGAAACTGGTTCGCGTCGAGACAACGAGCTCACTCCGATGAAAGCCCGGGGCTCGGAGGTCCAGACGCCGCCGCTTGGCGTCGCCGCTGGACGTTAACTCACCAGGAAGACAATCGCTCCCAAGGTCAACGTCGTTGGCCTTACGTTTAGATTGCCAGTGGCGAAATAACCTAAAGGGCGTATCGTCGGGGATACCCCACAGCACGAAGAGGACGAGAAAGAGGACATATAAATGGCAGTGGCCGCAAGCACTCCAATAGAACTCATCGAAAACGTTTATGCAAACCTTGACGAGAACATTGCCTTGGGGCGAGAGAAGCTAGGCCGAGGATTGACCTTGGCCGAAAAAGTACTGATCAATCACCTGGCCTCAACCGATCAAGAACTAGATCGCGGTGTCAGTTACGTCGATCTGCGCCCGGATCGAGTAGCGATGCAAGATGCCACAGCTCAGATGGCTTGGTTGCAGTTCATGACAGCTGGCTTGGATGAAGTGGCGGTGCCCACAACAACTCACTGCGACCACCTCATTCAAGCGCGCGACGACGGCAAAACAGACCTGCTGGCAGCAAGTGAAAGCAACGAAGAGGTCTACGACTTTTTGGAAAGCGTTTGCGCGAAGTACGGGGCGGGGTTCTGGAAACCAGGAAGCGGAATCATCCACCAAGTCGTGCTCGAACAGTACGCATTTCCAGGTGGAATGATGATCGGGACCGACAGTCACACCCCGAACGCTGGTGGTCTTGGGATGATCGCAGTCGGAGTCGGCGGCGCAGACGCTGTCGATGTGATGACCGGTTTTGCTTGGAACGTTCGTTGGCCCAAAGCAATCGGGGTGCACCTAACAGGCGAGCTCTCGGGTTGGAGCGCCCCCAAAGACATCATCTTGAAGGTCGCAGAAGTTCTGACCGTAAAGGGCGGAACGGGGGCAATAGTCGAATACTTCGGACCCGGCGCAGAATCGTTGAGCTGCACTGGCAAGGCAACGATATGCAACATGGGAGCAGAGATTGGGGCCACGACCTCTCTATTTGGTTATGACCAAGCCATGAGTCGATATCTAAAATCAACTGGCCGAGAAGCTGTAGCTGACGCTGCAGACAAGGTTGCGATGCATCTTCGAGCAGACGACGAAGTGATGGCAAACCCCAGCGCTTTTTACGACGAAGTCATAGAAATCGACCTCTCGTCGCTCGCACCTCACATCAATGGCCCTCATACACCCGACTTAGCGAGAGAAGTTGGTGATCTAGGCGCAGAGGCGAAAGCGAACGGGTGGCCATCAAGTATCAGCGCCGCATTGATTGGGTCTTGCACTAACTCCAGTTACGAAGACATCACTCGAGCAGCAAGCATCGCTCGAGAAGCGGCCTCTAAAGGCCTCACCGTGAAGTCCAAGCTCTTGATCACTCCCGGCTCAGAGCAGGTCAGAGCAACAATCGAGCGCGACGGACTGTTAGCAGACTTCGAAGCCCTAGGCGCGACGGTTCTAGCAAACGCGTGCGGACCATGTATTGGCCAATGGGACCGCAGTGCCGAGGAAGGCCATATTGCCGGGCAACCGAACGTCATCGTTACTTCCTATAACAGGAACTTTCCTAAGAGAAACGATGGTGACGCGGCAACGCTGGCCTTTGTTACATCCCCTGAAACCGTGATGGCTCTAGCCCTAGCTGGGACCGTTGACTTTGACCCGTTGAGCGACACATTAACCAACGATCAAGGCGACGAAGTGTCCCTATCAGTCCCTGTTGGTATCGAGCTGCCACCCGAAGGGTTTGATCCTGGGCAAGATACCTTCGTCGCTCCCCCACCCGATGGATCAGCCGTTCAAGTAAAGGTCGATGCGTCCTCAGAGCGACTTCAACTCCTTGAACCGTTTCCTGCTTGGGACGGATCGGATTACCAAGATCTTCCGGTTCTAGTCAAAGCTCGAGGAAAATTCACCACTGACCACATCTCAATGGCAGGGCCGTGGCTCAAGTATCGCGGCCACCTAGAAAATATTTCAGGCAACTTGTATTTGGGCGCAGTCAACGCGTATGAGGGCTACGACGTCGGTCATGGGAAAAACCAACTCAACGGTGAAACCCAAACTTTCCCTGATATTGCACGGTCCTACCATGAAGCTGGGCAAGGTTGGGTTGTGATCGGTGACGAAAATATGGGCGAAGGCTCAAGTCGAGAGCATGCCGCGATGGAACCCCGCTTTCGCGGAGGCCTGGTTGCTATTGCTCGTTCTTTCGCACGGATCCACGAAACGAACCTAAAGAAACAGGGAATGCTCCCTCTTACCTTCGTTGACCCGCAAGATTACGAACGCATAGAGGAAGATGACCGCATCGCAGTCCGTTCGCTTGCTCAGCTTGCTCCAGGGCATCCTCTGGAGGTCGAGGTCACCTCACCTGATGGCACAACATGGTCGTTTTCGGCTAACCATTCCTTTAGTTCTGAGCAGATTGAGTGGTTCAAAGCTGGTTCAGCTCTGAACATCATCAAGGCGTCACTTTAAACACGAACCTCTTATCACCACGTCAACTGCTTAAGCACATTCGGAACTCATAGCAAGACAGCTCCCAAAAATGGGAAACCGGCCCGGGGGGCGGGCCGGTTTCAAGAGCCGTAAGGAGGAAGGGGTGCTCCGCCTCGGCTGACCGCTCAGGTGGGGGGCACCTTGCAGCGATCTAATTGTTGAGCGACTCGGGGGAAGTCGTTTNTTCCCAACGGAAAACAAATTAGTTACCNGNGGGTCATTCATCAAGTCGAAGTAGTAGATACTTTTGATCTATTTNATAGATNGNNAGNNNGTTTCGGATACGCTCGTTGAATGGAACTTAAACAACTNGAGGCACTCGCNGCNGTAGCANANCACGGTCGCTTTTCAGCTGCAGCNCGAGCTCTNGACACCGTTCAATCAAACATCTCCACCCACATNGCACGACTCGAAGACGACTTAGGGGCGATCCTTATTGACCGAAGCGCNGGCCAGCTAACACCCGAAGGTCAGGTCGTACTAACACGAGCACGTCGCATCAACACAGAACTAGCTGCTCTACGAGATGACGTTACCTCCATGACCTCGCGGGTCACGGGCCAGGTGCGCCTCGGCATCATCGGTACAACCGGTCGCTGGTTGTTACCACCGCTGCTCGACGAACTCAGCCGGGCCTTTCCCGACGTAATGACAACAGTTATTGATTCCACCACCACAGCACTTGTGCCGTTACTCGAGCACGGTGACCTGGACCTAACGGTGATCAACACGCCCCTCCAACACGACGAGATATTCACCAGCCCACTCTTCGACGAACAGCTAGTCGTAATAGCTCCGGAAGGACACCCTCTCGGTATCAACGGCGATCGCCCCATCCACATCAGGGAACTTGAAGAGCACGAACTTCTACTCAGTCCACCCGGCTCCAATTTACGGGTACTCATCGACGACAAAGCCCGTCAAGAAGAAGTCCAACTGCGCACCGTGGCCGAACTAGACGGTATTCGACTAGCCGCAACTCTCGCTTTCCAAGGTTACGCACCAGCAATCGTGCCAGTCACAGCGATCCCTGCGTGGATTGGACGAGGAAATTGGTCCGTGTTGTCATTACAGGAAATGCCCCCCCGCCACGTGGGCTTGGCCGTCCGACGTCGCGGAATGCTTTCCGCTCCAGCTTCAGCGACCCGAGATGTACTTCGACGAGTGGTACGAGACTTTGCACCGACTATTGACGGTCTTACTGCTCTTTAGCCAGGTTTACATGTAACAGCACTAATAGGTCACCGAACGCGCCTACGCTCATCATTGTGACGAACCCGATCGCCCTTCAACTGCGCCAAGGAACACCTGCTCATGCAGTAGCGGGCGTGCACGACCTCGATGGTCGACCAGTAATGCTCATCCGAGCCGACGACCCCGAACATCGCGGTGCTCTCACGCCAGACGATGGCGATACCCTCACCGCAGCAGCGACGATGGCCTTGGAAAAGCACCTTCCCATCGTTCTGCTCCTCGCATCGTCAGGCGCTGACGCCAACCATGGGGTCGCAGCACTGGACGGTTGGGGTCGAGCAGCTCGCGTGCTAGCTAAGGCGTCGGGAGTTGTACCGATTCTCGCAGGTGTAACTGGTCCTGCCGTCTCCGGAACGGCTTTACTGATCGGGCTTGCTGACGTAGTAGTAATGGCCGAAGACGCATACGCATTCGTGAGCGGACCTGTACCAGTGCGTCAAATGACAGGGGTCCAGGTAGACGTTGAAGAACTAGGCGGTGCATCAGTCCACTACCGGGATACGGGTGCCGCCAGCATCGTTGTTCCCCACGATGACGTACTACCCACCATTAGCGACATTCTACGATTCTTACCCAATCACAATGATGAGGAAGCGCCGTTTCAAGCTACGGCAGATCCAGTCGACCGAGCAGTCCCCGAAGCTTTAGACCTTCTACCCGACACGCCTACGGGCTCCTATGACGTTCGTGACGTCATCCGACTAGTCGCAGATGACGAAGAGTTCCTAGAGCTAAGAGCAGGTTGGGCAGAAAATTTGGTGACCGGACTGGCGAGCATTGGAGGCAAACCTGTCGGTGTCGTCGCGAATCAACCGATGGCAATCGCCGGAACCCTTGACATACCAGCATCTCAAAAGGGTGCTCGTTTTGTGACCATGTGCGACGCTTTCAACTTGCCGATTATCACCTTNGTCGATACACCCGGCTTTTACCCTGGCAAAGANCTGGAGTGGCGAGGCATGATCCGCCACGGAGCNCANATGGCATTTGCGTACGCCCGAGCTACCGTCCCACGAATATCAGTCGTATTNCGCAAGTCATACGGGGGAGCATTCATCGTTATGGACTCCAAAACCATGGGAAACGATGCCTACCTCGCATGGCCCACCGCCGAGATAGCCGTGATGGGAGCGACACAAGCAGCACAAATCCTCCAACGCGGAGAGTCCGACGAAGCTATTGCCAGTTGGGTCGAAGATTACGAACAGACCTATCTCAATCCTTACGTCGGAGCAGAACGTGGCTTTGTTGACGCCGTCATCGACCCCGCTCGGACACGCAAAGAATTAGCCGATCTGGTTAGCCTCTTCGGTTCGAAGCGTGAACGGCTCCCCCGTCGAAGGCATGACAACTCGCCACTGTAAAGACTTCAGCCCCGTCAGGCCCTATCTATAGGGGCAATCGTTCCACTAGTTAGACAATTCTGTGCCTCTGAGGAGGCGAAACTCTTCAAGTTGAGGTACGGTCCAACCGGGGATTATCGGGCTGTGCAACGGCGCACCTCAGGGCTTGACCCCATGGTCGACATACAAGACGTACAGAATGCAAAGGAATAGTCGTGTCAGAAGAGTCCTTCACGATCACAGATAACCGAAGTGGAGAAAGCGTCACCGTTCCAATAGTGGACGGCACGATCTCATCAGCGGCGCTTCGAGAATTGGACAAAGGCATGTGGTTCTACGACCCGGCCTACATGTCCACTGCGAATTGCAACAGCAAGATCACCTACATCGATGGGGGAAACGGAATTCTCCGGTACCGGGGTTACCCAATTGAACAACTTGCCGAACACTCAAGTTTTCTTGAAGTTTGCTACCTGCTACTTAACGGCGAACTCCCCACCGAAGCCGAAGCCGAAGAATGGGTGCACCACATCACGATGCACACATACGTTCACGAAGATATCGCTCAATTTATGAAGGGCTTGCGTTATGACGCTCACCCAATGGGAACTCTCGTTTCTACCGTTGCGGCGCTGTCAACCTTCTACCCCGAAGCCAAAAACATAAGTGACCCTCATAACCGGCTGATCCAGACTCACCGACTGATAGCGAAGATGCCAACTATGGCAGCTTTCGCTTACAAGAACCGGTTGGGGCTGCCATATGAGTACCCAGTCAATCACCTCGGCTATACCGGCAACTTTCTTCGAATGATGTGGAATGTCGCCGACCCGGCTTATGAACCCGACCCCACTCTCACTCGGGCTTTGGACATTCTTTTGATCCTTCATGCAGACCACGAACAGAACTGTTCCACAACAACTATGCGAACAGTCGGTTCTAGCAACGCAGACCCATACTCCGCAGTCGCCGCTGCGACCTGCGGCCTCTATGGCCCACTGCATGGTGGCGCTAACGAAGCCGTGATTCACATGCTTCATGACATCGGCAGTTTCGACAACGTCGCGGCCTACGTAGAAAAAGTTAAGGCGGGTGAAACTCTCCTTCAGGGATTCGGTCACCGTGTTTACAAGAGCTACGACCCACGGGCAACGATCATTAAAAAGACAGCCGATCAGGTGTTCGAAGTAACCGGCATGAACCCTCTTTTAGATATTGCAATGAAGCTCGAAGAGGTTGCGCTAAGTGACCCGTACTTCATTGACAGGAACCTCTATCCCAACGTCGACTTTTACTCCGGTTTGATTTACGAGGCCATGGGCTTTCCTATGGACATGTTCACTGTCTTGTTCGCTATCGGACGCACGCCAGGATGGCTGGCCCATTGGCAAGAAATGCTGGACGATCCTGAACAGAAAATTTATCGTCCGCGCCAGATGTATACAGGTCCCGATGAGCGGGACTATGTGCCAATGGCGAATCGATAACTCTTGGGGGTTTCACTCAAAGGTCAATGAGAATCTTGCCGACGTTTGCATTCGTTGCCATGTAGGTATGAGCGGCGGCGATTTCTTCTAGCGGATACCTCGAATCAATTACAGGCTTTAAGGTGCCGTCGGCAAATCTCGGAAATAGCTCCTTCAAGAAACGTTGATTCGCATCGATCTTCTGTTCGATGGGTCTTGAACGCAACACCGTTCCGATCAGAGATGCGCGTTTCGGCAGCAAAGCACCCAATGGCAGCGAGGCGACAGGGCCGCCCATGGCCCCCACCTGGATAATGCGCCCTTGGACCTTCACGCATTGAAGGTTCTTAGCGAGGTACTCACCACCTATAACGTCCAAGACGACATCAACTCCGCCTCCCCCGGTCCATTCAGCTATGGCATCCACAAAGTCATGCTCGGCGTAGTCAATGACTAGGTCTGCACCGAGGTCTTCACACGCAGATGCTTTACCGGCAGAGCAGGTAACAGCAATCTCTCCGCCAAGGGCCTTAACAATTTGGATTGAAGCCGTACCAACCCCAGACGCGCCCGCGTGGACCAACGCTCGACTTCCAGAGGTCAACATCCCTTGAGTGACAAGCGCATCGTGAGCAGTCATAAAGACCTCCGGAATGGCAGCCGCGTCGCCAACATCAAGGTTCGAAGGAACAGGTTGAAGCATTCGTTCGTGGGCGACTACTAACTCGGCCATCGCTTCACCAGCAACGATGCCCATTACTGCGTCACCCACTGACCAATCCACAACCTGCGACCCGACAGCAGCAATCCGGCCGGAATATTCCAAACCAGGCACTTCATACGCAGGCTTGGGACCTGGAGCCGGATACTGACCAAGTCGTTGCATCAAGTCAGCTCGATTCATCGCAGAGGCAGTTACCTGCACCAGCACCTGATCTGGCCCAGGGGCCGGGTCAGGCACCTCCTGGATCTTCAAAACATCAACATCGCCGTATTCTGTAATTACCACTGCTCGCATTCGGGCGAGGTTAGCCGCATTAGGTGCAGCAAAATCGTAGAAGTCCCGCCTGTTGACTACGCTCGTGCCTCTATGGACTACACCTGGCCAGAAGAATTCGATGAGTTGGCTGAAGAGGCCGCACAATGGGTGAGCGAAGCTACCTCCGACTTATCCAAGACCGACGATGGTTGGTTAGTCGGCTACAGCGATGAGTTCACTTTAAGGCTCGCCCAAAAGGGTTGGATCGGCATGACATGGCCCGTTGATAAGGGTGGAGACGGACGACCAGAAGTTGAGCGATTCGTTGTCACCGAACAATTGCTGCTGGGACGCGCTCCTATGGCTGGGTCGTTTTTTCCTGACCGGCAGATCGGCCCAGTTCTGCTNNCATACGGTACTCCCGAACAACAAGAGAGATTTCTACCTGCGATGAGACAGGGGAAGTCGAAGTGGTGTATCGGCATGTCCGAACCCGATGCTGGTTCCAATGTCGCGGGTATCAGCACCAAAGCTGTCAAAGATGGTGCAAATTGGGTCGTCAACGGACAAAAGATCTGGACCAGCGGAGCCCAGTCAGCTGATTGGTGTTATCTAATTTGTCGCACCGATCTGGACGCCGCCCCTCACAAAGGAATGAGTGAATTCATCGTCGACATGAAATCGCCAGGAATCGAAGTTAAGCCGATTAAAGATGCTTCGGGTGACTCTCACTTCAACGAAGTCTTCTTTAATGACGTTCTCGTCCCGGGAGAAAATCTTGTTGGCGAACTGAACAACAGTTTCGGTCAAACAATGCGTCAACTAGAACACGAACGCGGTGGAATTGACCGCCTAGCTTCAAACCAACGCCTTTATTTGGATACGAAAGAACTAATCGACTCATCGAGTCCCCTAATCAGGCAGCAGATGGCCCAGATCGAAACTGGCTACCGAATTGGTCGGGATATGGTGCTAAGGAACGTTCTGCGCCAGACTCCTTTCGCTCAGTACTCGGCCATAACAAAGACGTGGTGTACCGAGTTTGAACAAAAGGTCGCTAATTTTGTGGGGCTGGTAACCGGGGCTGAAGCAATGCTTAGTAACCGGGTCTCTCGAAACCTTGTGTATTCTCCCGCCTACACAATTATGGGTGGAACCACTCAAATTCTGAGAAACATAATTGGGGAAAGAATCCTCGGCCTGCCGAGAGAACCGAGGCCTCAACAATGAACCGTGATTCCGCTGTCCTTCCATTGACCGGCGCAATGAACTGTCGAGACGTTGGTGGGTACGAGGTCGATGGTGGTCATCACGTCAGGAGAAACGTTCTGTTCCGATCCGACCGTCTCAGCGGACTAAGCGACGATGACCGAGAAGAACTTGCAAGTTACGGCATTCGAACAGTCGTGGATTTTCGAACCTCCGCTGAGTCAAATCGGGATGTTTCTAGGCTGTGGCCGACAGTGACAACCCACGCGCCGCTACCGATCGGAGACGAGATTGCACAACAAACTGAATTTGTTGAACGGATCAGGGCCGGAGAAATTACCTCGGTAACCGTTAATGACGTGGCCGATAGCTACATCGAGATGCTCACGGAATCAGGAACCCAGTTCGCCAGTTTTTTTGATTTAGCTGCGGACCTAGACTGTTGGCCGCTGCTTTTCCACTGCACCGCTGGCAAGGACCGAACAGGTATCGCTGCTGCACTTGTTCTAGAACTTTGCGGCGTAGATCGCGAATGTGTACTTGATGATTACGAACTGACTAACGAGTTACGTTCGGAACGTCGCATAAATGAACTTAGGCCCAGCCTCGAAGCCGCAGGAGCCGATGTTGAAGCAATTCGGCCAGCTTTGTCAGCGCCGAGAGACGCTATGGCCCAGACATTGCGTCACTTGGACACTCACTACGGCGGTGTTGAACAATTCCTAGTCGGCCAATTGGGAATTTATCCTGAAACTATTGCGACCCTTCGGCTCAACTTGTTGGTGTAACCAACAAACGCCCGTTGCATTGTCACTACCAGTTTGCGACAACCTAAAGTCTTAATGATTCAGCACACCTGCTCAGGGCGCCATGACATGGCCCATAGTCTGGAACGAAAGTCGATCAGTGAACGAAGAAGAGAACCGCTTCGAAGAAGCAGCTATAGAAGCCGAGTTCGAGACCGGCTATCGGGAAGAGACCCGAGAAGAGGCCCGCCGGGGCGTTGTAACGCGGCTGCTTCGTATGACTTCGGGGTCACTGGTCACCATCATCGGTGTGATAATGATGCCCTTACCCGGACCCGGTCTTTTGATCGTCGCAGTGGGGCTAGGAATACTCAGCAGAGATGTGGCCTGGGCAGATCGGTTACTCCAGATAGTACGAAAACGGCTACCCAGCGACAGCGACGGTCGGTTGCCTAGGTCAAGCATCGTCACGATGACTGTGTTGGCCTTGGCAGGAGTCGCTTTTTCTATTTGGGTGACTTTTCTCCGATAGCGCTCTTCCCTACCGAATAAGCGACAACAGTCGCTACTTGATAGTTACCGGAGTTGAAACCTCAGAAAAGAAGTCGTTTCCTTTGTCATCTACGACAATGAAAGCCGGGAAGTCTTCGACCTCGATCTTCCAGACCGCTTCCATGCCCAACTCGGGATATTCCAGAACCTCAACTTTTCGTATCGAGTCCTTCGCCAGCCTCGCAGCGGGGCCTCCAATAGAGCCAAGGTAAAAACCACCGTAGGTTTTGCAGGCCTCTGTAACTTGTCTAGACCTGTTGCCCTTGGCGAGCATCACCAAACTTCCGCCTTCAGCTTGGAACGACTCAACGTAGCTGTCCATCCGGCCAGCGGTCGTCGGACCAAACGAGCCAGATGCATACCCTTCGGGAGTCTTGGCAGGACCCGCATAATAGACAGGAAAATCCCTCAGGTATTCGGGCATACCTTGACCAGCGTCGAGTCGTTCTTGAATTTTCGCATGAGCAATATCACGGGCTACGACCAAAGTGCCAGTAAGAGATAGTCGGGTCTTAACCGGGAACTTGGAGAGTTCCTCCCGGATCTCATTCATCGGACGATTCAAATTGATACCTACCACCTCGTCCGATAATTCGGTATCCGAAGTGTCTGGAAGATATTTCGCTGGATCTTCCTCTAGTTGTTCAAGAAAGATCCCATCGGCTGTGATTTTGGCAAAGGCCTGCCTGTCCGCTGAGCACGACACCGCTATTGCTACCGGGCAACTTGCTCCGTGGCGCGGCAACCTCACGACTCGAACATCGTGACAAAAATATTTCCCACCAAATTGAGCACCGATTCCGAATTCTCGAGTCAATTCAAGGATGCGTTGCTCCCACTCCAAGTCGCGAAAACCATGTCCGGCCTCACTACCGGCAGTAGGAAGCATCTCCAGATATTTTGCTGACGCATACTTTGCAGTCTTAAGTGCATGCTCAGCTGATGTACCTCCAATAACAACAGCTAGGTGGTAGGGAGGACACGCGGCAGTACCCAACGTCCGAAGTTTTTCGTCCAGGAACTGGGTGAGGCTGGTGGGATTGAGGAGCGCCTTAGTTTCCTGGTAAAGGAAACTCTTGTTCGCCGATCCGCCACCTTTAGCCATAAAAGCAAGTTTGTAGATATCTCCGGGACCCGAATAGATCTCGATTTGCGCTGGAAGGTTATTACCGGTGTTTTGCTCCTCGAACATCGTCATGGGAGCAAGTTGGGAATAACGAAGACTGGACGTCTGATATGTGTCAAACACGCCTCTACTGATGTATTCAGCGTCGTCTACGTCAGTGACAACTCGTTCTCCTTTAGTGCCCCAGATAATTGCGGTACCTGTGTCCTGGCAACTAGGAAGCACCCCACCNGCCGCGATGTTGGCGTTTTTAAGAAGTTCAACCGCTACGAATCTGTCATTGTCAGATGCTTCGGGATCTTGCAAAATCGCGGCCAACTGNGCCAAATGTTCNGTACGGAACANGTGGGCAATGTCACGCATTGCCTCTGCTGTAAGCAATCGCAGTCCTTCTGGCTCGACTTGCAGAAAACTCTTCCCGTTAGCTTCAAACACGGAGACNTAATCTTCGGTAATNCGGCGGTAGGTAATCTCACTATCGGCGACGGGAAGAAGGTCGCTNTACAGAAAGTCAGGCACGACAACAAAGTTACTGGCTTTCGTTGGGTGCAGAGGAGACTCTTTTCGCGATCTGCAACTTCACGCGTTACTTTTTATTTCGAAATGGGCGGGCCGTAGCGGTTTGATTCAGCCTGACCCCGTTGGCACACAAAGAACAGAATGACCAAAACGAGCGGCGTTGGGGCAATCCCCANCGGCAGCCACCAACCAGTGCGCCCGGTGTCATGAAGACGACGTGCTGTGATCGCCAGGTTTGGAACAATTACAGCTAAGGCNTACAGGANGCTGAGACTTTGTANNGGACCTCCAACAGTNCCTAAAAGCCAAAAGGAGGCCGCTAGAAGTAGGTTCGCAAACGCAAANCCCCAATATTCGCGTCTGCTCGCTCGTCCCCCAAAATCGGCGTATTTCAGTAGGCCTGCTATGTAACTTTCCACAANGAACACATGAGGACGGTACAACACACGACTTCAAGCATTCCAACAGCACTAAATATAGATTTGAGCTCATGGGTGGTNAGTAAGAACTACCTTGGAAACACATGACCGAGACCAAGTTGCCGCTAGTTAGGGTGCCGATCGTCGACTACGGCACAGCCGAGAGTGAAATGGTTGCCTACAGAGAAGAAGGCACANCTCGCGCNCTCAATCTCGACAACCGAGGTCCAATCCGTTTCACCTCCGATGGTTGNCTCGATCCTGAAATCATCGATGCTTATGGTCGTTACGGTTTTTACGTATTCACCAATGTCATAGATGANCAAGAACTCCANGAAATCGAATCNGATGTAGCGATGATGCTCGATCGCTCGCCGGTTGCTAAGGACGCTCTTGTNGACAAGCACGGAAACCCGGCGTTGGGTGTTGATCTTGAAGGCAGGAACATCAGTTGGGTCCGACCTCTCTCAGATCCGCTTGGTGGAACCGATGCTTCATACGGCAGACACCAAGCAAAGATGAATGAGCCAGCTCCACCCTTAGACGCCCCAGATTTTGTCGTCCAACTGTTTTTGGGTTCGCTCCAGTTCTCAGACGCGTGCTTGCGACTTTACGGACACCCGGATCTATTGAGAGTTGCCGAAGCAATCAATGGACCCGATTTCACCCCCTTCAACGAAGCGGTGTGGATCAAACAGCCGGGCCTGGGAGGTTCAGTTGCCTGGCATCAGGACGGCTGGACGCATTGGGAAAGTGCTGANTTAGATGACCACACTCACGGATTTAACTTCATGGCTCAGTTGTATGGTTGCGACGCAACCAACGGCTTGTGGGTAATTCCCGGATCGCACCGCGTCGGCAAGATTGACATCAAGGCGATGGTGGAGGANGCCGGCTCAGATCGACTCCCTCAAGCAGTTCCGTTGATTTGCGGNCCGGGAGATGTAGCCATCACTAGCCGTCAAGCAGTTCACGGGTCTTTCGCTAACACCAGTTCGAAGGTTCGAGTAACAATTAATTTCGGGTTTCATCGTCGGTCGTCAGTGATTGGCATACGAAGCGGTGGTGTCCACAATCCGGTGTCGGAATACGACGAGGAGTACATCTTCGAACGGTCTAAGGCCATNGCCTGGGCAATCGATGCTCGTTCACAACATCGCCCGANNGAGAANCGTTACANATACGAACCTTTTAAAGGCCTTGAAGGTCAGTACATCTGGGGAGAAGAAACTAAAGCCCAGTTACGTGATTACAACCTGCGAGATATTGGAATTTGATATGAGTGTCCTTAACTACGAAGTGAACAACCATGTTGCAGTAGTCACTCTCAACCGNCCGGANGCCCGAAATTCTCTTAACCCAGAACTCATCGTGGCACTCGCTGAAGTTTGGGAACAAATAAAGGGGGATCAGCAAGTTCGTGTCGCGGTAATTACGGGAGCGGGCGAATCAACGTTTTGCTCGGGATTTGATCTNGGAACGACTATCCCTGTCATCACTGGCGCNAGAGATCCTCAAAACCAAGTCGAAGAGTTAATTGCATCTGACCGTGANTTACTGCGTCGCGCGACACTTGCNGGATACGACATNGAGAAGCCNCTAATCGCNGCTGTTAATGGGCACGCCATTGCNGGCGGNATGGAACTGCTACTTTCGTGCGATTTACGAGTGGTAGGTCAGGGACTGAAGTTGGGTCTNTCTGAGGTGGCGCTAGGGCTGATCCCTGGGATGGGAGGAACCGCTCTTTTGCGAAGGCATCTACCCGGCGCGTTAGCGATGGAGATGCTGCTCTGCGCTCAGCCAATTATCAGCGACGAACTCGCTGATTCAGGNTTGTTTAACCGTTTGGTTCCAGCCGCTGACGTACTCACCGAGGCTTTGCAGTTAGCGCACACCATCGCCTCTAACGCTCCGTTAGCCGTCCAAGCTGCACGACGGGTCGTACGACACTCGGTGGACCTTGGAGAACCTGAAGCTCTCGTTCTCGAATCTGAAGCCGGAGCCGTTTTAGGGCAAACCGATGACGCCAAGGAAGGCCCATTGGCGTTCATGGAGAAACGAACTCCTAAATTTGAAGGCCGTTAGTCACAAATTCTTCTAGTTNCTANANGCGGCACGCCGACTGNANGTCCGAACGGGTCAACGAGAGACGNCACNGAAATCGGANAGCTCAATTATGTGTGCTTCCTCNACACAGNTTCGGCGATAACGAAACATCTCCTTTGCCCCATCTGCGTTGGGTAAAGCAAGAAAGGCCTCGTAGTTGGGGTACCAGACAGCCAACACTTCATGGAAACCTTCAAGGTCACCAACAACCGTCCCGCGAACCTCTGTCCTCCACAATACTGAGCCCCCAATTGCCTCTACAGAGTGTTGGATCGCTTCCATATACGACTTATAAGTTTCTCCGTCGGGAAACTCAACTGCGGGGTGATACCTGTTTATATTGAGCATCACCAGAGGAGACTCAGATGAGACCGCAGCCAACTCTTGAAGTCTCGCTATTTGTTCTTCGCTTGATGTGATGCCACCGGTCATGAAATAAAGCTACAGCGAACCGAACAAGACAAAGAAAAAGCGTCCTACTCTCTAGACGAAACATGCACAGAAAAGTGTGGCGTCATGACACCTTTGGAATATTTCAATGTTTCTTCGAATAATAATGAGGGTTGGAATCTGCGGCTTCCCTCCCAAATCCACGGAGCTTTCGGAGGCGTCACCGGCGGTGCGTTAGCAGCAGCTTCTATCGCGCTAAGCCGCACCGTGGAGCCAACCCGGGTTGTGACCGGCATCGACATCCATTTCCTCAAAGGACTAGCCACAACTGAGGCTCAAGCAACGATTACAACACTCACGTCGGGACGCAGCCTGAGTATTCTACGGGTCGAGTTCAGCGACGAATCTGGCATTCCAACTACCGAAGCTCGCGTCGCGTTGGTAGCTCCAGAGGCTCTGCGTACCGATATTGAGGCGACGGAACGCAACCAAGGGTTACTGGGGCCCCCGCCTACCGATTTATACGACCGCGCAAAACCATGGAGGAAGCCGGACGGAGTTGAAGTCCCAATAATTGACACTGCCCGCCCGCAGGCTGCTCGAGTGGGTGCAGCTATCGCGACGTTAGTTTCTGTGCCTTGGGATTCGTCTGACGATGGCAGTGAAGGCGCTTGCCTGGCCGCAGACCTGTCGGTGGGGCCGCCTGTGGATGCCGCCCTTCCAAAGGACAGGTGGGTACCGCACCCAAACCCAGATCTTTCTCTCAGGTTCCTAGAGCAAGTGACCGCTAACGATCTCGTAGCCATCGGAACCTGCCGAGAAATCTCACGCGGGTTCGCAACTGTTCAAACAGAGGTCTGGCAGGATCAGTCCCTTGTAGCAACAGGCATGTCTACGAGTCTTTTATCCGCCAAATCCTGAACCGGCCCACGAACAGAACTCAAGAAAACTAAACAACCTCGCCTCACCGCTGTAGGGTCGAAGCGAACTCAAGGGGGAAACATGAAGTTCGGAATGCTCTACGAGCTGCAACTACCTAAGCCGTGGGACGAAGAAGCAGAATTGCGCCTCATCGAAGAAGCAACTGAGCAAATTGTGTTGGCTGACCAAATCGGAGTTGATCACGCATGGGCGGTCGAACATCACTTTCTTGAGGAATACTCCCATTGCTCGGCCTCAGATGTTTTTCTCGCTTCGCTCGCCGCCAAGACCGAACGCATCAGAATTGGACTTGGCATCCGACAAGTGATTCCTAACTACAACCATCCCTCTCGTAGCGCAGAGACAGTGGCCATGTTGGATCTGATTTCTCGAGGGAGAGCTGAATTTGGTATCGGGGAAGGAGCGACACGCCTGGAACTGCGCGGATACGACATAAATGCGAAAAGGAAACGGGAGCTCTCGCTAGAAGCAGCGGAGCAAATCGCCAACATGATGGTGATGGAGCCATACCCTGGCTTCGAAGGTGAAGGTTTCTCGATGCCTTGCAGAAACGTGGTGCCGAAGCCTCTACAAAAGCCTCACCCGCCGATGTGGATAGCTTGCACCAACCGCTCCACGATTGAGGTCGCCGCGCGAAATGGATTAGGCGCTCTGGCCTTTAGCTTCGTAGACCCAGACGAAGCGAAAACATGGGCAGACACGTATTACGACATCATCCGAAGCGATGAATGCGTTCCCATTGGCCACAGCGTAAATGCGAATCTGGCTATGGTGGCCGGCTTTAGTCTTCACCGCGATGCAGATGAGGCAATGCGCCGTGGCATCGACGGATTCCAGTTCTTTCGCTACGCAGTCAATGCATTGGTCGCCAACGAAACACGGCCCGGTCGTAGCAACCTGTGGGGGGAGTACGAAGAACTTCGCGGGCCGGAGTTACCCACCATAGGCGCGCCTGGCATCGGTACTCCTGACGATTACACAGCGTTAGTCAAAGAATTTGAATCCGCTGGTGTCGATCAAGTCATCTTCTTACAACAGGGTGGCAAAAATGAGCACAAGCACATTTGTGAGAGTCTTGAACTCTTCGGAGAAGAAGTGCTGCCACACTTCTCGCCCTATCGAGACGAGCGAGTAGCCCAAAAAGAACGGGAATTAGCTCCGTACATCGAAGCCGCTTTAGAACGTAAACAATGGATGGCCCCGTTAACCGACAATGAGATTCCTATAGTTCCGCCCTCACAGGCGCGGGAGTCGTTCTACGTAAAGTCGTAGCTCTAGCCAGAACCCAACATTCTGGTAAGAAAACCGTTGATGTCAGACCGAGCTTGCCTAGCCACGGCCGTCCCGGCCGCAAATCCGTCAAATCCATGAGGTGCCCCCGGATAGACATGCAGTTCAACGGGCACCCCAGCGTGGTTTAGACGCTTGGCATATTCAATGTCTTCGTCAGCAAAGCCATCCAAACTGCCAGTCATAATAAACGCGGGCGGTAAGCCACTTAAATCAACTTCTCTAGTTGGCGCAGCGTGACTTGGAACCGCGTCAGTCTCAAACAAATCGCCCAAATAAGAGCTCCAACCAAAGTTGTTCGATTCCGGATCCCACACGGGAACATCCCAACCAGCTGTAGTCGAACTGCGCGTGTCGTCAATCATTGGGTAAATCAGAAGCTGATAGTCAATTTCAAATTCGCCTCGATCTCTGACAAGCAGGGCCAAAGCTGCCGCCATGCCACCTCCTGCACTTGGGCCACCTATACCTATTCTTTCGACATCAACGCCAATTGATTCACCGTTTTCCTTCAACCATTTGAGACCGGCGTAGGAGTCCTCAAGACCCGCTGGATAGGGGTGCTCCGGCGCTAAGCGATATTGAACAGCCACTCCAACTAGCCCAAACCTTTGACACCAACGATCGAATCTCTCATCGTCTTGCTCAGGACTCCCCAGCACATATCCCCCACCATGAGTCCAGTAAAGGGCAGGCGACAGTTCCGTCGAGCTTTTTGAACGGTGAACTCGAACCCGCACATCATTTCCATCGACCCCGGGAACAAAGTGGTCCACTCTTTCAACCTCATCAGAGAGTTCTACTTCCTCGTTACGCATCAAACGCGAGGTCCGAGCAGCTTCAAGGGTCTCGCCGTTGACCGTTCCTAAGGCCGGCTGTGATTCCAAAAAGGCACGCACTTCTGGGTCGTAATAGGGCTGTGAAGTCATGCCCTGCACCGTAGAGCAAGAGCTAGGCACTGCGCTTGACTACAACACCTCATTTCGCGCTGTAAACAAGGGCACCCATCTAAACGTGGCCGCGGTCAACGATCGCACGTCAACCAANCAAAGGACATATCAATGCTGGACGATCTAGGCACAATCGCCCAAATCATTGAAGGCGCTCTTCTGCCGCTTTCCTTGATTTATTTGGCACGAGAGGCGCAGCTAAACGTGAAACTCACGAGGGCGCAATTCAGTCATACCCTCACTGATCGACTCTACGAACGGTACTTATCGTCAACTCAGAACGAGGAATTCGTTGCTTTTCTTGCCAAGGATTTTTCATCCGAGGANCTNACGGCTGAGGATCAATGGCGGGTAACACTNTGGACAAACACCATGTTGGTTGACCTTTTCGATACTTACGAACAACGACAGAACGGCTTGGCAACTCCCGAGCAACTCGACATGCGAGTGAACTTACTCAAGTTGGGACTTATGCAAAGTCCNGGTGCTAAGGCAGCTTGGTCGTTGTGGAAGCCATCTAAAGACGCCGCCTTCGTTCACTGGTTTGAAACTGAAATTTACGGAGGCCCTATAGCAGACGACTCNCTCGACAGGGCNGCATCGTTAAATATGCGAAGGAACTAGTCAACTCTTCTCCAAACGCGAACAAAGGATAGATTGACATCATGGAGGGAAGTAGGGGCGACCGTTCACCGGGCCCAACTGTTCAAGACGTTCTAGGTGAGGACGCAATTGCTCCTCCCGAAGTCCTTCTTCGCGAATACCCNCCTCCTTACTCAAATAACCAAGAAATCTCTGTGGACCGTTATCTGAGCCAAGAATGGCACGACCGNGAAGTTCAGCATGTCTGGCGGAAGGTATGGCAAATGGCCTGCCGCTTAGAAGAGATNCCAGCAGTAGGCGATCACATCGTTTACGAGGTAGCTAACGAATCAGTAATAGTCGTCCGAACTGGTTTAGCAACCCACGACATAACTGCCTACATAAATTCATGCCTTCATCGAGGAACCCAGCTTCGTACTGAGGGAGGAAACATTCACCGGTTTAGGTGCCCTTTCCACGGTTTTACCTGGGATCTCAACGGTGACCTCGTTCATATACCGAACAGCTGGGACTTCCCAGACATTGTGCCTCAAGACTTTTGTCTACCTACAGCAAGAACTGCATTCTGGGGAGGTTTCGTTTTCGTCAATTTTGATGANGACTGCGAGCCCTTNGACAGCTATATCGAAGTCCTCGATAGAGAGTTCCAGGACTTTCCGTTAGACCAACGTTGGAAGGCCGCTCACGTAGAGAAGATCATGCCGTGTAACTGGAANCTCGCGTTAGAGGCTTTTATCGAGAGCTACCACATCGGCGTTACGCATCCACAAACTGCTGCCTACGTAGCTGATGCAAACACGCAATATGACATCTTTCCTGATTCGCGTCACGTCAACAGAATGATCACATTGGAGGGAATGCCCAGCCCTAACTTAAGAGACGTTCCCGCAGAAGAAACAATTAGGAAAATGCAACGCGATGTTCCTTTTCATGGAGGAACACCGATAGTCCCTCAGGAAGGCGANCGAGTACGCGAACTTCTCGCAGAGCGTGCCCGAGAGAAGTTAGGAGCATCAGCTCGAGCTGACATGTCCAATCTTTCGACCTCCGAAACGTTGGACGCCATTGAATACTTCTTGTTCCCTAACTTGGTTCCTTGGGGAGGCCAGGGCGTACCTATCTGCTATCGCTTCCGACCCAATGGGAATGACCCTCATACTTCCATAATGGAAATAATGCTTCTCTTCGCTCATCCGGACGAGGGATCTCCCCCACCTCCGGCACCAATCGTAAAACTGGGCCTAGACGACAGTTGGAGCGACACGGACGCGCTAGGTGGGGCAGGAATGGTCGTTGATCAAGACACCGAAAACTTGATTCGAATCCAAAGGGGCCTCCGAGCTAACAAGCGCCGCACAGTAACATTGGCGGCGTATCAAGAAAGTCGAATTCGTCACTTTCACGAAACCCTTGACCACTACCTCGACTCCCCTCGGTAACTTCACAACTATGAACGATCACCAAGAAATCAAGAACCTCGTTCATAACTACTGCGATCGGGTTTGTCNCAACGATCAGGAATCCTGGCTTGACTTATGGGCAGAAGATGGCATCTGGAATATTGGTCGAGGCCCAGTCCGCGGCCGAAACGAAATTCGCTCAGCAATGGCAAGTTCCATGAACCTGTTTGAATCAGTAATTCAGCTAGCGCTAAATGGCACCGCTACAACAAACGAAGTTGAGGGTGAGGGTCGTTGGTATTTCAGTGAGTTTGCTNGGACCAAATCNGGAAAGAACCTCCACTACATTGCCTATTACGACGACACCTACCGCCGCGTTGACGNCAACTGGAAATTCGCAAGTCGTTCAATGACCTGGCTCTATCAGGGGCCTCCTGANCTCAGCGGNGTCTTCGGACCACCAGCCGGATACCACACCTAAACAAGAACGATGCGCAGCCTGTACCTCGTCGCTGGAACCACTATGGCTGGAGTGTCTTCAGTATTCGCGCTCCTTGCNGAAATCCACAACGAGTACGGCATCGCTGAGCGAGATCTCGGTTGGATTGCCGGATCAGCGTTCATCGGCGCACTNGTCACCCAGTTGTGGTTNTCCAGATATGCAGACAGAGGATANGGCGGGTTNCTAATGCGCGCCGGCGTGGCCGCATCGGCAATAGGACTTCTCTGGTTCGGGCTAGCTGATCAACTCTGGCAATTTGTCATTGCGCGCTTAATCCTTGGGGCTGGAATCGGGGTTATCGTGCCTGCCAGTCGCCGATACATAATCGTGAACGCAGGCGANGACCAAGGTCGACAACTCGGTGCTTTTTACGGCGCGTACTTGGCAGGGTTTGTGTTCGGGCCACCATTAGCAGGCGCCCTGACAGTGGCTTTCAATGTCAAAACGCCATTCATCATTTTCGGAGCCCTGACAGCAGCAACATACGCCTCGGTTCACAGGCTCGTAATACCAGCGGCCGAAAATATTCTTCGCGACGACAAGCGAGTCCTGCGACGTCTGATTCGCGTCCGTGAAATGGTTGCCGCGCTCTTAGTCGTCGTTTCGTTTAGGTACTCGATCGGCGTGTTCGAACCGCTGTGGGCACCGCACATGGATAATTTGGGAGCGTCGACGATGGTGATCTCGCTTTCGTTAACCGGTTTCGCATTACCCATGTTGATAATTGCCCGCTGGGCGGGTTCACTTTCGGACCGTTACAACCCTCGAATAACTTCGTTGCTGTCAGCATTCGCTACCGTCCCTTTAATGGCCTCCTACGGGTGGATCACGTCGGTGCCAGTTCTATTCATCGCCGCAATGCCACACGGAATCATGGAGGCAATTCAGTCACCAGGATCCCAAGCTGCGGTTTCTGACGCCGCTCCTAAAGACGATGCGGCGGCGGCACAAGGGTTAGGTGAGGCAATGGGNTCCGCTGCATCAATGATTGGCGCTCTATCTGCTGCTCCCCTCTATTCCTGGCTCGGGGCCGGTCCAGCATTTCTCATAGGCGCTGTGACAATGGCNGTGTTACTCACTCTCAGTTGGCTNCTTGATCCCCCATCGACATCAAGGCAACAAATCAACAAGACGCGGCACGCGTCTGAATGATTAATTCCGCATAGATCNGGATGTCAGTCCGTAATTAGAGCTGCGCTACTGGCTTTTTCGCGAGGTGGACGACCAAGGATGAACTCAGGGGGACGCAAATCGTTGATTTCACTTACCTCAGTCGGGTCACTGTAATAACCCAATGCGTAGCTCCCCATGGTGTAACCCAGCATCTCCTGCAAATCAGGGTCAAGGCCCTCAGCGATCTCTGGCGGGCATGAAAGATACTGATTTTCTTCAGTTCGTAACCAACCTAGGCAGTAGGTGATGTTGAGCCCTGTTCTATTCGACTCACTAAGGTTCTGGCCGCCCCCGTGGATGACCGACCCTGAATAAAGCAGGACGGAGCCCGCAGGCATGACCGCTTGGATGGTTTCTTCGTCAGTCGGCCTGCGATCTTCGGGCCAGTTAACTGATCCAGGAACAACTCGGGTTGCACCGTTTTCTTCAGTGAAATCTGTAAGCGCCCAAATAGTGTTGAACTGTGGCTCAATTTCTGCGGGAAGATACCCGCCCCACGCGAGGCGGTCTCGGTGTCGAGGTTGCGCTCCCTGCCCGGGTTGAATATTGATTATTTGCGTGAGGTGTAACTGAATCTTTTCAGTGAAGGGCTCAAGAAACTCTCTTGCTAGATCCGTAATGGTGGGATGCATTACTAACTCTCGAGATGCTTCACTCCGGGCAACCAGCGCGCCTGTTCGTCCCGTCAATCTGCCTGAGAAGTCGTCTCGACCCGTTGGGGTTGCCTCAATGAGAGGACCTAGATCCGAATCGAGACGTTTGCGAAGGTCATCGTCCATAGCGTCTCTTAGGACACACGCTCCGTCTTCCCGCAAGACGTTTACGATGTCGCTCTTGTCGGCGTCGGCATCGAAATAAACAAGTTCAGCCATGTCAGTAGCCTAGGTCAGTAACTCACATCACTCGCCCAAAGTGAGGTTGTGATCAGGAAAGTCAGGAACTTCTCTGACGTCGCTCCGTCATTTTTTTGAAGTGTTTAGCGCCATTCATTGAAGGTACGCGTCCCTCACCGGGCCCCATATCTGCCATGACTGTAAAGGCTGCTGGCAACCTAAAACTAAAGGGGTGTTCGCGCGGAACGTCACACTTTTCGTCATCGCATGCCTGCCATCGCACCTTGCCGCTGATTGTGACCCATCGGCCCTCATCATCTTTTTCGATCGCGCGTCCATTTTGAGCGACAGGTAAACGCAAAACAACGTCACCTTCGTACACNTGCAATGTGTGACCATCACCAGACAACGTCAACGTGTGCGTCTGAGGCGCAATAGGTGTGTACGAAACAATGCCTTCTAGATCTTCATCTAATTGAATTGAGGCCGCTACAAGACCCTCTGGAACCGGTTGTCCNTATAGATGCATCCCTTCTGGGACCGAAAAACGGGCAACTATCTGACGGCTGATACCTGCGGGAAGCGTGTCACCTTCGAAGGCAACTTCAACCTNTACTTGTTCATCGCCATCGTTCTTCTCAGCGAGATTTACCTGCTCGCCCTTCAACACAGCAAGCAACTGTTCGGGGCCCGGTCGGACCGTNAAGTTATTCTCAAAGAACTTTTCGATNATTATTCCATCNCCATCGATTACGTATACACCGGGATAGGGAATGCCATACCAAGGGTGATCGTCCTCCGCAATCGTGGTGTTGAGGATGCCNAAAGCTCGGATAATTTCACTATCAGGNTCCGAAAGCATCGTAAAAGTCGTTCCGTGCGCATTCTTAAAATCCGCGAGCGCATCAACTTCGTCGTAACTCAAAACGTAAAGTTTTGCGCCTGCGGCTTCAAATGCCGACATNCCTTTTTCCAGCTCGACCAGCTGGGTACGGCAAGGCGGTCACCANACCGCCGAGCGAGTGAAAACTAGGATTGCTGGTTGGCCGTTACGGTCAGCATGAAGGTCAATGCTCTTGCCATCTGANTNCAACGTGATCACATCAGGGAGGGGCTGACCAACCTCTGGGCCTGTGGGGAAAGCCCCCAACGGATTAGACCTGGGTCCAAAGCCTGCGGGAAGGGGAGCTACATAGCCCTCCGCATCCTCATATTGATTTGGTCCTAATTCCGAACCGCGCGTGTCACGTTCTATCTGCATATCTGAAACCTAGTTCGTTTAGAGCGACTACGGTCCTGAGAAAGCCACAACGAAGGGGAACAATGGCACCAAAACCACTCCGATTCGGTGTCATGTACGACTGCCGGCATGTTCCTGGCGGCGAGATGACCATGACCGATGTGTACGCAGCCACCATCGAACAATCTGTGTTAGCTGACCAACTCGGCTTTGATCATATTTGGTTCACAGAACACCATTTCCTTGAAGACGGTTATTTACCCGCGTTCCAGCCTCTCGCCGGCGCGATAGCTGCACGAACAAAACAAATCCGCATCTCAAATGACATCGCTCTTCTGCCTTTGTACCACCCGATCCGTTTAGCCGAGGAGCTGGCGGTACTCGATCAGATATCTAATGGTCGAATGGAGTTCGGAATCGGCATGGGTTATGTACCAAAAGAATTTGATGCCTTCGGAGTTCCGTTGCGAAACAGAGTCTCCATGACTGATGAAGCGATTGAGATACTTCGTCTTGCTTGGGGAGAGGAACCATTTAGTTTCAGCGGTAAGCGTTACAACCTGTCGGACATTGATGTGCATCCAAAACCGGTTCAACCAGGCGGNCCTCCCCTTTGGATTGCAGCAATGAAAGAGCCTGGCGCGTTGCGCGCTGCACGCTTCGGCACAAATTTGCTTCCCCAAGGACGCCGCGNAGAGGTCCTGGACCCTTGGAGGGATGCGATTATCGCCAAGGGCGAGGATCCCGATAATTACCGAGTGGGAATAATTCGTTCTGTATACGTGACAGATGATCGCGAAAAGGACTGGCCGAAGATTCGTGAGGCGGAACGATTNCGTATGGGCGTCTACGGCTCCTTCATGGCGGAAACCCCAGATGACTATGGGTGGGGAAGCTCCGATGGCATACCGCAGAACGTCATCGTGGGAGATGCAGACCAGGTAACACAAGAACTTTCTGCATTTATAGGCATGTACGGCATCACCGACATTGCAACATCAGGGTTGCCACCTGGAATAGAACCTGAGTTCATGGCTGCAAATCTTGAACGACTTGCTTCAGAGGTAATCCCGAACTTGAAGTGATCTCAAGCAGAATCGAAAGCGTATGGTTCAAGTGTCTCTTGCGCCCGCACTCGATACTTATGCCAGTTACCGCCTCCGTAATATGCAAGGCTGCCGGGCTCCGCATCCCCATGGCCGTTGTAGTACGAGAGGCAATCTCGTAGCGGAGCGGTCGCAATATCAGCTTGTTTGCAATGCTCGGCGTAGGTCAGTTCGGCCTCTTCATTGATATCGACTATTTGGTGGCCTTCGTCGCGCATGTGCGACAGCATCCAAACAATGTAATCNGCATGTGTTTCGATGGCATCAGTGAAATTGAAGCTTCCGCCACCTCCCTGCGGGCCAGTCATAATGAACAAGTTCGGAAATCCGTTGCTGTGGATACCCAAGAACGTTTTGGTTCCCTCGTTCTCCCATTTATCTTTCATCGTCTGGCCTCCCCGACCAGCGACCATGTTGAAAGTTGAGGTGGCCATCCANTGGAAGCCAGTGGCATAAATCAAAACGTCAAGAGGGAATTCCTCATCGCCGTGAACAACTCCTCGTTCGTTGATGCTGGTGACACCCATTGGGGCAGTATCAACAAGATGCACGTGAGGAAGATTAAAGGTGGGTAAGTATTCGTCGTGGAACGTCGGCCTCTTACAACCGTAGGGATAGTAGGGCTTTAACGCTTCCGCTGTTTGAGGGTCTTCNACAATCGCATCGACTCGTGCTCGAATCTGTTCCATGATCCGAAAGTTNGAGTCCAACTGTTTTTGAACTAGTTCCTCGGGACTGAGTTTTTGGGCGTGTTCCTTTCGTTCCTTGAAATCATCNACTCGCCCTGCCAGATAGTCGTCATTAGCTTGGATTGCGCTTCGCCCTGCGGAGATTCGTGAAAAACGTTTACGTCGAGCTCGAGCCCAGCCAGGTTCTGTTTTCCAGGCTTCAATTTCTTCGTTCGCTGTCTCACGCTGGTCTCGTACGTCAATGGAAGATGGTGTGCGCTGAAATACATACAGGTCCCNCACCACCTTTGCNANTTCTGGGATGGCCTGGACCGCTGTNGCTCCCGTTCCGATAATGCCAACGGTTTTCCCTTCGAGGTCTACGTCATAGCGCCAACGAGAGGTGTGGAACGACTCTCCCTTGAAGGTCTCCATGCCGTTTATTCGAGCCAATTTGGGAGTGGTCAAAATCCCATTCGCCAAGATGACATATCGGGATTTCATGGCGTCGCCGCGATCAGTTCTTACTGTCCATCGAGCTGACTCTTCATCCCATTCTGTTGTTTCGACTGTCGTATGGAAGAGACATTTGTCGTAGAAACCAAACTTGGTCGCCATTGTTTGGCAATACTCAAGAATTTCGAAGCCGGAGGCAAACTTCATTGTTGGGAAATATTCCATTTCCTCCAAGAGTGGTAAGTAGCTGTAGGACTCAACGTCACAGGCAATACCTGGGTACCTATTCCAATACCAGGTGCCTCCAACGTCGCCTCCTTTTTCGCAGAACCTAACGTCGTTGAAGCCAGCTTGTTTGAGTCGATACCAAAGGAGCAAGCCCGCAAANCCTGCACCGATAACCAAAATCTCGCATTCATCGGTTAACGCTTCGCGTTCGACCGGGGGCTCGGAGTAGTGATCTTCGAGATATTTGGAGAATTCGCCTTCCATGGTCATGTAGTCGGCGGCTCCGCGACGGCGTTCTTTGAACTCTCGATACTTTTTTTGTTCAACTGCGTCGAAGGTTGCGCTCGATGGTGCTTCTGGGAGAGTTTTGAGAGCGAGATNTGGATTGACCTCGTAGCCATGACCGCGGATCTTTTCGCTGGCCTTACTCGCCCTGGTGTCAAAGATTTTGAGTCCTGTTTCAGGATCAATACTGATCGACATTTTTCCTCCGTTCGGAACGTTCGCGATGTTACGCAACCTGACTCATGTNGCGCTGACATTGTTGAGGTCCTAACGGCTCGCCGCGTCGAACAGATTCACCTAAACCATTTAATTACCGGCTGGTAACGTCTGGTTTGTGACCGCTCGCACCTGGATAGCCGTTGCTTTCGCCGCCGCGAGCGCCGGCGTGGCTCAAGGCTTCGGTCGTTTCACCCTCGGCGTGGTGTTACCTGCCATGCGCGACGATTTAGGTCTTTCGAACACGGTCGCCGGGTCTCTCGCAACTGCGAACGTAACCGCTTANCTAATTGGCACCCTCGCAGTCGCTATCGCGTCATCTCGGATCACGCTATTGACNATTATGCGCGTCGGGCTCCTGATCGCCGTGGGCGGCCAAGTTCTGTCCGCTTTTGCTCCGGGGGTCGTTGTTCTTGCCTTTGGGATGTTTTGTTCGGGTTTTGGTGGCGCATGGGTNTGGATTCCAACTCCGGTAGTTGCTAGCGCTGCGTTTCCCCCTGAGAAGCGTGGCACAGCAATCGGTCTACTTTCCTCAGGTATGGCGTTGAGCATCGTGTTCACTAGCCAACTGGCTGGCTGGGTTCGGCGTTTATGGGGAGACGAGGGTTGGCGCAACGTCTACGTAGTTCAAGCGGCGCTCGGCTTGTTGATTGCCGTCGGCACTATCGCCGTGGTTCGCCACGCGCAAGAGCAACTATCTGAAAAAGGCAGCATCGGCGGCTTCGATGCGCTNCGTCGCGTACCTGGCTGGAAACCGGTGACGGCCATGTACACCACATTCGGATTCATGTATCTGTTGGTTTTGGCATTCATGAGCAGTCGTTTGGAAGACGACAACGGATGGTCAGCTAGCACGGCTTCGCTCTCGTTCACTTTGATCGGACTCGGGATGGTTGTCGGCGGGCCGATAATTGCGAAGTCCGTAGCCGTATATGGGACCCGGGCAACTTTGGCTACCGCCTTCGCTCTTTGGAGCACTCTCGTAGTTCTCATTCTGCCTGGGTGGGTAGTTCCGACGCTTGCCGCTTCAGTGGTTATCGGGATGATTTTTGCGTCAATCCCTGTGACTCTCACCATGTACTTCGTACAGAACGCTTCCCCTGAGGATTACGGTCCCGGATTCAGCGCAGCGACGCTCGCTTTCGGCGTAGCACAGATGATTTCTCCTCAAATCGGAGGCGCTCTGGCCGACTGGACCTCGACCTTTCTTTGGGTCCTCATCTTGTCTGCAGGGTGCGCTCTTCTCGGAATTCTAGGAGCGTTAAGTCTTCCAAGACGTTCTGCGGCACCTCCGGTACCTCCAGTACCAGACGTTGAGCCTGCAGCAACACGACCTCTTGCAGCGCCGTCGGTTTTCTCGGTTAAGCCTCATTAAGCGGGCCTGGCGCAGTCCGCCTAGATTCGTGTGATGAGCGATTCTCTTTCCGAGTCCGGTTTTGACCTCCAACAGATCGACCGTTTGTTGACGACTACGCGAGCAGTCAGAAAACGTTTGGATTTCGAACGCGATGTCTCCGACGAACTGCTTTTTGAATGCATTGATCTCGCCGAACAAGCACCTACAGGCGGGAACGACGCCAGCAGACGCTGGATCGTGATTCGAGATCAGTCACTCAAGAACCAGTTAGGCGAGCTTTATGCGGAAGTGGGCGAGCTCTTCATTAACGCTCGTGGGCGCCTTGAGGGCACTGGTCACCCCAAGGAAAATGTGGTGACATCAAGCGCTTACTTGGTTGAAAACTTTTCTAAGGCGCCGGAACTAGTGATGTGCGCTATTTGGGGTGTTCACGACAACAGCGGACGACCAGGCCTATTCGATAGCGCTATTCCTTCTGCATGGAGCTTCAATTTGGCACTCCGGTCCCGAGGCCTAGGTACTGCCTACGCCACGATGTTGAACAACAAACCCGATGAGGTCGCCGAACTGTTAGGAATTCCTCATGGTGTAACAACTCTTGTCTGTTTCCCAGTTGCCTATACCTTGGGCAACGAATTCTCACCTGCCCCGAGACGGCCCGCCTCAGACATCACCTACTTCGATCAGTGGGGGTTCACACGCACTGAGCCCAGCGTTGACGGCTCAGCTCGAATTCAAGACGGACCGGGAGTAGTAGTAGAGATCGACACCGAAGCCCGGCCGCGAGCAGTTTGGGAGGTCATTTCTGACATCAACATGCCGGCCCAATTCTCCAACGAATTCGTAGGTGCCGACTGGCTAACTGATGGTCCAATAGGCGTGGGATCAGTATTTAAAGGTAGGAACGCGATACCAGAGGTGCGGAATTGGGAAACCGATTGCATCGTTACCGAATGGCTTGAACGTCAGGTCTTCGAATGGCGTATCACCGACCCAGCCAAACCCGGTGCCATCTGGCGTTTCGAGATAGCAGAGCAAGGTGCTGGAAGCCGGCTGCGGTTCTCAATGACGATCGGGAAAGAGAACAACGGCACCGCACCTCGAGCGCTACAAGACCCTTCACTCGAGAATGAGGTCTTATTCGAACGGCGCCTCATCCATAAAGCGAACATGCAACGCGTTGTTGAAGGTGTAAGAGATCTAGTCGATGGACCCGCTTAGCGGCGATCGACAATGACATGTTCCTTAGTTAAAAACATTGACGAACGAGAAAAATCAATGAAATTAGCTTCGTCTTCGTACGCCCGCCTCGAGGCGGCTTTGTTTTCTGGCGTTGGATTACCCATGGAACTTCGATCCATCCATACTTCGGCGTGACCGAGATACGGGTCAATTTCTGATCCCCGAGAACTGTTTAGGGCAGTCGTAAGTTCCGGCTCATCACGATGAACTTGTTGATATCGGATGATGCCAGATCCGTGAGCCTGGCGACGGATTACCGGCCCATGATGGGTACGCCAATACCACTGAGCATCTTCCATGGAAAGAGAGTCAACGTGCCGCAGCGGGAAGTACAACTTGACCAGGCTGGAACGCTCTGTGGCGACAACGTTTTCCGGTGTTGGGTTCACCTGCGGGTATTCGTAATTGAACCAAGCCACGGAATTCTTTAGATCTAAAAAATGTTCTTCGTCTTCTCGGAGAATCTGATCTACATTGCGTCCTTCCTCTGAACGTGTTGCCGCAAACATGGCGTCTTTGGACTCCCACCAAACTTCGGCAACTCCGTCGTAAGGTACCTCCATATCTCCGCGTCGACCCGTTAGTCGACTGTGGTCATCTTCAGTGGTGTGCGCTTGCACATAACGAAGGACTCCCAAAGCTCGGGAATGTCCCGCAACAATCGGTGCGTGATTTTCGAGCCAATATCGCTGCATCTCTTCGCGCGACAAGCCTTGTTTTCTGCGCATCAAGAAAGTTAATCGCAGCATTTCGCCCCCTTATTCGAGACGACACTAGCCATGTTCCACACCTGGATGTCAGGTTCGCCACTGCGAGAGATCAAGATCATCAGGTAGCACGATAAATACCTGTTCCCTTGGGGTGTCTATTCCCCTGCTGATGTGACCCTCACCTGTGGTGTCGTCTGCCAACAACACATCGCCCACTCCAAATCGGCGGGTAGTCCCGTCGCCAGTTTCGATTTCGACCGTGCCTTGGAGGTGGATCACAAATTGCCGTCGTGGGGCGCAGTGATAGTCATACACATCTTCTTCGCCTTCTGCGCCAGCAAGTCGGAAAAAAGTTGAATGACTTACTAGTGGGTCACTGATTAAGCCGAGAGGTGGACCGAGATCGGTAGCCGGAATTTCGAGGTCTTCGAAGTGTGAACGGCCGTCGTCTCCGGTGAAAATTCTGGTGACCTGCATAACGAACCCTGAGTCTCGTAAGTGTTTGTAGTTGTTCGATCAGACCCTACAACTTGGCGTGCGAGCGAACCGTTGGATTACCTGGGGTGAGGTTTAACGATTTACCCAACAGGGTGTCGTTGAACTTTCCAGAAAGCAGTTGCTGTGGCATGAATGGTCGGGTCGTTCGGCCGATAGGTTGTGGGAGGGCGCCGGTGGCGGAACTGGCAGACGCGCCGGCTTTAGGTGCCGGTGTCTCACGACGTGTGGGCTCGAGTCCCACCCGGCGCACCATTTCAAACTGAAATTTCTGTGCTATCCATT
>PBOM01000017.1 GCA_002724355.1 Actinomycetota bacterium | reverse complement strand
GCAAGCACAGAGATCCTACAAATGGGTAGGTTCGGAGCTGATATTGCTACCGCAATCGCCATTCTCGCATTCATCCCAATTCGGGACGCTGCGATTTCGGCGCTCGGCAAAGGTATCGGTGGCCGCTAACTAGCCATCTTTATTCCATAGGACGCCTTGAGCGTCTTAGTGTTGGGGACCGTCAAATTGACGGTCCCCAGACATTTTTGGGGACCGACGAGACCGTAGGGATTTCGCGAAGATCATCATCTGTAATCGTGAAAGAATCGTGTCGGACAAAGATCAGCCAATGCTCTAAAGCGGACCGGGGTGAAGAATGCGCGCAGGACTGGTTACGGGAAAAGGCCAATTTGAACTCCTCGAAATGGAGGATCCCACTCCCGAGATCGACGAAATTGTTGTCGAGATCCAACGATGCGGCATCTGTGGAAGCGACGTGCATGCTTACGTTGAAGGATGGAAATATGCTCCGAGTGTTTGTGGCCATGAATGGGTCGGCACCGTAGCGGCCTCGGGACGCGACGTCGTTAATGTCAAAGAGGGAGATCGAGTGACAGGCGCATTAGCGCCCGGGTGCGGTCGCTGTCTCGAATGCAGAAATGATTTGAGTCAATACTGTCGCACCGCGTGGTCCGATTACTCAGGGCCGACGGGTCCGAAATCGGGTGGTTTCGCTCCTTTTCTATGTCTGAAGGCGGAACGTGTCATCGGGATTCCCGACGATATAGACACTGACGATGCGGCATTGATTGAACCAGCGTCGGTGGCATTTCATGCTGTGCGTCAAAGCCGGCTGCAAGTTGGCGACACTGTGTGTGTTGTCGGGTGTGGACCCATTGGATTACTCACAGCGCAGGTTGCTAAAGCAGCAGGAGCTGGGATAGTCATAGCTGTTGAGCCTGATGAGAGTCGTCGCAGCCTTGCCCTTGCAACAGGCAGCGACATCGCTGTTGCTCCAGGTGAAGACCTTCACGCCACGTTGGAAGAAGTAACCCAGGGGCTTCGGGCCGATTTGGTCTACGACTGCGCTGGGATTCCCCAAACCATGCAGCAGTCAGTGGATATGGTGCGGCGCGGAGGTTCGGTGTGCCTTGTTGGGGTCACGGGAGAAGAAGCGCGTATCAACCCGATCCGATGGATCGGTAAAGAGATCACCTTGAACACATCGATTGTGTTCACCTTGGAAGAGATGAAAGCCACAGCCAACATGATTCAAGATGGTCGGATTGCCGTCGCAGCGCTCCGTAATGGCGTCGTCGACCTCGATGCTCTCGGATCGACGATCGATGATCTCGCACATCGCCGTCTAGACGCAGTCAAGATTCTTGTCGACCCGACAGCTGGTTAACGCCTTACGTTTAGGGTGTGGCGGTGACCACACCTTCGGTGATCAGCGCGGAGATTGCGTCGTCGCGATAACCCAGTTCCTTTAATAATTCAACGCTGTGTTCTCCGAGCCTCGGCGCGTGGCGACGTAATCCGGTTGAGTTCTCAGAGTAGAGGACAGGATCTCTGACGTACCGGTACTCACCTTCAGTGGGGTGTTCCAACACTTGCACCAACTCCACGTGTGACAGATGTGGGTCTTCGCTGAACGTCGACAAATCAATTACTGGTGCAGCGGGGATGGAACATTCGTCACAAAACTCGATCCATGTGCCAGTTGTTTCGCTGTGCGCTGCCTCAGCGATCAAGTCATAGAGATCTGAAGTATTCGCTACTCGGGCATTGTGGGTGGCAAACCTGTCATCGCTCATGAGTTCTGGTCGACCGATGAATTGGAAGAAATCCTCGTAATTTTGGTCGGTGTATGGCAATAAACAAATGAAGCCATCAGCCGTTTCATAGGGTCTCCGAGATGGCGAAAGTAGACGCTCATAGCCGAAGGGACCCTCGGGGGGTTCAAATGCCGCACCTCGAAGGTGTTCTACTAGGTTGAAACTAACCATGGTCTCGAACATCGGCACTTCAATGTTTTGACCTTTGCCGGTCTGATAACGCTGAAGCAAAGCTGCCATCACCGCCTGGACGATATGGAGACCGGTTACCTTGTCAGCGATCACTGCTGGAACATAGGTAGGTCGGCCAGTAGTGGTGGCAAATAGCCCCGCGAGCCCAGAGGCAGCCTGAATCGCGTCATCGTAAGCTGCCTTGTCGCCATAAGGCCCCTCCGCTGCGAATCCGTTTGCCCTGCAATAAATCAACGACGGGTTCGCTTGGTTGATGGTCATCGCATCTAAACCCAAACGCTCTAAAGCGGCTGCGCGCATATTGGTGACCAAGACATCGGAGGTTTCGACCAGGTCAAGTAAGGCTTGGCGGCCTCGATTGTCCTTTAGGTCAAGGCTGAGCGATCGCTTGTTTCTTTGCAGGTTCAAACTAAAGCCCGACATGCCTGGGTTCCTGTGTGGGATTCCGTTTCGGGTGGAGTCTCCAGTTACTGGTTCAACCCGAATGACATCAGCGCCGTGATCACCCAACATGCGTGTCGCGAGCGGACCCATCAGTACCGTTGTGAGATCAATTACGCGAATGCCAGTTAAAGCGCCGTCTTTCATTGATCGATCATGGCAGGAAGAACAAGAAATTGCCTGAATAAGTTCTATTTGTCGTCGCTGTGAGTGCTTTCGACAAGGCCTTCCAAACCGTTGAGAATAAGAGCAGCAAGTTGCTCTGCTAGAGCAGCTGCAGGTGGCCTATCTGCTTGAGTTAACCAATGACGACAGACGCCTTCTGACATATTCACGATCGCCCTCGCGTAAAGCTCTACTTCATCGCCGCTTAGCCATTGCCTCAGAATTTCGGCGATTGTTCCCGACATTCTCGTTTCGACGACCCGTCCCCCATTTGTTGTCTCTTCGTCTCTGGGGGTAGACCGACCGAAAAGCAACTGGAACTCGCGCTGATTTCTCTCTACGAAAGAAAAATATGCCGTTAATGCACCGACTGTCCGTTGGAAATGCGTATCAGCCGGATCTACAGCCGAGACAACCTCATCAGACAATCGGTTAGCGACGTCATCCACCAGTTCGACGTATAGATGTCTCTTCGATTCGAAGTGCTGGTACAGCACTGGTTTCGTAATGCCCGCCGCTTTAGCAACGTCATTCATTGATGTGCCGTGGTAGCCGTTGGCGGCAAAAGCCGTCATTGCCGCATCAAGTAACTGTTCTCTTCTTTCTGCTGCGGGAAGTCGAGTGGACATGCACAGTCGTTTCTTTGGACGCGTTCGAAATTACCTAGGGCACCAAATAGTTTCAGATTCGGACTACAAACTACTAATCGGAAGGCGACTAGTGCCCGTGAGGAAGTCCCTGCTCTTCTCGTTCCGCAGCGTTAGCCGCGTAGCCAAGAATGATTGCAGGAGCTAAAAGCACTGAGCCGACAATGATTGCCGCGACTGTTAGCGAAGTCCATAAGGAGGAACTGGACGCATAGAAGTTGATGAGAAAGAGGACTAGGGCGCAGAAATAGCAGCTGTATCCGAGACGCTTGCCAACGTTGGCGATGCTACGTGCGCGCTCTCTATTTCGAAGGACGGGGTCCTCCGCTTGATGACCGTTCACGACTCTTCGTCGGGAGGATCGAATAAAGCGGACCCTTCGAGCGTTGAGAGGCCTGGTTGAGGGCGCGAGGTCGATTCACTTGCTGTCGTAAGATCTTGCATTTCCGCTGCGGACCACGTCGCGTCATCGGGTTCATACCCCTCGAAAGGATCCGGCTGACTAGGGTCGCGATACTGGTCGTATTCGGATGCTTCGTCGTAGTAAGTAGCGGTTTCTCGCAGTGGGAAAAACACACGGAATCCGAGGTTTGCTAACCCACAGGCAACAATTAAGTCACCGAAAGAAAAGACCTCGCTCAACCACCGCACTGGAACCACCGCACCTAGAAAGACGAGTGTTTCCTCACCTGTTTCAAACGCTCGAACCGCTCCTAGCTGAACGAGGTCGATTGAACTGGAGTCAGCAATCCCGGCCTTCATAATGGCCTCAACGGTGACGGGAACAAAACCGTTTAGAACTAGTGGAATCAAATTCAATATTGTTCCCACCAAGATTATTGAGGCACCAGTCAGATGAAGATTCATAGAACAGGTAACCAGGATTAAGACCATGGAAATCACGGTTAAGAGGGTCGGGAATGGGACTCCCAATCCCGACGCCACTAGGGCCTGAATAGAGACGCCAACCGCGGGGATGGGCCAGAACACGACGCGGGTTGCTAGGAAATAATCAGTTGACCCCCGAACGAATAATCCAGCAGCAGCGCCGATAAGTAAAGCGAGGGGAATTACATACATCGGTGTCGATGGTAGTGGGCTGTATCGGGTCCTAAGAGCCGCTTTCGCATCTAGGTGTTCGAAAAGCAGCAATGTTTTGCTGGGGGAGCTAGTTTGACCGACGCTGAACCAGGATGCGATGGAGGGAGTAGTTCCATGGAGGTCCGAGCAGAATTAACTGCCACAGTTTGGAAAGTTGTCGTTGAAAAGGGCGCGACGGTCGCCGAGGGAGACGAACTAGTCATTCTCGAGTCAATGAAAATGGAGATACCCGTTGCAGCGCCTGCGGCCGGAACAGTCACGGAACTCTGCGTCGCGGAAGAAGATCGCATAAGCGAGGGTGATCTAGTAGCGGTCATTGACCCATCCTGAGAAACGTTGTTGGCCCCATTTAAGGGTCCCATGGCTGCATCCTTTGTGGTGTCGAGTCGGGAGAGTCGTAACATCTGAGAAATGTCTACGGTCGTCAAGTTTGAAAACGTAGTGGCAGTTGCCGGGTCCTTCCCGGTCTTGACTGGCGTTGATATCACGGTGCAAGAGGGCGAAATTGTTCTGTTGCAGGGTAAAAACGGGGCCGGAAAGACCAGCTTGTTGAGGGCCTGCGCTGGACTTATAAGGATCAACGATGGTTCCGCTCAAGTTTTTGGGTTCGACATGCGAATCAATCGGCAGGCTCCACGTCGTTACATCGGACTCCTGGGACATGAGAACAACCTCTATCGAGACTTATGGGCAATTGAGCATGTTGAGTTCCGCGCTGTCGCTGGCGGTGGTCAAAGAGGTGATGCCGCGGAGGCCTTAGCAAGGGTCGGCTTGGCATCACGTTTGTGGTCCGTCCCAATTTCAGCGCTGTCAGCTGGGCAAAGACGCAAGGTTGCGATCGCGTCGCTCATAGTGAATCGCCCTCGACTTTGGCTATTAGACGAACCTCACTCGGCGCTCGATGCTGCGAGTAGAGCGGACTTGAATGCAATCTTGAAAGAAGCGGCGGCTTCGGGTGCGACAGTGATTTTCGCAAGCCATGAGGGTGTTCTCTCCGAAGAGCTTTCGTCGCGAGTCGTTACTCTACGAGGTGGCCAGGTAGTGGAGGATTCCAGTGCTCGCTGAAGTGCTTCTCCTTGCTCGTAAGGATCTCCGCATTGAACGACGTGCGAAAGTCGCACTCGGCCAAGTAGCACCTTTGACGCTTTTGATAGTCGTTGTGTTTGCGTTCGCGCTTGATGCAAATGCTCCCCTTCTAGAAATAGGCGCTGGAGGGCTTTACTGGGTAGCGGTTTTATACGGTGGAACGTTGCTGACCCAGCGAGCTTTTGAGATAGAAACAGAGGGGGGAAACTTTGACGACTTTCGGATGTCTCCCATCAAGGTCCACTCTCTTTTCTTAGGAAAATCCTTGAGTCTTTTCATCCAAATATGCGCCCTTGAATTGGTTCTGACTCCAGCCGTCTTACTCTTATACGACGTCCAGGTAACCGACTGGTTACTGCTAATAGCGGCGGGTGCTGCCGGGGCTGTGGCGTTTTCGGTATGTGGAGTTCTTTGGGGGGTGATGGCCGCAGGTCTTCGCGTGCGGAGTACCCTTCTCCCGTTGTTACTCATCCCGGTGTTAGCACCCGTTTTACTCGCAGGTTCTCGAGCGTTTGAGACCGCACTAGGAATAAGAGCCGACGCCGGTTGGAGTTGGGCCAGTTTGATGTTTGTTATTGCTGCGGTTCACACAGTAGTTGGACTCGCAGCCTTCGGATTCTTGTTGGAGGAGAACTAACAGTGCCTGAGAGCATGGACGACAGCAAGATGACTGCGACGCCGCTGACGCGCGTCCTAGGCATTTTGGGAATTGTTGCGGGTGTGTTGATGGCTGTTTTGGGGTTATTCATATCCCCACCCGATGTTGTCCAGGGTGAAGCAGTGCGGATGCTCTACTTACACGTTCCTTCCATTTGGATCGCCTACGGATCCTTTGTTCTAACTTCCATCTCGAGTTTGCTGTTCCTAGTCCGGAGTAGGCGGAGAGAAGACGGGGGGCGACACTATGACCGCATCGCAGGTTCGGCTGCTGAGGTTGGTGTTGTATTTACCGGATTGACGCTGATTACCGGGATGCTCTGGGGCAAAGTGACCTGGGGGACATATTGGCAATGGGATGCTCGACTCACGACCACGGTTTTGCTCTTCGTCACTTACTTGGGGTATCTCGCGCTTAGAAGATTGCCGGCCGATCCGATAGTTCGTGGGCGTCGCGCTGCTGTTATGGCCCTGATCTCGTTTATCAACGTGCCGATCGTGCATTACTCAGTTGATTGGTGGCGGACCCTCCACCAGAAGGCGAGTCTGAGCGTGGGGCGCAGACCAGAAATAACCGGCGAAATGTATTGGACCCTGTTGTATTCCGCGCTGACGGTGACAATTGTTGGTGCGTGGCTGATTGTGCATCGTTACCGAGTGATTCGCTTAGAGGAAATAAGGGATGAAGAGAACTTAAAAATGTTGATTTCTTCCCGTCGTCATGAGAGACCGACTGGCAGCGCCGCAGATGGAGAAGTGTCGTGAGCGAAGTAGCGACGGTTGCAATAGGTTGGGGACTTACGTTTGTCGTGATCGCTACCTACAGTTTTTGGGTTGTGAGTCGTGGTCGAACTATCGGGCGAGAACTTGGTATCGGCGAAGTGCAACAAAGCGGTCAAGAACAAGAGTCTGATCTGTCCACGGATACCTAGTCATGGACTTAACGCCTCGACATGAAGTCGAAGAAACTGAAGATGTTCGCCAGTTAATCCACCGTCGCCGCCGATGGGCAATCTTGGCTATCTCAGTGGTACTAATTGCCGCACTGGCCTTTGTCACCGCCCAAGGACTTCGCAACGCAACCTTGTTTTTCAGAAACGTAGACGAGGCGATTGACCAGCGCGCCGACTTAGGCACTAGTCGATTCCGAATTCAGGGACGAGTAATTCCATCATCGGTGCAAGGTGAAGCTGGAGTCACAACCTTTCAAATTGTTCACGAGTGCGCGGTCGCAGCGGTCCGTCACACCGGCGACCCACCCGAATTGTTTGAATCGCCTTGGATTCCGGTGGTCCTAGAAGGCCGTTGGGTTGAAGGTGAAAGTAAGACTGTCGCCGGTGCCGATAGTCACTATTTTCGAAGTGATCGCATGCTGGTTAAACACACCAACGAATACGCTTCAGCCAATGAGGGTCGAGTGAGTGAGAAACCACCTGCTGGCTTTCTAGACGACTGTTCGTTCGAAGTTCCGGTAGACAGCTCGTGACTGCATTCCTGGGCACTGTGGGCGTTGGCCTCGGTCTTGTAGGAGCAATCGGCGGCGCAGCAACTCTGGCGATGGCGTTGTTTTCGCGACGTCGCGAACACCACCGGAGAGTCTTTTGGTGGGTAGGAGCAATGACGGCGGGATGCGTCCTAGCTGTCCTGGCAATGGAGGTCGGGCTCTTAAGAGACGACTTCTCTATGCAATACGTAGCAGCTAATTCAACGCGTGCTACGCCTTGGCTCTACAAGATCGCAACTCTGTGGGGAGCGCTCGAAGGCTCATTGCTGCTGTGGGCGTTGGTGCTCTCCGGTTATGTCACAGCAGTTTCCATCTCTTTTAGACGCCGCATCGAAGATCGTCTCGTGGCCTGGGCTCTTCTCACCATGCTTGCCGTGTGTGTGTTCTTCTTCGGGTTGTTAGCAGCCCCCGCAGATCCCTTCGGCACTTTGCTCGTGGCACCCCTAGATGGCGACGGTTTGAATCCGCTACTCAGAAATCACCCTCTAATGGCGATTCATCCGGTGATGCTCTATCTGGGATATGTCGGATTCACCGTTCCCTTTGGGTTTGCTGTTGCAGCCCTGATCACTGGTCGCGTTGGTGAGGGTTGGTTGGTCACAACGCGCGTATGGACTCTCATTGCTTGGGGGAGTTTGACCGTCGGCATTCTCCTCGGGGCCTGGTGGTCCTACGAGGTGTTGGGTTGGGGTGGCTATTGGGCTTGGGATCCGGTCGAAAATGCGTCACTGCTTCCCTGGTTGACCGGCACCGCATTTCTGCATTCGGTGATAGTGCAAGAACGTCGAGGAATGTTGCGAGTTTGGAATTTGTCTCTTCTGTTAGCAACTTTTGCGCTTACGATTTTTGGCACCTTTTTGACTCGCTCCGGGGTCATTGACTCGGTTCACGAATTCAGTGCGTCCAGTTTAGGTCCGTTGTTGCTGGGTCTTTTCGCGGCCATTCTGGTCGTGTCGGTAGCGCTGATCGGGTGGCGCGGCGACCAGCTTCGCTCCCCGGGGTCTATTGACTCGCCGGTGTCACGCGAGGGGGCCTTTCTGGCTAACAATTTACTTTTCACGCTTTTCGCGTTCATCGTTTTGTTGGGCACTGTCTTCCCCTTAATAGTTGAGGCAATTAATAACGATCAGCTAGCAGTTGGCCGGCCTTACTTCGATCGGATGTTGTTGCCGTTGGGTGTAGCTCTTCTTCTGGTCATGGGTATTGCACCATTGCTGACTTGGCGATCAACGAGCGCTCATTTGTTAGGAAACCGTGCACTGGGACCGGCTGCGCTTGGTGCGTTGACGATGGCTGCGGCTGTATGGCTCGGAGCTGAGGGCTTTGGTCCGGTCCTAGGTATAGGGCTTGGTGGTTTTGTTATCGGTTCCGCGGTCCGTCATCTGGTGTTAACAGCACGCAGACAGGGTTGGCGAGCCGCCACGGGTAGAGCTGGTGGCGGCATGGTGGCGCACATTGGGGTGAGTTTGCTTGCGTTCGGGTTTATTGCGAGCACGTCGTTTAGCGAAGAAGGTGAATTCCAGCTTCGACCGGGAGAAGTCGGGTCAGTAGCTGGTCATCAAATACGTTTTGTGCAGCTAACCGATGAAATGGATGGCCCCAATCGTGTCGTTCGGGCGCAAATTGAGGTGGAAGGAAGAGGTATTTATGCTCCGGCTATCACCCAGTATCCGACCTTCGGTCGACCTATTGCGACCCCTTCGGTAGCTACGAGCCTGGTTGATGACGTCTACCTGAGTCTCGTCGCCATTCCCGAGGAGAACAGTGATGTGGTCGTTGTAAGGGTATTAGTAGAACCCTTAGTGGGATGGATCTGGGTGGGGGGCTTTGTGATAGCCGCTGGCACCGTGTTGGCAATCGTTCCGGAGCGACGGAAACGCCACTCTGAAATGGAAGACATTGTCGCGTGACGGACTGGAGATCTTTGACTGTTCGCCTAGTGAGCGCCGGTGCCGCATTGTTGCTAGTTGCTTTTGTGGTGGTGCTCGCTACAAGACAAAGCGGGAGCGGGTCGGCTTCGAGCAGTCCTCTAATAGGCAAATTGGTGCCTCCAGTTGCGGGGGTGGGAATAAATGGGCAGGTATTTGATGTTGATGACCACTCCTCAAAGTGGGTCCTCGTGAACTTCTTTGCGTCGTGGTGTGTGCCTTGCCAACGCGAACACCCTGAATTAGAAGAATGGCGGCAACGCCACAGGGACGATGCGGTTGTCGTTAGTGTCCCGTTTGGTGACACAGAAGAGGATGCTCGCGCCTTTTTTGATGAATATGGGGGAGATTGGCCTGTGTTGTTAGATAGCGATGCGGCCTGGGCGGTTGCCTTTAGTGTCTTGCGCCCTCCGGAATCTTTCTTGGTCGCGCCAGGGGGCACGGTTGTGGCGCGATGGCAGGGGCAGATAACAGCGGACGAAGTGGATCGGGTCGTGAATGACTTAGAGCGAGAAACCCTAGCTTCATGAACACTCGACTCTGGGTTTCGTGGCTGTGTGTGATGATCGTTGCATGTGGTTCGCTTCTAGTAGCGGCTGTCGCAGAGGACCCCCCCGCAACGGAAGCTCAACGCGCGTACGAAATTAAAGCAACGATCTTGTGCCCGGTATGTGATGGACAGAACGTGCTGGAGTCCAATGCACCCGTAGCAACAGCGATACGAGCCCAAGTTGATGAGCTTGTAGAACAAGGACGTTCCGACGAAGAGATTCGTGCGTGGATGGCCAGGCAATATGGCTCAGACGTCAATGCCATTCCCCCACGCACCGGAATCGCATCGTTGGTGTGGATAGTGCCGGTCTTTGTGGCTGTTGTATCTATTGGAGCCCTTGTGTTCGCGTTCGTTCGGTGGCGAGCTGGCCGAGAGCTGGAAGTATCTGACGAGGATCTGCGAATTGTGCGTGCGCTCCGGGAGAAAAAGTGAGCACTCCAAGAGCGGAAACTGTTAATGACGAAAAGCTGGTCGAAGAGCAAGAATTCCTATTGCGCTCCCTCGACGACCTGGAAGATGAATACACCAACGGAGATCTAAGCGATAAAGAGTATGAAACTCTCCGTAACGATTACATGCGTCGACTAGCAGCGGTCGCTCGAACCCGTAAAGGCGAGGCGTCCACCGCGACCGACCAGCGATCTCGAAGCCGTTTCTGGTGGCTGCTTGCCATAGGGGTAACTGCCGTTATTGCCGGAATAGCTGTAGCTCAGTTCTCAGGGTTAAGAGCGCCTGGGGATCCGATCTCGGGTGACATCGACCGTTCGCCAAGAAGCCGATTGGCAGATGCACAAAATTTGTTCTTTGCTGATGACCTTGAAGGGGCACGCGAGGTCGTCGAAGAAGTACTTCGAGACGCACCGAATATGCAGGAAGCATTAGTGCTGTCCGCGCGACTGCATGAAAGGTCAACGGATCCTCTTTCTGCGGTCCGACAACTTGACCAAGTTCTACTTGTCGAACCGCAACATATTGAGGCTCTGACTCTGCGCGGATGGATTTTGGTTCGGGTTGATGACCCTGAGGTTCGCGAAGAGGGAATTCGAAATCTTGATGAAGCCGTTGCTTTGGAACCGGATACCTTCGATGCCTACATCTTCCGGGGTTTGGTAGCGAGAGAACTTCAAGGTGACTTAGGTCTAGCGATTGAAATGTATCAAGAAGCCCTGAAACGCTCACCGCCTCAAGCGATGCAGCCCCAACTCAAGCAAATTATTGATGAGATGAGAGTTGAACTTGGCTCAGGGTCTGAATAGCGGCAAATCGATGAGCTACACCAAAGTGGTGCAGGCAGACTGGCCTGTGGCAAAAGAACCGGTCAGCTCTGGCGCCGTCTCTCCGTATAGGCCGGCCAGCATTCCTCTTACAAGACCCCGGTCTATTGCACAAAGAACCGGATGGTCGATAGCAGCCTGACCGAACGGACAGTGCTCTGACACGATTCTGAGTTGGCCTTCGGTACCTTCGCTGTGAGCTGCAAAGCCATGAGAAGTTAGTGTTTCCGCAACTGTTGCAACTGCTGAGTGGAGTGAACGGTGAGCATCTCCAGGAGCCATTTCCGCTGCCAAATGAAGGCCGTATTCATGACCCACTTCCTCTGCAAGTCGATCAGCTTCTTCGGGAGGAAGAAGCGCTAGTGCTCTGCCCAGCAGCGTGCCCATGAGATCATCGTGCCGAGCCGGAAATTCGAAAGTGATATCGGACTTAGCCGAGCGATAGCGCTTCGATGGTCGCCCAGCCTTTGACTCTCGTTGAATATCGACTACTAGATGACCAGCGGCAGCCAATTTGTCGAGATGATGGCGAGCCACGTTGTTGTGAAGACCTACCGATTTCGCAATATCGGAGACCGTCAGACCACTATCTGAGTCTCGAACAGTCCAGTAAATTTCTCTCCTGGTTGGGTCCCCAAAAGACGCGGTTATTGACTCGACAGCAGCCGAGAAGTCCCCAGGAGTGAGTGAGCGTCCATCAACACCACTAGATTCTACCGATACTGCAGGCCGTAAAGCCCTTTCCGTCTTTCCGACAGTGCGAGACTCTAACGATGACAATTTCTGACAGCGACCTAACTGAAGCGGTGAGCCGAGTAGTCGATCCCGAGTTAGGTAGAGATCTTCACACCATGGGCATGCTCCGCGGCGTTTCCCTTGCAGGGAGCAACGTACACGTACTAGTGGCATTGCCAACAGAAGACTGGCCAGTCAAGAAAGTCTTATCGGAACTCATTGAGGCCGCTGTCAACGACTTTGAAGGTGTTCTCTCGGTCTCCGTGGAATTTACGATTATGGATGAGGCAGAACAAGCGGCTATCCGAAACCATCTGATTGGTGACCCATCCTCGACAGGTGGCGCTCAACAAGCACACGGTCACGCAGAGGGCCGTTTGGTTCCTTTCGCTGAACCCGGTAATCGCACCCGAGTCATACTCGTGGCAAGCGGTAAGGGAGGAGTTGGTAAATCAAGTGTCACCGCCAACTTGGCGATTGCGTTAGCTCAACGTGGACTTCGTACTGGTGTCATTGACGCTGACGTATGGGGATTTTCTATTCCGCGCATGCTTGGAGTTAGCCGTCCGCCAACTGTCATCGACCAGATGGTGATCCCAGTTGAAGCTAACGGAGTTCGATGCATCTCCATGGGCTTCTTTGCTCGGGAAGATCAACCCGTAATTTGGCGGGTTCCAATGCTTCACAAGGCGCTCGAACAGTTTCTTACTGATGTGCATTGGGATGACCCCGACTACCTGTTGTTGGACCTGCCCCCAGGAACCGGCGATATTTCTCTTTCTATTTCGCAATTTCTACCGAAATCAGAGCTGCTTGTAGTCACCACGCCGCAGCCCGCAGCCCAAAAGGTGGCGCAACGAGCGGCTTATATGGCCGAAAAAGTCAATCTGCAAGTTCGAGGCGTAATTGAAAATATGAGTTGGTTTAGAGGAGACGACGGTAAGCGATACGACATTTTTGGTTCTGGGGGTGGTGAAGCCCTCGCAGCAGAACTTGACGTCCCCTTGTTGGGACAAGTGCCGCTTGTTACTGAACTTCGAGAAGGAGGCGACGTTGGGTCACCTATTGTCGTTAGTGACCCGTCCAGTGAGGCATCCACAGCATTCGTCGAAATGGCTCGACTACTCACCGAAGAGTTTTTGCCCACCCGCCGATACAACGAAGGTCTGAAACTTGTTTAAGTCAGGATAAAACTTTGGTAGCTCTCAGCGAACTGCGATTTGATAACCGGTTCACAGCATCACTCCCTGGTGAAAATTCCGGAGGAACAGATCCTCGGCAAGTCATGGAAGCCTGCTATAGCCGAGTCTCGCCGACGGCGGTGTCACGTCCTCGGTTAGTGGCGTGTAGCCCCGAGGTATCTGAACTGCTGGGACTTAGACCAGAAGACACTACTGGCGCGGATTTCGTCGACGTCTTTTCAGGTAATCGTTTGTTGAAAGGCATGGATTCGCACGCTGCTTGTTATGGAGGTCACCAGTTCGGAAATTGGGCGGGTCAGCTAGGAGACGGCCGAGCAATAGCGTTGGGTGAGGTCATTGATGTCAACGGCGACCATCAGATGATCCAACTCAAGGGTGCTGGACCAACGCCTTACTCACGATCAGCAGACGGACTCGCGGTTCTTCGTTCCTCCATAAGGGAATTCTTGTGCAGCGAAGCTATGCACCACCTGAGAGTGCCTACCACACGAGCTTTGTCGTTAGTCACAACAGGAGATCTTGTGGTGCGAGACGTTTTATACGACGGAAACCCGGCGCCAGAACCTGGGGCCGTCGTGTGTCGTGTCGCCCCCTCGTTTATTCGGTTCGGAAATTTCGAGATATTTGCGTCACGGGGCGATGAAGCAACATTGAAAAAATTGGCCGATTTCGTAATTCGAACCCAATTCCCAAATATTGATGATGGCAGCCCTGATTGCTACGTATCGCTTCTAAAAGAGGTAGGCGAACTGACAGCTGACATGATCGTGGAGTGGCTGCGCGTCGGGTTCGTACACGGTGTCATGAACACTGACAACATGTCAGTCTTGGGTTTGACCATTGACTACGGACCCTACGGCTGGTTGGACGACTACAACCCAAACTGGACTCCAAACACAACAGACGCACAACATCGTCGTTACCGCTATGGCAACCAACCCGCCATAGCCCAATGGAACCTTGTTCAGTTGGCCAATGCGCTATACCCGCTAGTCGGAGCAGTTGAGCCCCTCCAAGAGGCACTAGAGAATTACGCGCAACATTTCGAAGCCAAGTGGTCACAAATGATGGCAACGAAGCTTGGGCTCACAAATTTAAAGGACCAGAGGGATCGAGAACTGGCTGAGCAAGCCCTTGCGGTTCTCCAGACTGTTGAAACTGATATGACGTTGTTTTGGAGAGAACTAGCGAACGTCAATTTTGATTCGTCAGTTGATGAAAAGGAGCGCTGTGCGCCCCTAATGAATGCTGTCTATCGATCAGATCTGATGACATCGGACCAACGTGCGTCTTTCGTCGATTTTGCTGAAAAGTGGTCTGCTCGACACCGAGAACTTGGAAACAACGCAATTGAAGTCACTGCCGCTATGAACGCAGTGAACCCCAAATACGTACTCCGGAACTACATGGCGCAACTAGCTATAGAAAAGGCTGAAGAGGGTGACTCCTCAATGGTCACAGAACTTTTAGACGTGTTGCGATTGCCCTACGAGGAACAGCCACAATATGAACGCTTCTACGCGCTTCGACCGGATTGGGCGCGAACCAAGATCGGTTGTTCGCAGTTATCTTGCTCTTCCTGAATGTGAGCGAGAAGGTGGGAGAGCGGCGACCGCGGCCTACGCTATTTTGCTAGCTGCAATACGCATGGTTAATGAGACCCAAACCGCATAATTTTGAGAAAAGGTTGTCCCGTGGAAATCAGAATCGGCATGGTGAACGTTGCACGAGAATTGACGTTTGAAGTCAACGATGACGATGCAGAACAACTCAAAACTGATTTGGAATCAGCATTTGAGTCGGAAACCAGCATGCTTTGGGTAAGTGATCGTGATGGCCGCAATGTGGGTTTGTCTGTCGATCGATTGGCTTACATAGAATTTGGGGCGCCAGGAGATAGGCGAATCGGATTCGCGACAGACTGAGCAACTGGAGAATGTGTTTCTGGGTTCACAAGACGAGTGACCCGTTGCCCATACCTCGTTAGCCGCTGTACTTTCGACTGTCATGGCAACCTTGGCCGAACTGAGTCGCTTGGGCACCGGCCTCTCGACGCAGCAACTACAACACCTCCAACGCTTAGTCGCCTGGTGGGGCATCTTGGCTGACCTATCGTTCTCTGATCTGCTTTTATTCGTCCCGGTGGACCGAAGCGGCGAGGAGTTCGCCATAGCGTCCCAGATTCGCCCCACCACCGGTCAGACCCTTTACCAGGATGATCATGTTGGGCTCCGCGTCAGCGACATCGACCGCCCATTGGTCGCAAGTGCTTATGGTCGAGCTGAAGTCATAGAAGGCGAAGTGCCTATTAAGCCCACCAACCGGAGGGCTAGCGTGATGTGTATTCCGATAAGGCACGAGGACCAGATCATTGGCGTCCTTAGCCGCGAGCTACTACCGAATTTCGCCGAGCGTCGCGACCCCGGTGAACTTGAGCGAACGTATTTGGAAGCTTTCCACCAACTAGCGAAAATGATCGCAGCAGGAACATTTCCCTATCAAGACAACGAAGTAGACCTTGAGCAAGTTCCACGCGTTGGGGATGGCATGCTCGTCATCGATCCCGAGTCGCGAATTCAGTACGCGTCACCAAACGCGCTGAGCACATTGCACCGCGTCGGGGTACTAGGAAACGTGGCTGGTCGACGACTTGCAGATATTGGAATTCGACACCCGGCAATTAAGGCTGTTTCCGAACGACCCCGCGCCGTTGTTGCAGAAATCGAGAGCAATGACACCGCGGTACAACTCATGGGAATGCCCATTAGCGAAAGAGACGTGTTACAGGGGTCGTTGCTTTTGTTGAGAGACATCACTGAATTGCGGTTGCGAGATCGACTTCTTGTTTCTAAAGACGCGACTATTCGAGAAATTCACCATCGGGTAAAGAACAACCTGCAGACAATTTCGTCTTTACTGCGCCTCCAAGGCCGTCGTGTTGAATCGACCGAAGCCAAAATGGCAATTGATGAGTCAGTGCGCCGCATTAGAGCAATTGCTCTTGTGCACGAAACTCTGGCTAACGAAACGACAGACGACGTCAGCTTAAGTGAGGTCGCCGAAATGTTGGCCCGAACAGCCCAAGACAGCTTTACTTCTCCGGATCGCCCCATCCATTTCGAAGTTCACGGGGACGCTGGCCTGGTGCCTTCGGACATAGTGACACCACTTGCTGTCGTCTTGAACGAACTATTACAGAACACCGTTGATCATGCATTTACTAGAGAAGTGCCTTTTACCCAAGGACGCACTGGTCTAGTAGAAATTCTGCTTGATCGGACTGAGAGCGAAATCAGGATGGCAGTCCGCGATAACGGAGTCGGGGTGCCCGAAGATTTCGACGGCGATTCACAGCAAGGTCTTGGATTATCGATCATTCGAGGGCTGGTCACCACGGAATTAACTGGAAGCATCGAAGTTCGTCGAAGAGCAGACACGAGTGGTTCGGAAGCTCTTATCGAAGTGCCGCTTCCGCGCAACTAGGGCAACTAGTAAGAGAACTGAGGGCTACAAGTCGGTGGCCTAGTTCAACTAGCTTGTCTGCGAGCTCTGCTGCGTTCACGACGCAACTGGCGACGCTCCTCTTCAGAAGCCCCGCCCCATACACCTGAGTCTTGGTTGGTCTTTAACGCAAACTCAAGGCACATGTCTTTCACTGAACAGTCAACACACACAGCCTTGGCTGCGGCGATCTGTCGTAACGCCCTTCCCGTCGAACCAATCGGAAAGAAAAGAGTGGGGTCTGCCTCCCGGCACTTGGCGGTGTTTCTCCACACACCGCTCTCCAGCAACATCGATCCTCGAGCGCTCACGTCTCTGTTTCCTCCAGGTGCTACCCGTGAACAGGGGATTCACGAATAATTGTCCGTCGCCGACTCTACAAACCTCGGCTGCGAGAAACTGCTCCAGATACAAATTGGCACCCGTACGGGAGTGAGTGACAAAGATGATGCCTTTGCAGCGCTACGACAGATTACGGTCGGTCTCGTGGGCAATCAAGAGAAACTTTTCCTCAAGCAGTGCGGCAACTAGTGAGACCTCGTCCGGCGATTTTCGCGCATAGAGGTGTTTCACAAAACACTCAAGAGAACACAATTCGCGCATTCGAGTTAGCCGTAAACATGGGTGTTGACGGAGTGGAACTCGACATTTGGCGGACCAGGGATGGGCACATAGTTGTTCACCACGACCCTCATGTCGACGGGATATCCATAGAAAAAGCTAACGTTTCCGAGCTACCTAATTTCGTACCAATGCTTCCCGCCGTATTGGATGTTTGCGGGTCATTGAGGGTGAATATAGAAATTAAGAGTTCTGATGAGAACCCCCGCGCAGCATTCCAGTTAGGGGAAGCACTTATCGATTTATTGAAAATTCGCTCCGAGCCCCTAGAACGTTGGCTTGTTTCATCCTTTAACCACGATGCTGTTGACCGCGTTAACCAAAGCGCCCCGGAGCTGCCAACGGCGCTCTTATTTTGGGAAACGCCCTGGCGTTCGACAATTGAACAGGCACTGGAGCGAGGACATCAAGCCGTTCATCCGCATGAGTCGATTGTTGATAGGGATCTAGTGGAGGCGGCCAAACAAAACGGGCTCCAAGTAAACCCATGGACGGTGAACGATTTAGAACGGGCCAATCAACTAGTTGCGATGGGTGTAGACGGACTCATCACTGACGTCCCCAGTGACATCTTGAAACATCTGGATGCAAAAAGTTAAAGGTCTCAGGTGGTCAAGTGGGAATAACTAGTCGAAGTGTGTCTGGGCGCCAGGAGAAATCAAGCTGGTTCACTTCGCCCAGATAGTCGCCGTCTAATTGGTAAGGAAATGGGCTATGGCCCACTATCGACAGTTCAGACAAGTCATTAGCGACATGCACTGCGTCGCAATTCTCGAGCGGTTTTCCTTCGAAAAGATCCTTAAGTAAACCGAGCATTGTTTGAAATGACATGGTGCGTAACGCGACCACGCTTAAGCCGTTACTCAATGTCGCGCTAGGTGCCAAAGACAATGGCCGACTACCCAAATATGTGTACGGGTTGGTGTTCAGCACGATCGTCAGGTAGCTGTCATCGATAGTTGCTAGTGGATGTACCACCTTCATCCTGGGTCGCGAACGGTCATAGTGACGGAGCCACGTATCGACCCCAGCCCAGAGAAATAATGGATGGCTCGCATAGCGCTTCACTCCAGGGCGCCGCTCCACTTGCCTGACCACCGCAGCGTCGAAGCCGTTTCCGCAGTGGAAGAGAAAGTAGCGTCCCGCAACTTCGCCTAGACCCACCGACTGGATCGAATTATCCGATATTGCGCCGATCGTTTGTCTTGTCGCATTCAGTGGATCGTCATCTAAGCCGATTGTTCGCGCGAAGACATTCGTGGACCCGCCTGGCAAAGGAGCTAGAACACAATCAGTTCCCGCGAGGCCGTTGGCGGCTTCGTTAAGGGTGCCGTCGCCTCCCAAGACGGCTACTAGGTCGGTGCCGGTAGAGGCCGCGCCACGCGCTAGCCGCGACGCGTGACCGCGACGGCTAGTCATCGCGAGCTCTACTTCGTGATGTTCAGCGAGTGCGGCCTGAATGAGGACACGGGTTCTTGCTGTGACGGATGACGCCGATTCGTTAACGAGGAGCAAGATCCGCACCTAGCCAGTGTCGCGATTTTTGGTGCCAGAGTCGAATCACTGCTTTGCAGACGCTTCTATTTATGGCCTTCGCTCGTATCCAATAAAAGTTTTTCTACTTTTCGTTTGGATCTCCCAGAACCTCGGGGCAGAATCCAGAACCATGAAGGTCGTAGTCTGCGTCAAACAAATTCCTGACCCTGCTTTGCCGGGTGAGTTAGATCCCTCCACGAACTACTTGAAGCGAGATGACAAATTGATTCTCGATGAGTCAGATTCATATGGGGTAGAGATGGCTCTCCAACTGGTAGAGAGCGCCGGTGGAGGCGAAGTGTCGCTTGTCTCCATGGCCCCCAATAATGAAGTCAGTGGACTTAGAACAGCGTTAGCGATGGGTGCCGAAGACGCAGTTCTCGTTAGTGATAATGCGCTAGCCGGAAGCGATGCTCTAGGCACCGCTCGAGTTCTGGCGGCAGCAATATCAAGAATGTCACCCGATCTAGTCCTCGCAGGGGTTGAATCCTCCGACGGCTACACCGGAACAGTGCCGGAAATGATTGCAGGTGTGCTCGATATGCCATCAATCACATTCGCAAAACAAATCGAGATTGACGGCACCACCGTGAAAGTTCAGCGTCAAACCGAAGCCGGGTATGACGATGTGGAATGCCAAACCCCGGCTCTGGTTTCAGTTACTGCAGGCGTTGTTGAACCCCGCTACCCATCTTTCAAGGGAATTATGGCGGCGAAAAAGAAACCCGTTGAAGAACTTGACCTAGCAGCGTTGGGTGTAGACGGATCTAGCGTGGGTCAAAGTGGTGCACGACAAGAAACACTGAGAGTCACCGACGCAGAAGAACGACAAGCAGGGGAAGTCATCGAAGATGAAGGTGACGCCCACGAGAAAATTGTTGAGTTCTTGGGTGAACTCAAGATCGTCTGAGGAGGTCGCAAATGTCTGTTGAAACCATCCTTGTCTTTGGTGAAGGCGATGAAAGTGGTCCAAGTGGATTGACACTTGAGTTGCTGGCAGCGGCTCGAGACCTAGCAACAAAGGTAGAAGTGTTCGTTGCAGGAGACGGAGCCGCTATGGCAGCCGAATTGGGTTCCCATGGAGCTTCAACGGTTTACAGCACCGGACCTATTGACGGAAAGCTGATGGGAGTTCATGCCGCAGCGACACTGCAGGCGCATTTAGAGTCGAACTCAGCCGACGCTATTTTCTTTGGTCAAACGCCCGATGGGCGCGACACGGCAGCGAGGCTCGCGGTGCGACTCGACCAACCCGTTGTAACAAACAACGTAGGCGCGTCAATCGAAGATGGAGCATTGGTCGTAGAGGAGCCAGTTTTTGGCGGTACCCAAAACGTATTCACAGCTTTCAGAAACGATGGACCCTCATTAGCCCTATTCCGGCCCAAGTCTTTTGAGGCCGAGGCCACAGGCGGAGCACCAGCCGAAGTCGTGGCTGTCGACACCGTCGACCCCGGTGCAGCTGGGGCGGCAGCGGTCACGGGCCGACATGTAGAAGAACGTTCCGGACCTCAATTAGATGATGCCGAAGTAGTTGTGTCAGGTGGACGTGGCCTGGGACAGCCTGAAGCCTACGAGATGGTCGATGAGCTAGCCGGGCTGCTTGGAGCGGCGTCGGGCGCATCCCGAGCCATTGTTGATGCTGGTTGGGTTCCCTACGCGAAGCAGGTTGGCCAAACTGGCAAAGTCGTTAAGCCAAATGTTTATGTTGCCTGTGGTATCTCAGGAGCTACACAACACCTAGTAGGTATGAAGGGCTCCAAGAACATCATCGCCATTAATAAGGACCCAGAAGCCCCGATCTTTGGAGTCGCTGACCTGGGAATTGTGGGGGATGTTCACAAAGTGATTCCGGCACTAATTGAGGCACTGAAGTCGCGCTAATAACTCCTGTTGCCCGTCACTGTTTTTAGTGGGTCTTCCAGGTTTTCAAATCAAGGGCCAAGGCCACCTATAACCGTCATCCTCTGGAAAGAACGGGTGTTCCCTGACCCATTGCGACCGGCTGATAAGAGCTTCTATCTCGGGCTCCTCAAGCCAGTCTATGACCCGATTGACGGAGCCCTCACAGACCTGTCCCACCCCGTGCATTAGAGCCTCATTAATGGGTTGGTTTGCAAAGTCCCATATCACTGTTCTCAACTTAAATTCACTTGAGAAACAGAGTCCATGGTCGATACCGAAAATTAAACCCGACCTAGAGAGCAGGCAATGGCCCGCCTTTCGGTCGGTGTTGTTAGCTAACAAGTCAAGAACGCAAAGCTTTTGAAGACTTAAATGATTTCTCGGATCTTTAACCAACGTGAAGTGATGCTGTTCGAAGTCAGCGTCAATGAACAATTGGACAGAACCAATCCCGTGCGGTCCAACTCGTTCAACAGTTGGAGGTACGACATTCCAACCCAATTGTTGGCTTAACTCGTACGCGGCTATTTCTCTTTTGTATAGACCTGGGGGAAAATCCCACAGCGGTCGCTCACCCTCGACTGGCTTATAGATGCCTTTTACGCTTTTTTCCTTTGCGTCGGCCCGCACAAGAAATGTGGCGTTCGAGCTATAGGGCATTCGAGCAAGCAGTTCGATGTCACCTTCCCGTAACACCTCAATCGCTTCGTCGAAATCAACCAGCTGATTTGAGGACTGGTCGCTGTCTCCTGTGGTGTCGTCACTCACCGACGGGTTTATGCCCATTTTGTCGCCCGAAGTCGCGTCCGTACTCGATTAGAAACAAGGCATGGTCGATGAAAGCTTTCGCCTGACCATAACTAATGTGGATATGAGCCTCGGATGGGGCGTCGTCTTCCCGGTCAGGTAATTCCTGGGCTACAACGACTATTTCCTTTGGATCCTCGGTGACCCCTATGGCTAACGCTCCCACCGTCCATGCTGCGTTCGGCGGTTCCACCATTTCCTTAAGTTCAACGGAAGTTTGATCGATCTGGTCTGCCTCCAACACGTTGGCAAGGTGGCTAGCTAGCGATTGGACTTGACCCTTTTCGAGCTTGAGAGTCAAGACCTCATCTTCTGTTTGTGCTTGCAGATAAAAAATACGGTCACCAGCGTCGCCTACCGTTCCGGCAACGAAGTTTGTTGGGTTTCTAATTTCGTAGTTATCAGTCATTGTTCCTATTGAGAATAATGGGCTCGATTAAGCAGGTGAGAGATCACTTAGTTCGCCAGTGTTGTTTACAGACAGCACAACGGGACCGCCAGATGTGTACAGAATCGCTGTAACTGAACAAGGAGACACCACCGTCCGCTGAAACAGGTCTAGGTGCGTTCCCATGGAATGCGCAACTAGAGCACGAATGGGGTCGGCGTGGCTGACCGCAACAATGGTCTCGCCTGGATGGTTTGTGACTAGACGAGCGACCGTGTCACTCATCCGTGTTTGCATCTCTACGAATGACTCGCCATTAGGAAACCTGAATCCCGAAGGATATTTCTGCACTGCGGACCAGGTATTTAGCTTCCTGAGCTGGCTCAGTTTGCGGCCGGTCCAGTCGCCTACGTCCAGTTCAAGCAAGCCTCGGTCCTGCTTAACCTTGATGCCGACTTCTTTGGAGATAGCTCTAGCTGTTTCTTTGGTCCTTTCTAAAGGACTGCTGTAAATAGCAGTAATGCGTTTCGCTCCCATAGCAGCTATTCGCGCACCCACTTTTCTTGCTTGGTCTGCCCCAATCTCCGATAGGTGAATGCCTGGCTTGCGACCATAAAGCTCAATACCCGTCGTGGGTGTCTGTCCGTGCCGGACCAGAAGTATTAGACAAGGTCGATGAGATGAAGCCACGAAGTGTGACCGTAGTCGTAAAGACGCCTCAGAGTCTGCAACACTCGGCGTTGTGGATTCTCTCATTGCGTTGGCTGAAGCTATAACCGACTGTCGTCGGTGCGAACGTCTTGTCCAATGGCGAGAAAAAATTGCTCAAGAGAAACGTGCGGCGTATGCCGAGGAAGAGTATTGGGGTCGAGGTGTTCCCGGGTTTGGTGACCCCGCAGCGAAAGTCGTCATCGTTGGTTTAGCCCCAGCAGCTCATGGCGCAAATAGAACTGGTCGAGTATTCACGGGAGACCGATCTGGAGATTTCCTTTTTGCGNCGCTGCACAGAACTGGCTTCGCGAACCAGCCGTTGGCCACTCACCTTGATGATGGACTTGCACTTCAGGATGCGTATGTAACTGCGGCCGTAAGGTGCGCCCCGCCTGGGAACAAACCAACGCCAGAAGAGCGAGACAACTGTCTTCCATACATCGAAAAGGAATTAGCTCTTCTTACGGAGAGCAAAGTCTTTGTGGCGTTGGGCCAATTCGGTTATCAGGTTGCGAGNTCGATCCTCGGAATACGTCCGAGACCCAAATTTGGTCATGGAGTTGTGGTGCCAATAAAACACCAAAGTGACGAAATAGGGAGACACGTGGTGTGCTCTTTCCACCCAAGTCAACAAAACACTTTCACGGGACGCTTAACGGAACCGATGCTTGACCAGGTTTTCGTCACTGCTCGCGAGCTAGCCGGCATGGACCCCATCTAGGCTTTTCCTGTGCAGAACTTTGCCNAACCAAATCTTCTATATCGGTTTTTGGTTGTTATCTCTTTNTTGGGGATTAGCGCATGCGCTTCCCAACCACCCCAAGNTCGTCCTGCGGACCCGTCAGAATCTTCCTTCAGTAACCCAGGCACATTGCCGACTGAGACCACGTCTAGGACAAGCGAGTATCTACTTGATATCGGTACCACGGTGGCTTTCCTTGATTCATGTATCTCAGATTCTGGACTTGTTGGCCCCTGCCACTGTGCTGCAGAATTGTTGGCTTACGACGTCGACTCGAGTGACNTAGCAGCCCTTGAAGACCGCATGAGTGCCTTCAACGAATTCCCGGTTGAACTCGCAGGTTTGTTAGTGCAATGCAGGGGAGTGGAGAGGCCACCCGTATGGAGTTCAGCGACGAAAGAAAATTATCTCGCTGCTTGTGCACAAAATTCAGAACGACTCTTGGATTTGTGTCGTTGCTCAGCGTCGCGTGCGGCTGACGTCATTCCAGAGGAGCGACTGCCGGAGTTCCTGGAAGCGGATGACTTAAGACCCAGCATGGTTGACCTCATCAACACATGCTTGTGAAACATTTGGGGCGAATTACTTACGGGTAGGAAGAAGGGCTGGCTGTTCCCAAGCAAATTCTGGCCATCGTGTTCGCGATTTTTGGCTCAACTTGTGCATGAGTTCAATCGCTCCTGGATCATCGTCGCCGGGTCGCCCGATGAGATAGCCGCCCTCCAACATTTTCATGATGATTTCGCGACCCAACGGCGTGCGAACAATCGTTAGCGTCCAGTCACTGTATTTACCTATGCCACCGGTCGATATGTCGGCATGTTCAGCAGCNAAGTCCGGGCAATGGTTGCAACCCTCTCGTGTCCAAGCGTGACATTCCTTCAAGTTGATCTCGTAGTAGCCGCCATCATGGGTCCAGATTTGGAAGACACCTTTGATATTTGTCTTCTTAATCGTGTGGCGGTCGAGACCATACTTCTGCTCGAAGAGTTCTTCGAAAATTGCTTCATCGAAGGACTTGGAACAAAGCANGCCAATGTTTAGGGCAAACCTGTTGCCGACTTTGCCGATTTTTCTTGACTTGGCNACTGGAACTATCGAGCTTTGGCAACTCATTCCGACTAGCGCGATTTTCTTTGCACCAGCTTCGATCGCTTCGTCATATGCGAGGGTGTTAGCGGAGTAGGTATAGCGACTCCCCGCTCCTCGAATTACATCATCCCGGTTAAATGCGACACCAGGTGAAGCTGTCCACTGTGAACCCTCACCTTCCCCAACATATGAGGTAAGCGCAGCGTCGATATAGCCATTCTCNAGTGCCCAAATGAGAATCGCTGACACAAGCCCACCATCCTGTCCGACCTGATGAATGAAATCGTCCGANGCTCTAGTCAAGATGATGTCTTTGTATATTCCCGAAGGCTCCTCTGGAGTCCGTGGCCTGCTGAATAAAAAGTCGTCTGCCTCATCCTCCCAAGTCCGGAATCGAGGACAGGCGCGCGTGCAGCTAGTGCATCCCTTTTCGCCGTGACCGCAGTTAGCTTCCCCGAGTTCTTCTTCGATGTGGAAAGGCTTAAAGCCGCCCTGAACGTGGTCGTAACCGATTACGTCATGAGGGCAACTGATTACGCAACCAGCGCAGCCTGTACATAGACCAGAGGTGATTACCTCTTCATGGAGTTCTTTCCATTGAAAGGACCAACGTTCGCGTTTGGGTGCTTCGGTGCTTTCCTCAGCTAAAGCCATGCCAAAGAGAATACGTGGTGGAGANGAATTTCACCTATTAAAAACCAATAGTCANGACGCTTTTGGGTCATGACGAACCGCAAGCTAGGGTGACCCCTCGCGCTGCCATATTGCTCACCACTGAACAGGCACGCACCCCCGAGGACTAATGAACGAATCTGAACTGCTAGAGCTATTGAGCGACGCCCGTGTGGCAACGCTGGCGACTATCCGAGCGGATGGACGCGTCGACCTAGTGCCCGTAACTTTCGCCTTCGATGACCGGACAGTCGTGACGGCTATTGATCACAAGAAGAAGTCAACAACTGAACTAAAGCGGCTGGAAAATATAAAGCAATTCCCCGAAGTAACCCTTCTCGTGGACCGGTATGACGATGACGACTGGAAGCAGCTTTGGTGGGTGCGCATCAGGGGTCGAGCAAAGGTGCACCAAAGCGGTAACGAGTTTGACCGCGCGATCGATCTGTTATCAGAGCGTTACACCCAGTANCAAGAAAAACGCCCTAAAGGGCCGGCCATCGTGATTGAACGAACTGAGTTAACCGGCTGGAAGGCCTAATTGGCCTTGCCCTCGTTGACCAGTACGAGTTTGCCGCGGTCAATAGCCGAAAGTGAGCAGCCAAAGACGACGGTTGTAACTGTTAACGTGACGCCCCCGAGTATTAGAAAACTGACCACCATTTGAGTCATAACTGCCTCAAGCGGATCGACGCCAGCCAGAAGCATCCCGGTCATGGTGCCTGGAAGCAATACCAAGCCGATCATCCTCATCCGCTCAATCGGCGGCACCAAAGCAATCTTTACTGCTTTGGTGATTTGAGGTCGGATAGCNGTGCGGGCTTTAAAGCCCAAAGCGAGCATGGCTTCTATTTGACCGCGCTCGTCGCGCACNAACTCCACAAATCTCACGGCTCCCGCAGANGTCGCGGGGAGCGTGTTGCCAAGAACTATGCCGGCCATAGGCACAAGCGTTGATGGTTGAAGCGGTAGCACGTCGAAACAAAACACCACTGCGAGGCCAGATGCCACAGGTGCGGTAACTGCAAGAGCACAAAGTAAATACGACGGTCGGTGCTCACCCAAGTCAGTCGTGCGACGCCTCACTAGTCCAGTAGCAAAGATCAGCATGGCGAAGCACCACAACCAAGACCACATCAGATGAGCCCCGGACCTGAGCGCAGGAACAAGCAAGACCCCGGCCAACAGAAGTTGTAGGACAGACCTAATGGAACTCAACGAAATCGAACGAACTAAGCCAAGATCGAGTTTCCAGGAGACCGCTAACGCAACCAGTGTCATAGCCGCCGCCGCGAGCACCCCCCATGGAGACACCTTTGCTGTAGTCAATAGGTCNCTCAGCACGTTCTGAATGTAGTCACTGGTTAGCGGCAATAACCAGGTAGGCAATGACCAAACAACTTCTTTGCGCCCTCGGCAGGATTCGAACCTGCGCTCATGGCTCCGGAGGCCACTGCTCTATCCCCTGAGCTACGAGGGCGGGCTAGCGAATGTATCGCGTCGAACAAATTGCTCCACATCAACACCTATTTCAAAATGCAATCATAAGTCGCTTCGGGTGAGCAGGGTCGCAGCGGTACAGTCAAGATTGTCCCGCCATCACAATGATGACGGGCTTGCATTGTGACCGGCAGGGAGCACATTGGTGATTACAGAAGTCTTGGCACAAGCCTTGGCGGACTCATTTAGAGAGCTAGATATTGAAATCGCCGCGACCGACGTTCAAATGGAACGACCCGGAGCACGCGAGCATGGCGACTGGTCCTCAAACGTTGCCCTAGTGATGTCAAAACGCCTTGAGCGTAATCCAAGGGAATTGGCGACAGAACTAGCCAAGATTGTTGAGTCGCGNGACTTCAATGTGATTGACCGAATCGAAGTAGCAGGCCCNGGCTTCATTAACTTCTATCTTTCCCCCCAGTGGCTGCATGACGTGCTGATCGACGTCCTCACCCAAGGCGAACAAGACTACGCGCGACCGACAGTTGGAGATGGCGCATCCATCAATCTCGAGTTTGTATCAGCAAACCCCACTGGTCCATTGCACGCAGGAGGGGGCCGTTGGGGCGCATACGGCGACAGTCTGGCCCGCATTTTCCGTCGATGCGGTTATAGAACCTTCACCGAGTACTACGTCAATGACCGAGGACTTCAGACCGANCTGTTCGNTGCCTCGTTAGTAGCAAGACGAGATGGTACGGAGTTGCCCGAAGACGGATACGCCGGCGAATACGTCNCCGAGTGGGCAAGTGAAATGCCTAATGGAGTAGAACCCGTTGCATGGGGTCAACAACGAGCGCTAAGAGATGTCCAAGATTCGCTNACATCGATGAACGTGACCTTCGANCATTGGGCCAGCGAAAAAGCACTTGTTCAGTCCGGAGCTATGGAAGAAGTCATACAACTCCTTCGAAGTTCAGGCTGGGTCGACGAACGTGAAGGAGCGACATGGCTGCGAACCTCCGAATTTGGAGATGAAAAAGATCGGGTTCTTATCAAGAGCGACGGAGAACCCACCTATTTCGTGCCTGACATCGCCTACCACAATCAGAAATTTGATCGNGGCGAACTCGTTATCGACGTTCTTGGGGCAGACCATCACGGTTATGTCCCGAGAATGGCAGCCGCTATGGAAATGCTGGGTCACCCAGTTGATTGCTATGAAGCCATCATTGGTCAAAACGTGACGTTGGTTAGAGGCGGCGAGGAAATCAAACTGTCAAAAAGAACTGGGACCATGGTCGAAGTGAGTGAGCTCATNGAAGCCGTTGGCCCAGACGTCGCTCGCTTTGCGTACCTGCTCCAGTCCATCGACACCCGACAAACCATCGACATTGATGTGTTATCCAGTCAGGCAAACGAAAATCCTGTGTACTACGTGCAATATGCACATGCTCGAATAGCGGCAGTTAGCCGTGAGGCAACAAACAGAGGAATTTCTCGTTGCCTCATCGACGCGATGGATGTCACAGTTCTGCAGCATGAGCGAGAACTAGAAATTCTTCGATGCCTGTCCACCCTCCCGGAGATAGTCGAACTTGCTGCGCGCGATAGAGCACCCCATCGTGTAGCAACCTGGATCCGAGAATTAGCGGCAGCATTTCATGGCTTCTATCACGACTGCCCAGTTCTTCGATCTGANGTCGCTACGGAGCTTCAACAAGCCCGACTTTGGTTGGTCGAGTCTGCTCGCATCGGCTTCGCCATAGGACTCGATCTTCTCGGTATTACTGCGCCCGAAGAAATGTGAAAGGACCCCATGAATCACACAGAAATCGCTGAAGGTCCTGTACCAATGTCTCTTTTGCCCGACTCGGCACAAGTTGGACCTCGCGGTGAGCTACAGATCGCAGGGCTATCCGTTGATGAACTAGCAGCTGAATACGGCACACCGCTATTCATCTATGACGAACAACACCTCCGATCAAGGTGTAGGGAAGCACGNAACGCATTAGGTGAAGGAACCGCATATGCAAGCAAAGCGTTCCTGTGCACAGCGATGGCGCGTCTCGTGAACGAGGAAGGTTTNCACATTGACGTAGCCAGCGAAGGTGAATTACTCACAGCTATTGCNGCAGGTATCCCCGGAGAACGGATCGTGTTTCATGGAAACAATAAGTCGCTCACCGAATTGTTGGCCGCNCGTACCCATGCAGTCGGTCGAGTCGTAGTCGACTCGTTCGANGAACTCAGCCGACTACAACACCTCCACGAAATCGATGGCCTAGTCGCCCAAATACAACTCCGNGTTACTCCCGGAGTGGAAGCCCACACCCATGAATACATATCAACCGGTCAAAACGACTCCAAGTTTGGATTCGGACTGGAATCCGGTGCTGCCGAAGAAGCAGTGCGTAACTGCGCCTCCAACCCAGGCGTAGAACTTATGGGCATTCATCAACACATCGGCAGTCAAGTGTTCAGAGTCGACAGTTTTGCNCGAGCNCTCGAAGTCGTAGCCGGTTTCTCCGAACCNCTCGGGTTACCGGAGTTATCGGTAGGAGGNGGACTNGGCGTCGCATACCTCGAATCAGAATCAGCTCCTTCCATCACCGAGTGGGGAGAGATGCTGAGCGAAGCCTGCAACCAACTAGGAATCAACGCTCGAGTGTCTGCTGAACCCGGNAGATCGATAGCTGCCCAAGCGGCGATCACTGTCTATTCGATAGGAACCATCAAGCAAATACCAGGAATACGAACCTACATAGCGGTCGATGGAGGCTTTGGCGANAACCCACGACCAATGCTCTACGGCAGCGGCTATACAGCTTTCGCTCCAACCAGAATTACTGAACAGCGNAACTCCCTAGCTCGAATAGTCGGCAAACACTGTGAATCAAGTGACGTCATTGTTCAACAAGCCCACCTTCCAGAAAACCTGCAAGTAGGCGACTTGATAGCCACCCCCGTAACTGGTGCTTATGGATACTCGATGGCGAGTACATACAACAGGATGCCCCGACCGGCAGTCATCTTCGCTTCNGATGGNGAGGCTCGACCCGTGATTCGCAGAGAAACCATCGAAGANCTAACGNTTCTTGACCTGGGCTAAATAACAGTCTCAGGNTCATCAAGTGGACCGTAGCTATAAATCGACATCAGCAATGAACCCTTTGACCGGTACGGTTGAAGGTATGCAGTCGGAATCACATTCACCGGTTCGAGTTGGACTTCTGGGTTGCGGCACAGTCGGTGGCGCATTAGCCAGAATCATTGATGCAGATGCGGACCGCATAGCAGCGCGCACTGGAGTTCGACTGGAGATAGCAGGTATCGCNGTACGCAACCTTTCCGCGGACCGAGATGTCAGCCTCCCCGAAGAAGTCTTCACACGGGAACCTCAAGCCCTAGTTGGCTCACCCGACGTTGACATCATCGTTGAAACAATCGGAGGAATTGAACCAGCGCGACAACTAGTCATCGACTCGTTGAAATCTGGGAAGCCTGTAATTACCGCTAACAAAGAGTTGGTAGCGAACGTCGGACAAGAACTTTTTGAAGCCGCTTCTGCCGGAGGAGTAGACCTCTTCTTCGAAGCGGCGGTCGCNGGCGGTATTCCTCTCATTCGTGCTTTGCGAGACTCATTAGCTGGAGAACGCATTAACCGAGTCATGGGAATCGTCAACGGCACTACGAATTTCATCTTGACCAAAATGACTGAAGAAGGAGCCGAATACTCCGACGTGCTGGCCGAGGCACAAAGTCTCGGATTTGCCGAAGCCGACCCAACAGCTGATGTGGAAGGAGGCGATGCCGCCGCGAAAGCAGCAATATTGGCGACTATCGCCTTCGGTGCAAAGGTCGTTGCTGGAGACGTGTACCAGGAAGGCATAAGTCAAGTTTCCAAGGCGGATATAGCTGCTGCATCTCACATGGGACATGTCATCAAATTGCTGGCCATAGCGGAATCCGATGGGAGAGAGGTAGCAGTCAGGGTGCACCCGACCATGGTTCCTCAGAACCATCCGCTCGCCTCAGTTCGGGAGAGCTTCAACGCTGTATTTTTAGAAGGCGCAGAGGTCGGTGATCTCATGCTTTACGGACGCGGCGCAGGGGGTGGGCCTACCGCCTCCGCAATGCTTGGAGACCTCATTTCTGCCGCAAGAAACTTGCAACAAGGGGTGGCGGGAGACATGGGATCGTTTTCCGAAGTGGCAATTCGGGCCATCGACGAAACCACCAGCGCGTTTTACTTACAACTGGACGTTGAAGACCAACCCGGCGTGCTGGCTGCCGTCGCCAATGTCTTTGGCGAACACGGAGTATCGATCCGCTCGATGGAACAACAAGGCCAAGGCGCCACTGCTCACCTTGTATTCATAACCCATAAGGCCCGAGAGGCAGACATGCAGTCCACAATTCGCGAATTACGAGATTTGAAAGAAGTACGTGACATCGGTGCCCTGATTCGCGTGGCGGGCGAATAGTTGCGGCGAGGCTTGAAAACGTGAAGTACGAAAGCACCCGCGGCAAGGCACCACTTCTCGAATTTGCCGATGTCTTGCTGGCCGGATTGGCGTCGGATGGTGGGCTTTATGTGCCTACAGAGTTCCCCAAATTCACACCTGCGGACCTGGAGTCGTTTAGACAAAAGTCGTATAGCGAGGTAGCCACTCAGGTGTTGACACCNCTCGTGTCACCATCGATAGACAGTGACGATCTAGCCAAAATGGTNGAAGANTCCTACACGACTTTCCGACACCCTGAGGTGGTACCAGTCCGGNCATTGACTANTGANCGCAACGAAAATCTTTTCTTAGCTGAACTGTTCTGGGGTCCCACATTTTCGTTTAAAGACGTTGCGCTGCAACTCCTTGGAAGATTGTTTGAACACGAATTGTCGCGTCGTGACACAANCGTGACAATTGTTGGCGCTACCTCGGGGGACACAGGTAGCGCTGCGATAGAGGCTTGCAGAGATCGAGATGGAATCAACCTCATCATGCTCCACCCGCGCGGTCGAGTATCGGAAATACAACGACGACAAATGACGACCGTTGAGAGCGCAAACATCCATAACGTGGCGATTGACGGCACCTTCGACGACTGCCAAGACTTAGTTAAGGCAATGTTCGCTGACACCGCATTTCGAGATAGTCATCGATTGGGTGCAGTCAACAGCATCAATTGGGCGCGCGTAGCCGCACAAACCGTCTATTACTTCACTACTGCTTCCAAGCTCGTGGGTCCCAACGAACCAATTTCGTTTTGTGTGCCGACTGGCAACTTCGGCAACATCTTTGCGGGATATATAGCCGCGCAGATGGGCTTGCCTTTGGATCGTTTGATCATGGCCAGCAACCACAATGACATACTGACTCGTGCTCATCTATCAGGAGTCATGGAGATTCGGGAAGTTCGGCCATCAACCAGTCCAGCAATGGATATCCAAGTGTCCAGCAATTTTGAGCGGNTGCTNTTCGAGCTAAGCGGCAAGGACTCGTCATGGTTGAGTGAGGCGATGAGAGAATTTCGAACCGAGGGAGTCCTCGCGTTGCCGCAGAACATTTTAGAACTCCTCCGTATTTCCTTCGAAGCTGGAGCGGCTTCGGACCAACAAGTNGCAGAAACAATCAGCGAACTTCATTCGACCCAGCAGGACTTCCTTGACCCGCATACAGCGGTTGGGGTGAATGTTGCGAGACGTTTCGACTCNCACAACAGCCCGATAGCGGTTATGGCCACTGCNCACCCAGCAAAATTTGAAACAGCGGTTGCTGACGCCACCGGCCTGAACCCGCCGCAACCAGAAGAAATTGCTGCCCTGGCGGGTATACCGGAACGATGCACTGAACTGGGCGANGACCTAAACGCAGTGATGGAATTCGTATCGTCGGTATCCCAGTAAAGACTATTCGGGTCACGTTGTGAGTAACGGCACTAGGTGAGTAGCCTGGTCACATCGTTCGGTTGCTCATGTGTTTTCGTGAATCAAGCAACCGGGCCTGGGCGACAGCTGTCACCTAGGTTCCTACGAGCGGCCTTAAACAGCTTCCCGGCGCAATTGTTTTGCCCCGAGAGTAAGAGGATGAGATGTCAGATCAGCCAGACCGAACGGTGCTAGAGGCGAAGTCACGTGATGACTTAGTAACTATGGCCAGTGCGTTGGGAATTGCAGTAGCCCCCCGAGCGCGAAAGGCGACCATCATCGACGACATTCTGAACGGCCCGTCTGCTGAACAGGACGACCACCAGGGCGAGGAAACTACCCGAAGAGTCCGCCGAACACCTGAGATAGAAGACTCCGATTCGACTGAGGATGCCCCAACGAAGGATCTNGACGCGGTTGAAGGCAACCCCTCCGGAGACGATCAAGAACCTGAGCCAGAAGCACCCAAACAGCGGGAAGATGATGACGCGAGTATCGGTGAACCCGGTAACCGCCGTCGCCGTCGCCGTGGACGGGACCGCGAACGTGACGACAACTGGCAGGGAGAACCAGTCCCATGCGAAGGAATCTTGGACCTCCGTGATGAGGGATATGGATTTCTTCGTACGACAGGCCCATTGCCCTCCAACGACGACGTATATGTGGCAGCAAAACAAGTCAGAACCCACGGACTGCGCAAAGGTGACATTGTCAAAGGCGCCAGTCGGCCGGCAGCTAGGAACGAAAAAAACCCTGCACTAGTGCAGATTGATGAAATCAATGGAGCAGAGCCAGGAGAAAGTCGAGAACGGCCACTTTTCGAAGACCTCAAAGCCGTTCACCCCCACGANTCATTACAGCTTGAAGTCGACGGGGAAGAAAATCCAACAGCCCGAGTCATTGACCTCGTAGCACCGATCGGCAAAGGCCAGCGCGGTTTGGTTATATCGCCTCCGGAATGCGGCAAAACATCAACCATTAGNGAGTTAGCGGTAGCACTGGAAAGAAATCACCCCGACCTCCATNTGATTGTTCTGCTTATCGACGAACGACCAGAAGAAGTGACNGAAATTGCAGACGTTGTCGAAGGAGAAGTTTTAGCTTCGACGTTCGACCGACCCCCAGAAGAACACACCCAGGTCGCGGAACTGACTCTTGAACGAGCCAAAAGGATGGTGGAAGAAGGACTTGACGTCGTCATCCTCATCGACGGACTCAGCCGACTGGCTAGGGCCTACAACCTCGTAGCGCCCGGTAATGGGAAGGTCCTAGTTGAAGGAGTCGCTGCCGGAGCGCTGTACCCACCCAAACGATTTTTCGGCGCAGCGCGAGCCCTTGATGAAGGTGGCTCTTTGACCGTTGTCGCTACCGCTGCGATCGAGACTGGCTGGCGCCTAGATGAAATGATCCTCGAATCCCTGCAGGGCACCGCTAATTCCGTGGTGCGTCTAGACCGGCGAGCCGCTGACCGCAGGGTTTACCCTGCCATCGACGTAGTTGCCTCGTGCACCCGAGAGCTTCAACGACTCAAGGGTGAGGAACGAATGCTGGAAGGCCAGGCGCTCGCAGACTCCCTTGTAGCGACCGAAGACAACGTCTCAGGCTCCGCAATTGACTGGGTACTTGATCAAATTCAGTCGACCAGAACCAACCAAGAAATACTCAGCAACTTGGCNAACCGCAAAAGTTCGAGCGACACTCAATAAGCGATAAGCACCTATTTGTTGACGCGAGTGTGCGATTCGGTGATGCAACCGCCAGAATGGACCCACCATGAAAAGTGATATCCACCCGAACTACCGCCCCGTCGTNTTTCGCGACGCGGGTGCAGACTTTTCGTTCATCACTCAGTCAACTGTTGAGACAACTGACACCATTGTCTGGGAAGACGGCAACGAATACCCGCTGGTCACCGTTGAATTATCCAGCGCCAGTCACCCATTTTTCACGGGACAGATGAAGATCGTTGACACCGCAGGGCGAGTAGAACGCTTCGAGCGTCGCTACGGGCGTAGGCGAGGGTCAGAACAAAACTCCGACGCCGCTGCGGAATAAACCAGCCCGTGGGGTTAGAACCCGAGCGACGTCGTCAACTACATGCGATGAAACTGCGTTCCCTCGTGGGAGAGCATTTGTCTGCTTCCGTAGAAGACGTAGTTGGAACCGATGAGGGAGCATCCGCCAACTTGAGCGACGGCAGCGTGGCAGTGCTCGCCGAAGAACGTGCGCACCGAGGCCTAGGTAACGCTCTNGCTTTGTCAGTTCGNTCANCTTCGGACGATATCTACCTCTTCGCCGCACAAGAAGGATCAGTATTGGCTCGACGAGCAGCGCTCTTCACAGGACCTATAGAGGTTTTTGCTGCAGAAAAAGACTCGGTAAGCCGAGCCGTTCCAGCACCACCACTGCCACCAATGAAAGCGGTGTCAGCGCCAGAATTAGTTGAGGTGCTCCAACAAGCAGGTCTCGAAGTAGTCCACGAACATGGAGTCACCGTCGGAGAGGTAGCAGGTCTCGAAGTCGCTCGAATTGTCTCCGATGAANTCGGAACCCGTATCGAAGTAGGCGTCGGTGCCCATGACAGGGAAGCATTCGCGCTCTTACACGGAGCGGTTCCAACACCGCAGGCCATCGAACAAGTCGCAGGTGTTGTTCGCTCTCATCGTTTACCTGGAGCGGAGCCACACCCATTGAACCGACTCGGAGCAGAAAGGTGGCTGCGGGCCCACCTGCTAGCTCAACCAGAAAAGATTGGTTTGTCGGAACTTGTCGCTGTCGCTCCTCCTATCCAACGAACCAACCTCAAAGAAGCCGTGCCCGCAGTAGCGATGGGCAAATCAACTTCAGGAGAAGTGATCGTAGTTTGTGCNGTCGGAATCGACCTCGATCTTGTTCCCTTTGCCGCAGATGCACGCTTGCTACATAACCAGGATGCAGACCTCATGGTGGTAGTGCCAGAACGCGATGAGCATCAAATACTCAGAGATCTTGCTGAACGGCTCGTTGATTCAGCAAAAGTTGTGGCGGTACCAGACGGATGGCGCGANTGGACAAGGCTGTCGTCGGTACCCTGAGAGTGTGCTTGATCGTCTGCTGCAGCTAGAAGAAGAGTTGGCTCATGTTGAGTCCCAGCTTGGCGACCCTCAAGTCACCTCGGACCGCAATCGATTCGTCGAAGTCAGTCGACGACATTCGCAGCTGACCGAAATGATCGAAGTTGGGGGAGCATGGCGAACAGCTCTCGAAGATGCTGCGGCGGCGAAAGAGATGGCCGAANNAAGCAGCGGTGATGAAGCTGTAGAAGCCCGAGAGATGGAAACAGCTGCGCTGGAAGATGCTGAATTACTTGAGGAGAAGTTTCGATACTTACTGTTGCCAAGAGACCCCAACGACGACCGTAACGTCATCGTTGAGATACGGGGAGCCGAGGGAGGCGAAGAAGCGAACCTGTGGGCCCGCGACCTGTTTGAGATGTACCGCTCATATATCAACACCAANGGCTGGACTATCGAAGTCCTCGGAAGTCACTTCAGNGACATGGGNGGATACACCGATATTGCATTTTTAGTAAAGGGCGACGCCGTATGGAGCCACCTCAAGCACGAAGGTGGCCCGCACCGAGTGCAGCGCGTACCGGTCACAGAGTCCCAAGGACGGGTGCACACATCCTCGGCTGCCGTGACAGTGCTCCCAGAAGCAGATGAAGTTGAAGTCGAAATTGATNCAAACGAACTCGAAATTGATACCTATCGCTCCTCTGGACCCGGTGGTCAATCTGTTAATACGACAGATTCGGCAGTGCGGGTTACCCACCTGCCAACAGGCCTCGTCGTCTCAATGCAAGACGAAAAGAGCCAGCTTCAAAACAAAGCTAAAGCTTTGCGAGTGTTACGAGCGCGCCTTCTAAAGCTTCACCAAGAAGAACAGGCTTCTAGTCAAGCGGCACAAAAANGAGATCAAGTCAAGAGTGGAGGCCGAGCAGAAAAGATCCGTACCTACAACTTTAAGGANAGTCGAGTGACTGATCACCGCATAGGCTTAACTCTCCACAAGTTGGAACGCGTGTTGGCGGGAGAACTTGATGACGTAGTCAAACCTCTCATGCTCCACGAGCGCGAACAACAGCTTGAGGCTGGAAATGATCCAACCTGAAAGCGAATCAGATNAAATTCTTACGGTCGGCCAACTGCGNGATGAGATAGCCGAACAACTACTAACNGCCGGTATCGAGGACTACGAAATTAGTGCTCGGAGAATCGTGGANGAAGCTACCGGCGTTGGATTCGACNTTCATCTGCTNGANGANAAAAAACCAGTCACTCAAAGAGTTGTATCTCGAGTCGACGCAATGTCGCAGAGGCGTGCTTCCGGAGAACCCCTTCAATACGTAATCGGGAGCTGGGGTTTCCGACAATTGGACCTNGCAGTTGATTCAAGAGCGTTGATTCCTCGCCCAGAAACAGAAGTGGTAGCNGGATTCGGGATCGATGTACTTCAACAGATGAGCGATAGTGCCCAGAGTGGCCTTCTCGTAGCCGACTTGGGAACCGGTAGCGGCGCTATAGCGTTATCGATTGCGCAAGAAGTACCTCAAGCGCGTGTTTGCGCTACTGACATATCCGAAGAAGCGTTGGCCCTAGCCAGATCAAACCTTGCCGGTTTAGGAACAAATGCAGCGAGGGTCTCTTTGCACCATGGTGATTGGTTCGCAGCGCTGCCAACAGAGGCCTTCGGGAAATTAGACCTGTTGATCTCAAACCCACCATATATTTCACCTGATGATGACCTGCCTAAAGTCGTAAAAGACTGGGAGCCTCAGACTGCGCTTATTGGAGGTAAAGACGGGTTCGTCTACTTGGACACTTTGGTTCAGCAAGGCCGAAATTGGCTGCGGCCGGGAGGTTGGCTGGTCCTCGAGTGTGGTTCNAATCAAGCGCAACGCCTGTGCGAGCTAGCCATTTCTCGTGGTTACGACGCACCGAAGATAGGTCATGATTTATCAGGAGCGCAGAGGCTGGTAGCTGCTCGCCGACCTATCGACGATGTTGATCAGTCTGATCTTGAAGCAGGTAGAGATGCACTGCAAAGAGGAGCATTAGTAGTCGCACCCACTGACACGCTCCCAGGCTTGCTGGCCAAATATGACGACACAGCGGCCGTCGAAGCATCATATGAAGCCAAACAACGTCCCAGAAATCAACCAGTTCCGGTGTTAGTGAGTGGACTGGCGCAAGCTGAACAACTCGTCCAGTTAGACCAACGAGCCCGAGAACTGATCGGACAACACTGGCCGGGAGCACTCACTATCGTTGCCAAGCGCCTCCACGGAGATGATCCGATTCACGGAGGCGACACGCTGGGAGTCCGATGCCCTAACCCCGGATGGTTACGACTACTCATTGATCAGTCGGGCCCTGTTACCGGATCCAGCGCTAACCTACATGGAGTCGACACGATGTTGAACGCGCACGATGCTGCGGCCACCCTCGCCGTTGAAGTCGGCCACGTCATTGAAGGCACCTCGCAAGGAGGCCTCGCATCGACAGTGTTGGATGCGACAGGAGATTCTCTAATCGTGTTGAGAGAAGGCGCAGTAGATATCAACTGCGACTGACAACAACGGATCATCCGCTTAGTTGAATTGGTTACGAGAATTGGGTTCTCGCGTGGGAAGATAGCTGCGTTGCCACAAACAAAGGAGAACCTTCGGTGTCTGTTATCGCNGTTGGCGCAGATCACGCGGGATTTGAGCTCAAAGAGACCATAGCTGCGNACCTAGCAGCGAACGACCACCAAATAGTTGACTGTGGTACCCACAGCCAAGACCGTGTTGATTACCCCGAGTTCGGAGCAGCTGTCGCTAGGGCCGTAATCGCTGGAGAGGCGGAACGCGG